>CAZSTZ010000003.1:0-106896 GCA_964609515.1 uncultured bacterium | reverse complement strand
TGCCGGACACGGGCGAAACTCCCCACCCTTGGGGAGTCGCGGGAGTCCCGCAAACCAAACAAAGGACAAACAAATGTTAGCAACTCAAAAATTCCAACTAGAAGTCAATCAGTATCAACAAGGATGCGTTGATATTCTAAAAAAAATCATTGAAGTGTGGGAAACCTGCTCCAACAAAGACTGGGAAAAATATTTCCCAGTTCACAAAGGAAACCATCCCCGCCACAAAGAGCTTTTGCGACAGATAATAAAACTACAAACTCACTACGGTCCAATTCATTATGGTAACATTAAGCACAAAGCGGAATTGCCGCAAGTAAAGTACAAAAATTATGAACTGTTCTATTCTGCAATATGGGGATATACCATCGACAAAGATGGACATCAAATATTTAGTTTGGGGCATTGTGCATAACTAAAATACAAATTTCCACCAGGTTGCAAAATAGCAACCTGGTTTTTTATGCTTAAAACCTTCTCATTTCCTGCGGCAACCACCCAGGCCACTTGTAAACCAGCTTGCCTTTTTCTATTGCTTGCTGAATAACCAACCACAACACCCCAGAATTAACCCGATCGCCCTTAGCCAAACACCGGGTTAGTGCAATATAGATAGCATTGCGCTCTTGCTGCTTCTCCTCATCGGTTTGCCCCAAATAAGTAAGAGGCGTGTCGTCTGGATAAACAAACAACACTCGATCGCCCTCACCACCTTTTCCACTGTGGATAGTGTGGAATGCCACATTTGTTTCCTGGCTCTCAAATAGCTGCTGCAACACTTCGTCCCATTGTCCCATTGACGCTATTTGGTATTGCTGAAAAATCAAATAGCAACACTTGGCCAAATCCCTGACCTCAAGTTCCAACATTTGTCGGTTCCGTTCTGGCAACTTGGCTATTTTTACTTTTGTGTCAGCCCTTAAAAGCGCCTCAAAAGTTTCTGGATCGTAAGGCTGTTTTGATGCGGTCACGGCGCTACGAACTACGTTATAAATTTTTCGAGCGACCAAAGCATCTTTAAATTTAACAGACACTCCCTTCAATGCTAACCGAATCGCCAAACCAACCAAAGAAGCATTCCTTCTCCCAATGCCAAAAGTGGGAATACTATCTTTTTTAAGCAATTGAGGTAAATCAGAATCCTTTATGCATCGGATTTCTCCTAGCGGTGCATCCTCCCTTGCTTCAATTTTGATATGGGGGAATAGTTGCCGCACAAAATCAAGGTGATTTTTGCCGCACCGGAAGTTGAGGGGCAAGTCAAAGCGATCGCATCCAAAGGTATCTTGTAAAATATCCATGCAATTTGACTCGCTACCTCGGAACCCGTAGATTGCTTGCCAGCGATCGCCTACAAAGCAGAAAAAGTTGGTTTGAGGGTTATGCAAAATTTTCAGCACTTCAATTTGTAGTAGGTTCAAATCTTGAGACTCATCAACCCCAATAAACTTTAGTTTCCCCCGCCACTTCTCAATTATTCCCTGATACTTTTTTTGCTCTTTCCAGAGCAACCATAGCATATCGGTATAATCAATTTTTTTACTTTCAACAGCTATTTTAAGCCCTTCTGACAAAACTCGTTGAGACCATAAAGCCGCTTTTTTAAGTATTTCTGCATTTTCAGTCAGAAAAGAGATTATCTGGCAGCGTTCAGCGATCGCTAAAATAGTATCGGGAGTTATTTCCCTAACGCAGTAAATCCTTAATTTATCAACCAACTCCAAAAATTCGGCAGACTCGCAAGTTTTGTCTAAATCTCCCGGTTTGTTGCCTTTAGCGATCGCTCCCAAGTTTTTAGCAATTGTTTCGTATTTTTTCTCGTCAATATCATAGTCTTTTACCTTCTCCTTTACCTTGTCTTTTCCCCGCCAAATCTCAAAGGCAAAACCATGTAAAGTTTGTACGGCATTCCCCCAACTGGGTTTTCCCGTGGCGGTCTCGATTTTGTTTTTCAAGTCTTCCTGGTTTGCCTTACCAAAAACCACAAAGCGACAATGGGCAGCCTTATAACTATTGTGCTTAAGGAATACCGCTATTAATACCATTGTGGAACTTTTAGCACAACCCGCCAAAGCTTCAATTACCATACTTTTTAATTGACTACCTAAACCTTCCAACTGCTGATGCCTAGATTTCAACCCATCTAAAATTTTCTGCTGATAGATTGAAGGGGCAAAAGGATATGCAATTTGAAGATTATCGGCAGTTGCTAAGTTAAGGTCGGGTTGTTCTTGGGCGATCGCTTCTTCCCACATCGCTCTACTTTCCTCTTCTGCCTCTGCCAATTCTTTATCAGCAAATTCTTTTCGGATTTTCTTAAAATCTACCTTTCCGCCTTCACACTGAAATAATTTTTCATCTATTGGTTTCAGGAACTTGTTATTGAGGACTACAAATAAACCTTCTCGTTCAGTCCTGACAACGCTTCTGATATCGTCAACAAGTCGTTCAATTTGACCTATTAGTATGTCATCCTCGTAAATAAACTCAACCGCATCACCTACTTTTCGGTTGGGATGAGGTCTAAGTAAGGGACCGTAAACAGAAAAATCGATTTGCTCTAACGGGCGATCGAGTTTGTGTATGGGGTGAAAAATCATTTTTACAGATTTGTCATGGTACAAGTAACATTTATTTTACCAAAGAGTTGACATTTTGTTCAAGTATGTTATTATTACAAATGTTGGGATAAAATAATAGAATTTTATGGCAAATATGATAATGACAGAACAAGAAGCGATCGCCTTTTGCCAAAAAAGGTTGTCTGAATTAGAGAAGGCGATCGCTGGCATAGAAGAAGAAAGGAAAGCTCTTCAAACCCTGATTAAAAAGGAAGACCAACCCCATCCTAAACAATCATCGAAGAAAAAGCCCAAGGAAGATCGCCCCCAGTATTTGACAAGAAGGGTGAGGGAACAGATTCCATCATCTGAGGCTCCCACCGCAACAGATGTGTTGAAAAACCCTGACTCAGGGGTTAAAGGCTCTTTGATGCAAATCCTAAAATCTAGCAAAAAACCTAAAAGTAGTAAAGAGCTAATTGAGGCGATCGTTAATATTGAGGAATCAAGTCCTTACTATAAAAAGATTGCTAACAGCATCAGGCAATCGTTACGAACTGCTGTAAAAAATGGCCAAATTCAAGATTTTCGGGAAGGAGGAATAATTACTTATGGAGTGGCTAAATGAAAATAACAGTAACTCAAAAAGACTTGAACAGTCATCTATCATTAGTCAGTCGGGCGGTTCCCAGCCGTCCGAACCATCCAGTGCTGGCAAACGTGCTATTAACAGCAGATGAGGAAAACCAACAGGTAGAGTTAACCGGCTTCGATTTGAGTCTGGGGATTCGTTCTAGTTTTACGGCAGCGGTAGAAAAAGGGGGCAGTTTAACTCTGCCAGCTAAGTTGTTTGGGGATATCGTGTCGAGGTTGCCGGATGGAGAAATAATTATAGATGACGATAAAGGCGAGGCGATCGCGACCATTAAATCTAGCTCCGGAAAATACGAAGTGCGGGGCATGGCTGCGGAGGAATACCCAGATATGCCGGCGATCGTCAACGGAAAAACAGTTTATCTATCCCCAGAAGCGATCGTCAACGGTTTAAAAGGAACTTTATTTGCTACCAGTGGCGACGAAACTAAACAAGTATTAACAGGGGTTCATCTAAAAATTCAGAAAGACACCCTAGAATTTGCTGCCACCGACGGTCACAGATTGGCAGTGGTTGTCACCGAAAGAGTTAATTCCGAAACTGAAGAGGAGGACATCGAGGAGAACATAGAAGAATTTGAAATAACAATTCCTGCTAAAGCTTTTCGAGAAGTAGAAAGAAACATTGGCAGCCGTCAATCTAAAGAACCTATCGGTTTGATTTTTGATGACGAACAAGTAATTTTTGAGCTAGGAGAACAGCAATTAACCAGTCGCAAGCTAGAGGGCCAATATCCCAATTACGAACAATTATTGCCGACCCAATTTACCAAGCAAATTACTGTTGACAAAAAAAACTTTTTAATGTCAGTAGAACGAATTGCGGTTTTGGCAGACCAAAAAAATAACATTCTCAAATGCAGCATCGATAACGTTAATCAGGAAATAGCATTATCTGTGGATGCTAAAGATGTTGGCAGCGGTCGAGAGGTTCTGACAGCCCAAATAACTGCTGACGAGTCAGTAGAGATTGGATTTAATGTCAAGTATTTAATAGAAGGTTTAAAAGCAATTCCTTCTGTTTTAGAAATTCAATTTCAGTTAAACGAGGCGACATCTGCAGTTGTTTTAGTTCCTTTAATCGGTATTAAGATGACTTATTTGATTATGCCAGTGCAGTTAAGAAACTAATTGTGTGTTATGCTACCATAACCGCCGTTTAATATCTCTTCTCATCTCATCTCGAATATTTCTAATTAAGACTGGCCCCAAGCCAGTCTTTTTTGATACTTGTTTAACATTAAATGACTGTAAAAGAGCTTTTATTTCTTTATTTTGTTCTATGCTTAATTTGCGTTTCATTTGCCAACTAACTATAACAAGCTTAAATTGTGCATCGGCAAAGCAGGTTCTTATCTGCTTTAGTTTTTTAAACCTAGCAGATTTTTTTAACTCTAGCCTTGCTGTTTTGCGAAAATCGTGTACAATTTAAAAATGCCCCAATATTAAACGGCATTCTTTGGGCCAATATTGGGAATGGTTGGTAACAGCCGCCACTAAACCGACAGCCTATGGCAACGACGGGCGACAGCGAGACCGTAATTGGCCGGTCGAAAGGGGAATCCAATGCCTCGAACGTTTTAGCCGACAGTTAAGGGCGTAGGAACTACTGTAGATTTAACTGGTACTCCAAAGAGAAATTGGGAATAGCTCCCCTTGATTTAAGGTGCCGATCGCTTAAGGACGATCGACTTCAAATAAGGATGGCTGCGGCACAGTCAGAATTTGAAAAACCTAACGTTGGGAGACGTTGCGGGTTGACTGCCCAGGAAGAGCTAAAGTCACGGATATTGGCCTTAGAATGTCTATCAAAAAGCCATTAAAACGACCGGTCGCCTAGCTAGGCTTAACAATGGCCCAACTATATAACAATGCCCGCCAGGGCCAATTTATTTTTTTTGCAAAATTGGCGAAGGTATTTTTTGATGTTTATTTTTAGTAGAAAATAGACAATTAAAGTTTGAGTTTGATAACTTTGAACGGAAAATCAAGGTTGTAGCCAAAGGCAAAATTAAAATATTCCAACCCCTAGTAAGTAAGTATTATAGAGGTTGGAATATTCGGCTCAAGTCTTGACTTTGCTAGACTTGAGGAATCAAAGCAGGCATCCTGCCTGTTCTATCGCTGTACAATTCACACTCGTTATGACTACTAAAAAATGGAATTAAACAAGATTTATTGCGGGGACTGTTTGGAAGTTATGGAGGGACTCCCGGACAATTCCATAGACTTAATTCTCACCGATCCGCCCTACGGGATTAAATTTATGGGTAAAAAGTAGGACTCTGAATTGCCAGATTAAAAGTAGCAGAAACTATCTATTTCTGCTGAAGAAAGAGAATCAAAAGAACGTCCAGCACCAAGGTTGATTTTAAATTTGCTTCTTGGGTCTTCCTTTTTGATTATTCCAGTTAAACAAGGAATATCTAATATAGGTTCTCCATTCAAAACACCATTTAAAACACTTTGTCTCCATAATTTTTCATCGTATGGGTATGAAATTATTATTTCTTTTTCAAAATCACAGATATTTACAAGAACTGTATCGGATTCTGATTTGGGTTTTAGATACCCAGGTGGCAATCCCTGGCAGTAAAAAATAATTCCTTTTACTCCAGTCTTCTGGTACATGAATTGTACAAATTCCCAGATTGTAACCACAGGAGATGATGTATTAGCAGCTTTTTTTCCTGCTTTTGGAACTTTCCCGTAATTTGGATCTATTTTTTTACGTCTTTTTGCTTCACCCATTTTTATGACCTTGATTTGTTTTTTGATATTATACCAATAAAAAGATTCATCCTAAAGCATTTCTGCTTTAGACAAGCTAATTAATGACTCATGCAAAAATACAACCCTATTTACAAGCCGAACCAAGTGATTTGTGGAACCGGACGCATTGCAATTGTCACCGGTTGGACCCCAAAAGAAGCGATCGCTAAATACCTCGACCCAGACGAGTATGCTGTTGTTGGGAATTTGTATTCTCCTGTCAGAGGAATTAATTTTTTAATTAGGAACCTATTGGCTAATCCTCAAGTTCGCTTTATTACAGGACTAAATGCTACAAAAGAAGATGTTAATTCTGGCGCGGTGCAATGTTTGAGTGATTTTTTTTATAAAGGTGTTGAAAAAGTAGGTTCTAGCTGGAAAATCAAATCAGATGTTGATGGTTTTATAGATGAGGAAATACCTTTGGGCATTCTCAATCGCCTCCGAGAAATGTTATGCCCGATGGTGACTTATGAGGCAAAGGAAAAGTGCATACTCTTAGCAAAGCAAGTCAGGGCATCTAATACTTGCTTTGCTAATTGGTGCGATAAACCTTTGGTTTTTCCAGTTAAAGAACCAGAACGGTCAGCGGTCTTACCGGGGGAGTTGTACGGTCATATTGTCAGAGGCAAGACTATCGCTGAAGGTTGGGTTAAACTCTTGCATCTCATCCGAACGACTGGGGTAGTAAGGGGAACTTCTCACGATTCGCAATGGCAAGAGTTAATCGGCATAATGGCGGTAATTAGTGATGAGGGAACCGATTTAGACTCATTTTACTTCCCAGAGCCTAACTATCTAAGTTGCGATCGCGACTTTATCGAAAATTACATACCGCAAGTTTTAGAAGATGCCCCACAGAAAGAAGGGGTCAAGTACACTTACGGCCAAAGGCTCCGGTCTTGGTTTGGGGTTGACCAGATAAATGAGGCGATCGCTAAATTAGTCCAAGAACCCGACTCGGCATCTTGCGTTATGAGTTTGTGGGATGCGGGGGGGAACGAGTTTGGCAGGGGCGATCGCTCCAGCGACCATCAGCACGGTGGGAGTCCTTGCCTCAACCATATTTGGCTGCGGATTAACAATGGTATGTTATCCATGACTGCCACGCTACGCAGCAACGATATGTTTAGTGCATGGCCCGCTAATGCGTTTGGGCTTCGTGCGCTGCAAAGTTATGTCTTGAAAGAATACCGCGATCGCTCTAACCGAGATTTAGAAATTGGCCCGTTGATAACTTTTAGCTTAAGCGCTCATATTTACGATGACTGCTGGAGTTTTGTGGATACCTTGATAAAAACTCAGTACCATCAGGTAACAAAAAAAAAGACATATAGCGACCCGGCAGGAAATTTTGTAATAGAAAAAGAGGATGGCCTTTTGTTGGCTACTTTGGTATCTCCTCAAACGGGGTTGGAGGTTGCTAGGTATTCTGCTCGGTTGCCTCAAAATTTAATTGATCAGATTGTTAGTAGCCATCCAGAAATTTTGCCAAGCCATGCGGCATATCTGGGAAGAGAAATTCAAACTTATTATGAAAGACCTTGATGTTCCTTATTTGAACCAACTCAATAATATCTATGACCCTTTCGGTGCTTGTAACGTAACATCTGTTGCAATGTGTTTGCGGTATAGAGGCATCGTTGGTGATGGTTCGATGTCTCAATTAGAAGACCAGGTTTGGGAGCGATCGCAACAAATCAATTCTAATAGATTTACTCCTGATGGAATAAGGCAAATTATTCTGTCATATAATAGAAAGGATATTTTGATGTTAAATGGAACGTTAGAAAATATCCGCAATTCTATTGACAAAGATGGTCCGGTTATTGTTCATGGTTATGCGACTGAACCGGGTCATATCTTTGTTGTCAAAGGTTACGATCGCTCATTGGAGCAATTCATCGTTCACGACCCTTATGGCGAACCATTCTTTACTGAGATGCCCTGGAGATATGGTTTGAATGTTGGCAGTCAGATGAGGGGAAAAAACTTGCGTTTCTCTGAAAGAGCTATTGCTGCGGCTTGTTCTGCATGGAGTCTCGCCCAAGCACAGCAACTTTACTTTGATGCAAGTTTTGACCCAGAGAATGCAAGCTCGATGTGGGTTCATTCGATTGTGCCTTAATCCAAAGTCCAGAAGCGATCGCTAACTCTAGAATATCTGTTTGCCCATTCTGCAATCTCTACCGCGCCAAACAGCATAAAATTGTTATTTGTCAATGGAGCAAATATTTTATGCCATTCTGCTATTTCACTATCGGATAGTCTTTGGGGCGTGGCTATGCGGTAGCCATACCCTTGCTTGATGAGTTGGGAAGCATACCTTTTTCCTACTGTAGAAGCGATTGCTTTTTCTATGTTTTCTTGGGAAGCGATCGTGTCTCTCAGTGATGGTAACTTTTCGACATATTTCCAACAAGTAGGTGCAGAAAATATTTCTATGTCTGGCAACGCAACAGAAATTTGAGTATCCACTCCAGAAGTTTCAAGGCAGACTCTTCCACTCTGTTGAATATCTGAAATGAGCAAGCCAAGATGACAGCAATTCGCATGAACCAAAGCGTTCATAAATTGCAAAAATTTTAATCCATTGTCATTTAAAGAATGAAAAGACTCAATGTTGCTAGGTGTAATTATCATGCTATGTAAATATTGGATTGAAATTTAATTATAAACTAACCATTGCTTAACAACTTTCTGAACCTTATCCCGCACGTCTGCCACTGGAAGTTTTCCGTCTATTCTATGAATGCGGGGGTTGGTTTTTGCTAATCGATTGAATCCTTGTTTGACCCGGTGGTGAAATTCTTTAGATTCTCGTTCTATCCGATCGCTATCTCCTTTTCTCTTTTTGGCTCTTGTCAACCCCACTTCAACATCGACATCTAACCATAATGTCAGGTCGCTTTGGATGCCTCCTGTGGCAATCTGGTTAAGCTGGTTTATCATGTCAATGTTTCTTGCTCTGCCGGAACCTTGATAGGCAATGGTTGAATCGGTAAAACGATCGCACAAAACGATTTTCCCTTCTGCCAGACTGGGTTTGATGACTGTTTCGATATGGTGGGAACGATCGGCGGCAAATAGTAGCAGTTCTGTTTGGGGGGCGATCGCTTCATCAATATCTAACAGACAAGAACGCAAAGTAGCGCCCAACTCGGTGCCGCCAGGTTCTCTGGTGGTAACTGTAGGGATGCCTTGTCTTAGTAGCCAGCTATTCCAAGAAATTGTCTTTAATGACTTTTTTAATCCACTTTCGGTCTGTGGCAATTTCTTCTGATAGCGTAGGAATCGGTACGCTATCAGGAATGAAATATGCAGCATCTCCCAAAAGTTTGCGGGCTGTAATTAGTAACTGTTCCTTAGTCCCTTTGCGAGAAACTTTGAAAGGAACTAATGCTTTTTGCAGTTGGCGGTAAGAACCGCTCCTGACTGCTTCTTTTAATGCTGTTTTGCTCATTTTTTTTACAGTGTTTAAGTTTATAAGGTTTGGTTTGCGGGACTCCCGCGACTCCCCACCCTTGGGGAGTTTCGCCCGTGTCCGGCAGGGCTCGTCAGGCGGAGAGAGAGTTTAACTAATTTGCAGTTGCAGTTGGATCGCTTCCAGTTTCAGGGGACCATCTGCGGCACTAACCAAATCTCGAATTAAATCATGGCCGTCGCCATAGTCCTCGGCGTCGTCCTCGTATTCAAAAATGGCATCCTCCAAGTCAGAATCGAGATACCAGAAAAAATTACCGTCATCACTGTATCCGATGGCTTCATTTTCAATGTTTTCTGGTACTTCGGAAGGGTCAGAAACACAATGAATCTCTCCGAGTTTGGCATAGTCTTCGTCTAAAACCGTTATCCTACAGTGATGGCGAAAAACCGAGTTGTAGCCGTACCGATTAAAGACTTGGGAAGCTTGGTTGATGAAAGCTTGAGTTTTTTCTGTATTGAAATTAGCCATTGTTTTCTCCTAATGTTTGTTGCTCGTTTTCGCAAATAAAGTTAAAAGCCAACGAAGCTCGTGCCAAAGAGATCAGTAAATTCGGATTTTCCAACCCTTTGATGCCTGCTTTTTGAGCTGCGGCTATAATCTTTTTTCGCTCTTCTAAATCTGGGTAGTAGCGATCTATTTCTTGCCGCTGTTCTTTTGTTAAGTAAGGTTTCATTAGTTTGTGTCCTTTTTTTCGCCTTATATTTTTATATAAGCAGCGTGTAACGTTGCCGTCAAGGGGGTAACACCCCTTATTTTCGATAAATATTTTGGGCCATTAGTTGGGCCATCTGAATATGAGTTTGACTAATGGCAAATTTGTTTCCAGCGTGGTACGCTGTAACAAAAAGGGATAATGTTATGGCCAATCCAGGATATGAAAAAGTCACCAGAGAGCATGGGAAAAACCACTTTGAAAGCAAAGGTGGTAGGAAAAAGCAAATAAAGACAACCACTTTGCGTTTTTATCAAGACCAAATAGATGCGATCGCGAAAATAGTCTCTCCTTTACCAGAAGGGGAAGAACAAAAATATCTCTTGAAAAAAGTAAGAGAATTTGCGATCGAAGCTCTTGATGCGTATTTAAGTGAATACCCTAATATTGACGATCGCTAGTTAGCCGTGCTAGTGTAGAGAAATATATCGAACTCTTATGAGCAACAGGGCAGTTATGGCCCATCAAGGCAAAACCCAAGACAGCGATTTTACTCCCCCATGCTAGTACATGGGGGTTTTGTTTTATGACTAATTCTCTCTACATCCGCCAAAAGAGAATGGACTGCTCTCTTGCCATATTGCAGATGGCGGCAGACCGTTTTGGGATTTCTCCAATTGAATCAAATAGACTTTTTGCCACTCACCGTTCCGGCCTAAGCATTTATTCCCCAGGCGACCTCTGCCTATTATTTCAGCGGATGGACGTAAATGTTTTGCTATTGGAATCTCCTACCTTTGAGGAAATAGCCGATCGCCTCTCGAACCAATTCGCGATCGCTATATCTTTTTTAGTCCCAACCGGGCATTACTTATTAATAGAGAAAGCTCTCCCCAACAGACAATTGCTAGTTAGCGATCCTTTGGGCTGCTATCCTTATGGAAGAGGGGGAAAAGATGGACATAACCGGGTTTATAATTTTGAAGTAGCGATCGCATCTCAGACCGGAATGCCGTATTGGTTTATCTGTTTTGGAGAGACTGGAGATATTCCCAATTTATCCTGCGGGTATGCGGTAAGCGATATTGCATTTAAAAATAAATCTCTTATTATTAAAAATGGCGATATTAACTATTTGTCTCGGGAAACTAACACTGTTTTAAACTTAAATCCTTTACAAGGGTGGAAGTTAGAAACGATTAAAGCATTGGCAGAATTATGTCAATTAAATAACATTAATTACAATAACCAGGTAAATAGTAGAGTTGCTAACTTGATAATTAAACAATTTATAGCAAAATGGCGAAGATTAAACTCAATGCAAGTAAAGTAACCTACGGCAGGGGCAAAGCCACAATTGTCAAAGGGGAAATCAAAATATTATATTCTACCGAGGCAGACGGACAATTAAAGTTTTGGATTGGGGGCGATCGCCTCTTGGAAACAGCCCCTTTAATTATCGAATTTGACCTCGCCACTCAATGCGTACATTTTGCCCATATCGACAACACCGGTCCTGGCTTGGATGACTGGTTGGCAGCCTTTATCGTTACCAGCGAACCTCAAATAATCGACATAAACCCCGATTATCAGCCCAAAATCTCTGAGATAGCTGCAATGCCATCTCCCCAACTAATTTATGTCGCTCCTTTTCTGGAAACTCCCCATACTTTTGACTTATCGGGATTAAACAGCCTTGGCAAATTCCCAGAACTAGATGTCCCCGTTTATCATGGGGGATGGTGGGGGCTAGGTATTGACGGTGGCGAGGTCAAAGACCCAGATGGAGATGCGATGGCGATAACCTACAAATATTTCAACCTTTTGGACCCCAAAAATGGGAACCTAACCAGTTATCAACCAATAATTTTGAATCGAGACGGTGAAGACCCCAACGATTCCCGAGTTGGAAATACAGACCCCAAAATGCGCATAATCCCTACGCCAGGAACGATTTTAAATACAATTGACGTTCGAGCTATGGGAGAAGTTAATGGAGAATTTGAGCGTTATTTGGAATGGTTAAGGGCTAAATTTTATTATGACAATGACATCGAAATGCTTATAAGCTATCCTGTAGTAGTAAGCCCTATTTTTGACAAGCTTTCAGCAGAACAGAGATGGAACCGATACGGGGCGATAATACGGCACAGGATTATTACTAAAGATGAAGAATAAAGATGAAAACAAAAAACCGTTTTGATGGATTAGTCAATTTTTTTACCGGGTATGGAACTCCCAGAGACAAAAATTTTCACGATCGCATTTACCCAGGGAAAAAATTAGGCTTATCAGAGATTGACAACTTTTACGAAACAGATTTTTTCGTGCAAAACTATATTAATTTAATAGTTGAAGAGTCTTTAAGGAAAAAGGTTGAAATTGAATTAGGCTATATTAGCTCTTCTCAAAAGCTAAAATTGCAACCAATCTTTACTAAAGAGTTAGAGAGGCTTAAAGAAGAAATTGAGCAAAATAAATTAAAAGATATTCAAAAACAGTTGTTAGAGAAGGAAAAAGCAAAGGTAGGCAAGGAATATTCTGAACTTTTAAGCAAGTTAAGTTTTAGTTCTGTTTTGTCCTCTGCAATGATTAGGTGGTTGTGTGAGGATAAGTTTGAAGATGACAGCGAAGAAAGCGGCAGTAAAGTTAGTTTTTTCGAGGTTTTAAAAGAGGCTTTGATTGAAAGTCGATTGTATGGCGGTTCGTTAATAATTATGGGAATCAACGATGGAAACCCACCTCATAAACCAGTTAATGAAGGGACAATTAAAAGCATTGATTGGATTCAGTGTTTAGATCGTTATTGCGTTTCCCCTTATCACGAGCAAGGCTATATTACTTCATCAAATCCTCAAACTTATCAAATCCACAGCCCTCATTTATCCGAACTGCAAAATAAAGACGCGATCGTTCATTGCAGCAGGATAATTAGAATTAATGGAGGAGCGCAATTAACCAGAAGACAGCGATTAAAAAATAATGGTTGGTTTAATTCCAAATTGCAAGCCACCTATAAAGAAATATTGAGATTTCAGAAAGCAGCAGAAATATTAGGAGCTTTGCTTTATGATTCTCAAACTATTCACCACGGGATTGAGGGTTTGTTTGAGATGTTAAACGACGGCGACTCTGAGAGTTCGTTTAACTCTTTAGCCGATCGCTTAACTCGTTCAGATATCGCTAGGTCTTTTACCAGAAGAGAAATCTACGATTTGCAACGGGAAAAGATTGAGATAGTTAATCGAGACTTTACATCTTTAATAGAAGCAGTTAAAATGTGCTTAGATATTGCAGTGGCGGCGGTCAGGTTGCCCCATACTTTCTTGCTAGGTAAATCTCCCACCGGCACGCTATCGTCTTCCGGGGAAAGCGAAAATCGAGATATGGAGCGATCGATTTCGGAGTTTCAATTTAGCTATGTTGAAAAACCCGTCAAGCGATTTTTAAAATTACTTCAATTAGCTAAAGAAGGGCCAACGATGGGAGAGCTGCTGCCAGAGCTATCTTTTTCGTTCCCATCACCATTCCCGTTGACTAGAAAAGAGGAGGTAGAATTGATTGCGACTCAAGCTGGCAGCGACTCTGCCTATATTAACAGTGGTGTTGTAACTCCCGAGGAGGTAGCGATCGCTCGTTTTGGTGGAGAAAAGCCCCAATCTATCGTATTAGACTGGGAAGCAAGGGAAAAAGCCAAACAGCAAGTAGAGCAAGGCGATCGTCCAAATTCTGCTAATGACGAATTATTAGGTTTTTATTAGGTTTGCTAGACGATATTCCCCCCACAGAGCAAAGCCCCAACTCTACTAACGAAGAATTGCTAGGTTTGCTAGACCAAATCCCCCCTGCCGAATAATTTTTTGAAAAAATGTTGAATAATTAGTCAAATTTTAATTTTTTGATCTACAATAGATTTCTATGGCTAAAAGTTTTCGGTTTGATGCGGTAAAAATCGATTTAAAAAAGCGATCGCCCGACGGTTATTTGGTGAGCGAAGATTCCCCTATTGCTAGGGTTGGAGTCCAAACTTACACCAATCCAGACGGTACTCAGAGGAGAGAATTTCGGCCTCCTGAAGAGGTAGGAAAGATTTCTAGTCTGGAAACTTTTGAACTTTTGCCATTAACATTTGAGCATCCTCCTCAGATGTTAGATTCTGAAACTGTTACAAAATATCAAGTTGGCGTAACTGGTGAAAAAGCCAGATTTGATGGCAAATATATCCGCGCCAAAATCAAAGTATTAGATGGCAAGGCAATAGACAAAATACTTGATAATAATATCGACTATTTGTCTGTTGGATATGTTTGTGAAACTGAAGAAACGCCAGGTATTTATGAAGGAGAAAGATATGATTGCGTACAAAAAGATATTATCGCAAATCATGTTGCAGTAACTAAACGACCGAGAGGCGGCAAAGAATTGCAACTCAGATTCGACTCTGAAACTGGCAATTCTAATGTTGCTTATAGTAATTTTAGTTTAGAAGAGGAATTGGATATGCCGAAACAAATGTCATTGTTTGAAGATGACGAATTAGATGAGGATGAACGTTTCGATATGACAAATTTAGAAACGATGTCGAAAGACGATCTTATCGCCAAAATAGAAAAGCTAATGGCTGATAACGAGAAGATCGCTCAAGAACGCACTGATGCCTACGAATTGGCAGGGGAACTGCAAGGTGTATTAGCAGAGAAAGGCGATCGCCTTTCTCTGGAAAAATATGCAACCGAACAGTATCGCGTTAAAGATTTACAGGACCGCAACGATAGCCTACATCAGACAAACGAAGAGCTAGGTATTCAAATCGAGCATCTTAAGCGCAAGATTTCTGCTACTGAGAGCGAAGTTAATATTCTCAAACAGCAGAAAGAAGCAGAAATCAAAAATCGGTGCGATAGCTATTTAGGCGCGGTAATGGATTGCATGGTTCCTGTCGGGAACGAGATGTGGAAATTCTTAGGGCCTGGTGGGTTCTTGGAAAACCCCGACACGAAAATGACTCCCGCTGCTATCAAGCGTTTAGCAATTCAAACCTCTGCCAGAAAGGATAGCGAAATTGCCAAGCGTTTAGACTCCATGCGGGATGAGGAAGTGTCTGGTGCATTTGCTATCTGGAAAGCAGATCAAACAACTGCAGAGCCTTATAACTCTAGGTTGCGATCGTCTGTCTATGCCTCCAGACAAGACTCTTCTGCCTCTGATGTTGTCGATGTAGAAGCTATTCGCAAAGAGCATCTGCAACAACAATCCGAACGTTGGAAAAAATACAAAAAATAGATAAACCACCATGCAAACTAGATTTGACATCAGACCAAGAAAGGCTTACCCAGGCAAGGTTGGCAAACATAAGGTCAATTATGAACCTTATGTCAACAACACTGCCACGCTCCCACAAATCGACACCGTAACTCTCGTTTTAGAAACAGGTGTCACCTACAACGTTGTAATTAACTCCGAGACTTTTAGTTATGTCGCCGATGTGGGGGATGTCGATACCGACGTTCGAGACGCGCTAGTTGCGGCAATCAACCTTAGCGGACAAGAGCTAATCGCTGCCGCCGCATCTGCTACAACCTTTACTGTTATCGGTGCTGATGGCGTGCCCCACACTATTAGCGCGAATGTAGTCGGTGCAACAACAGGGGCGTTAACCGTTGCCAATACTCAGGCAGCTGTGGAAACTGCGGTAGTGCCTATTGGTAGGGCTATCATTAAGGTGGCGACCAATGCTGACGACCAAGCACAATTAGGCGCTCCTGATGCCAACCTTGTTTTTGTGGGGGTGGCTTTTGACTCCAACACCATGCTTAACGATTTACCGTTAGGTTCTCCTCAAATTCCAAAACACCAATATGGCCCCGGTGAGATTATGTCGGTGGCAATTCGAGGTTCTGTCTGGGTAAGTGTTGAGGAAGATGTTTCGCCAATGACAGACGTTTTTCATCGGTATGACAGCACTGGCGAGACTGGGGTTTTCAGAGCCACTGCCAGTGCTGGTTGCGCTCAGATTGTTAGCGCTCGCTGGTTGAGCAGCGCAAAAGCTGGAGAAATAGCAGAGTTAATGTTAGGAATTTAATAAAAAGTATGCAACGACTAGATTCTATTGACGGCCCGGCAATTATGGCTCGCGCTGCCGAGTATAATTTCCAAGAACTTATTAAAGCAGAATATCCAGAGCGTAAGGGCAGAGACCACGTTCCTTTAAATTTTGAGGGTGGTCCTGGTGCTAGATATCTGACTCGCCAACATATTGACTATAGTGGTAGAGCCCGGTTAACTTCTCGTCCCGGCTATGATGTACCTAAAGTTGAATTATTAGGCGCTCCCGACACGATTCCTATTTATTCGGCAGAGGCAGAGTACGAGATTAATTTCCAAGAGGCGAGAGAAGCTGCATTTGCTAATTTTGAAGTTAGTTCTGAAAAAGCGATGGCGGCTGGAGAATTAATTCGCGCATTGGAAGATGAAATCGCTTATCTAGGCGCTCCTAGCCAAGGTATTCACGGCCTTTTTAGCGCCAGACTGCCTCGAATTGTTTCAACAGTTAATTTTAACGACCCGGCATTATCAGCGGATGATGCCGTGGACTCTTTAACCGAGTGGGCAAACGCTATTTACACCACTTTGACCAAGACGGTTTTAAAAGCTAATGCAGTAATTATGCCATCAAAGTTGCTGACATATATGTATTCTAAACGGCGTAGCGAACACGACCCAACTACCGTGATGCGTGCGTTTCGAGAGTCTAATCCCCAAATTGAGATGGTTGATGACGCGGTGTGGTGCGATATCGCAGGCATCAATGAAACTCCTGCAATGTTGTTTTATAACAGGGATCCTAGATATGTAGAATTTCATGTCCCCCATCCCTTAGAGCAGTTAATTCAGTCGGAAAGCCAAGTTTGCAACACTTACTTGGTTCACGAAAGAATTGCGGGAGTTCGCTATAAAAACCGCCTTTCTGCTGTTATAGTAGAAGGCTTTTGGTATTAAAAGGGTACTAAAATGGTAATAACAAAAATCAGTTATCAAGTTCCAGCAGACAACGGTCCTTTGGTCTTTCCCATTCAACGATCGCTTGTCCAGATATATCCAGGAAGCAATGAACTTGATGTGGATATGTGGGAGGAAATCAAAAAGATTCCCAGAACGCAAGAGTTGTTGCAACAAAGGTTGCTTTACTCGCCCGATTATACTGCGATAATTCAACCACCGTTAATTGGGAAAGATGAGAATAAATACCAGATTATTGATGCTAGTGAAAAATCGAATGATTCTAGCAAAAAGCAGGTACAATCTGCTGTTGTAGATGTCGAACCGAAACCAGCTAGAGTGGCATCTAAGGCTAATCAGGAACCTTTGGAACCTGCTAAAGGGCAAGGCAAAACTGCCGAAAAGACCTCTACTGAGGCTAAAAAAACAGCAGTTAGCAAGTTTCAATCTGGAGTTTCTTCCCCCAGTTCTTAACTTAGAGAAATCATGGCATCCATCCCTATTAAGTACAGCCCAAAAGAAAAAAATGCTCCTCCATTACCTTGCCAGTTAGGGGGGAAGAGTTATTCTTTACCACCTAACAAAGTGGTTTATATCGACAGGGAGGATTGGGAGGTTATGAGTCGCAGTGTCAGATTTAAACCACTAATTGAATCTGGAGAATTGTCTCTTTCTGCTAAATCGGAAAAATCTGAGAAGTTTCGGCAACCTGAGAAAAAAGAAGAGCCTCCAGAACCTATCCCTGTACCTTCTTCCACCCTTTCAAATAAACTCGAACGACCTCCACCGAAAAAAGACTGATGGACTTAATCTTAGAACCAGAGCAATTTATCGAGATTTTTTCAGAGTTTGCTTTAATGGATCGCGAGTCTATTCTCTGGAACTTAAAGTCAGCCCATCAAAAGTGCGGTCGTTCTACCTGGTGCGATATAGATGGCAGAAGGGAAGCGATCGCTCTTTTAACAGCCCATTGGTTAGCGTTGTCGCTATATCAAAAGGGAGCGATCGCTTCGGTGGCGGTAGAGTCGGTGGCGGGGAAGGTTATGTCGCTACCAAAGATGGAAGGTTTGAAAGATGGGGGCGAGTTTGGATCGACTATTTACGGCCAGCGGTATTTGAACCTATGGCGATCGCTCCCTAAAACCGGCTTTGTAGTTTAGTTAAAAATAAAACCGGCTTTGTAGTTTAGTTAAAAAACAAAAATCAATGCAACTCACGCTAGAAAATGTGTCTGAATTTTTCACATATCATCCTCCTACTACGGAAGAAAGGAAGCAAAAGCATGAACGAGTTAATAAGATGTCTCTCGAATTAGCTCAAGTAATTATGCAAGAAGTTAAAGATGAAGATTGCCGAAAAATGGCTTTATTTGCAATTCAGCAAGCAAGAATGTTCGCCAATCAAGGTATTACAGTAGATGAAGTGTTTGGAACTTCTAATTAATTTGTAAAGTGAATAATAACGGTACTAACTTGCAAAGAATTTGTCGCGATATTCGTTCTAAATCAGCAGCGAATATCGCTTCTATTTTTGGGCTAGACGGTCATGTTGTCAGCCTAGTTTTGTCACGTCGATTTGCTGATAGCAACGGTAAAAAATATGAAGAGAAAATACAGCTAGATAATTTAGTTTTAAAGAAGGAAAATGCTTCTCAATATTCGCCAAAATTTAGCAATATTACTGTTAAAGATGATAGCTTTGAGTTGGCGGGAATTGATAAATCTTTAAGTTTGGATTGGTTGCAAGCTACCGGGGTTTCTTTTTGGGTAGAAGCACAATTGATTAACAATCAAATTGTTGGTGGATGGGAAGGAGAATTTGTGACTCTGGACCGCAAAAATCCGCTAGCTTACACTTTATTTTTAAGAAAAAAACCAGACGAAAGACGTTTTACTTAAGGTTATTAAAAATGATGTATATTACTGATTCAGAAGTTAAAAATGATGGCATTGACACGGTGGAAGACGTTATGAAAGTAACTGGGGCGTTGCTGAGTCAAGATGATTTCTATGGGGAAAGAGTCGAGGTTCTAGATATAGAAATAGCAGATAATGGGTCGCTATCTGGAAAGTTTCGTAATGTCAGCAATAACCGGGTTTTTCAGTTTAAAATTAATGGGGAAGATGTTAGCTATCGGCCTTATTTGAGACATCGGAGAAAAGATTCTACCGAACATGAGGCAATGTTGCAATGGGTCAAACTTTCGTTGCCAGTGGAACGTACTGATGCTAAGTTTAATAAAAAGTGCAAAGATAAAAGTTATCGGTGCGGGAACACTTGTATCTCTATTTTGCATGAATGTCATGTTAAGGCCGGGGAGGGCGATCGCAAAAATAGAAAATCTAAAACTGCTAATTTGAGAGGCAAAAGACTTCAGAAATTACAAGCAAGAGCGGCGGCAGTTAAGAAAGAATCGCCCGAATTGTCTAACGTTTTAAGTAAGAAGGCTGCGGATATTAAGAAGCAGCGAGATATGCGTGCTAGTGAGAAATGGAGACAGAGAAAAACTGCTAAAAAGACAGGCGATCGCCCGGTTTATGAAAAAGTTAAAGGACCATCTAAACAACGAGAACAATTTGTTGAGAAGATAGCTAAAACCGAGGCAGAAATCAAAGACAAAGATGCGGCAAGAAAAGTATTAAAAGAACGTGCTGCTAAAGAGTCTAATGTCGTCAGAGGGCTTCGGGATAAATATGCTAATGCTAAAACTCCTGCTGAAAAACAGGCTATTTTAAAGGAGATAACTGCTCAGAAAAAGCGGGATAAAAAAGCCAATGTTGAAGCTGGTAGAAAAGCGGTGGAAAAGCGGAAGGCAGAAAAGAAGGAAAGTAGCGATCGCTCCACAGAAAACCTATCTTCTACTGCCCAACGAGGTAAAGAAGCAGTTGAGAAGCGTAAAGCAGAAAAAGATACTAATCCTAAGCCTAAGCCTAAAATGGTGCTAGCCAGAGATTTTAAATCATTTAAGTCTTGGAAGGACAGCCTTCCAGAGCCAGTAGAAAAGCAAGGTGGATTTGACGTTGAAAAATATAATCGAGGAACATCAAGGTGGGAACGCAAGAAGGTAGATGGAATCACCTTAGACGAATCCATTGGAATAGAAGAAAGAGGGAAAAAGTATCATCTTTATAATTTAAAAACAGGAGAAGAATTATCCTTTGCTAAAGGAAGGAATAAAAAGCAATCTGTTGAACTGTCTAAAGTCTTGATCCAGTCTAATATTTTAAACAAAGACATCTCCAAAAAAGATATTGACCGTGCAACAGTGGATTTTAAAAATGCAATAGCTCTTCCTGGCCAATACGGGGAAAAAGCTTTAACAATTGCAGAAAATCACCAATTATCCGACTTAGAAAAAAGCGAAAACGACCAAAGACTCTTGAATGAAAAGAAAAAAAGGAGCGAGAGGAGTGCTAATGCTCGCCGAGTTCAGAAAGAAAAAGAACTAGAGGAACGCAAAATAAGAGAGAGAACAAGGAGAGAAGAAAATCTAAAGAGGGAAAGTATTAAGGCAAGAGAAAGCATGAGCGTTTTAAACGCTGAGGAAATCGAGAAATATAGGCATCAAGCAAAAGATCGGTATAAAAACTATGGACAATCCGACCCTTCCAGCGATGTTATAGATCAGGAAGCTGCTAATATTTACAAGCAAGAAAAGCAAGAACAAGAGTGGTCAAGAAGGTTTATAGAGAGAGAAGAAAAACAAAGGATAGAACGAGAAGGGAATCTCGAAAATGCAGCAAAATTCATGCCCAAAGAACGGGTGGATATAGCAAGGAAAGTATCATCTAATGATGATAGCAAGATGAAAGGCCCCGCAGATGAAGCGATCCAAGTCCATAAGCAATTAACTAAAAAAAATAAAGCTAATATGAGCAGCAATCAACAAAAGCATCAAAGAGAACTAGCATCTGCTACTTACGACAGGTTAAAAGAAGGACTAAGAACTCAATCAGGGGGTGAGTATGTCCACATCGTTGACAATGGGTTGATGGTTAAAACGAAGTCAATTGTGCCAAAAGGTCAAAAAGATAGTGATTTTATCGTTACTCCTGTTCCTACCCCAGATCGAGATAAATTTAACCAAAAAACGATGATTTATGAAAGCGGACATAGGTCTAATACTAGGTACAGCGTGGTTCATAAACAAAGCGGTTTGAGAGTCACTGGAGGCAAAAAACAAGACTCGCTTACTGCCGCTTTTTTACTAAACAAAGGTGTAAATTTAAACGCTAAAGATATTCAGGATTTTGTCAATGGGAATACCGAGAATTTAATGGCAAACAACAAGTTAAAAGACATTGGCGAACTTCACAGTATCGTACAATTGAAAAACGGAAATGGGTGGGCAAAGGATGACGACTCAATGCCGGAAGTCTTGCAAAGAGCGATTGCTAAAACGGATGTCAAAGAAGATACTTTATCTAGATTAGGCAAAAAACAGTATGGTGAAGAAATCACTAGCAGGTTAAATCGCGGGTTAAATAATCTAAGTCTCAGTCTTTCGGAGTATCCCATCAACAATGACTACTGGGAATCCCAAAAGACTACTCAAACAGAAATCAAAACCATCCCTGGTAAAGATGCGGTTATCGAACGAGACTTGTTTGGCAATGAAACCGAACTTAGCCCTGCCGTACCCGCAACCGAACGAGAGGTTATTAAACTTCCAGAAGCAGACAACCTTAAAGACTATAGCCGTGGTAGCGAGCTATTTGAGAAGGCAAGTGCCAAGGCACAAAAAGAGGAGAAGAAAGCTAATGTTGGAGTTAGTAACTCTCAGCAACAGTACATCGCTCAACAGGTACTTCAAGAAATGAAAGCAGGCCGTATCGTTCCCGCCAGCGTAGAGGAAGGAACCACTGCGACAGTCCCTAACTTGGTTATTGACATTCCCGGTACCGGTGGGACTTATTCAATTCCCCGAACTCCTTATGCCATTGAGATATTTTTAAAAGGCATGGGCATTAAACCTAAGAATATTGAAGAGTTAGCAAATAAGTTAAAGTTTGATTCTTATTTCAGCGATCGCTACCCATTAACTCGGTACTTTGAATTTTACCTACCACCTTCTGAGAGCGATCGCTCCCGGTTTTATCGACAAAATAATATCATCAAAATCCGTTGAGTTCAAGGCTAATCTTTGTTATCGAGTCTATTGGTATTTTCTAAGTACAGAGCGGACATCGGACGCAGTGGAATGACAAGCGTTGCCGCAGGGATTAATACCGTAGAGGTCTTTAGCTTCTATCTCTTGGGCTGCTAAGGACTCAGCAAATGACAAAGCGGATAGTTCAACGTTGGTCATATTATCCCGAAGCGATTCTTTCTTTCTCAAACCTCGTTCAACCTTTAATTCTTTAGCGGACTTTCCAAATAATCCTGTGTAAGTTTTGTTGGTACAGATTGCGTACTCTAATCCCTTTTCTATGCCGTGAGCCTGAAGTGTATCTGTCTCTATCTTGCGGCGGACTATTCCTTCGATGCGTTTAGACGTTCGTTTAGCCTGATTAGTCGTTTGGCGTTCTACAACTTCTTCTGCCAACGAACCATCTGCTTTGCGGTAACGCTCTATCAGATTTGCTGCCCATTTCCGAAACTCTGCCCCTCGCTGTCCTGGACATAGCATCAATATTTGATAGATGCCTTCCTCATTCGTTATTGGGGTTTCTCGTTGTCCGCGACCGGGAAACTTGAAGTTGTTTAAAAATTGGACAACTTCTGGATTGCGCTCTGTGATTGATTTTAAAACTTGTCTAGGATTAATTGCTTTACCCTTTTTGCCATTCCGAACTGCTGTTGGAATAAATGCTACTAAAACATCAAACACAGAAAATTGGCCATCTTCTGTTGCTCGGACTTTTTGACCATCGAACTCGGATATGATAAACTTGTCCATGTGGTGAACCTCCTGATTAGGTTAACTACTGTCCCTGGAGACAGACATCTCGCGAGGGGCATTTCAATTATTATAGCAATTATTATAGCAATTGTTATCTTAATTGGCTAATTAATCAACACCACAAAAAACCCATTCCACAGCACCCATGCCAGTACAAACACCTAACATAACCAATTGGGGACTATTAGACTTCAGTCAATTTTCCCCAGAAATAGAAGTAATAGCAAAACCAAAATGCACCAGGCATAACCGGGTTCCAGACGAACTCATGCCAAAAGTTTTGGCGGCTATTTCTATGGAAGGGGAGCTTACTATTAGCAGAAGTTTTGAAGAACATCCTACTGCAAACTTTACGTTTGTTACCTACAGAAACCTTAAAGAGGATATTTTAAATGCGTTTAGAATAGGCACTATTTTTACTTTTTTTGAGTTAGATTTTGTTGTTGAAAACTTAGCTTTTAAAGAGCCAAAAGATAATGAATATCCCCAACAATTAATTGGTGTTGACTGCTCGCTAACAGGAGTGTGGGAAAAGGCAATAACGAAAAAAATAGCTTTAGTAGATTTTGTTGATAGCATCGACAAATTGCACCCAGAATGCTTGCAAAAATTACCTCAAATATCTAAAAAGACCAAGATTAAACTAAGCAAATTAGCTCGTAAAGCAGAAGCTAAATTCTCAGGGGATGGTAGTCATTGGTGGATAGAAGTTGCCCCATATATTGACCCCAAAACCACGGTAACGGTAGAAGAAATATTAACTAGCTTGCTATCAATAAACGGGTGTTTTCGCTTTTATTCTAACCCCAGACAAATTGAAGCAAAAAGGCTTTGGCAGACTGAATTATGGAAAATCCCAGAAAGCGACATCTCCTCAGAAATCAACACTCAGGTAAAAGGGGATTATTATCATAGCGATCGCTTCGATCCAGAAAACAAAAACTTCTACTTATGCGAATCTGTAGGAATTGGCACGGCAAAACCAGTTCCCCCACCAGAACCGCCATTAAGAGAAGAGGATTTACCTTGGCCTTTAGGAGATATCTGGTGGCCGCCGAAAAAGGTAACTTTCCCAGAAGAAGCAGAGGACACTTTGCCCGACAAAAAAGATAACCGACCATCCTCTCAAATTCCACCAGTGCGAGTAGAGTTACCTTCTGGAGACGAAAATGCAGAGCAACCCCCAGAAAATCAAGGGTTAATTAAAGATGTTGCTCTTTGCTATCCCAACGGCCCCAAGAAAGTCAAGGTCATTACCATAATGGAGGATGATATTGAAATTGAAAAGCGAACTCAAACTTATGGTTATGTCTTTTATGGAAGAGACTGCTGGCAGTGGGTTAACACGGGGGAAGATGGATATAAATGGGAAAATATCGCGATCGCCCCCCAGTGGAGAATGGTTGAAGAGACCGTAATGACAAAAGAGTATGGCGATTATGATTATTATTTAGGCTTCAAGTCTCAAGGGTGGAGGCTAGTTCGATATCGAGATGAGTCATCAGGCGGCAGCGTGCCAGAAACCGCAATAATTAAAGCATTATTTGAGTCGTTAACTGGCGACGTCGATGACTTGATAAACGAAGACCACATCGGGAAACTGTTGGTGGACATTAACGCCAAAGATGTTTTTGACGCGATCGAGGCATTTGTAATTGTTAGTAAAGAAGCCGGGTTGGGGTCCGATTATTATCAAGTGCAGAAAGCGATCGGCAAAATTCAAAATAATTTAAAAAATTGGAACATTCCAGTAGCAGCGGGGAACCCACCAGAAGACTTAGCCAGTTCTGTCAGCGAAATCTCTACAACCTTGGCTGAGGATATTGGCTCTTTACAAGCCGCAATTACCGCTAAAAAAGCAATAATAACCAGTTTAATTCGGCTATTTGTGGGGGCGATCGCTCCTTTGTACGAGTTCCGGGTAGTTCCTATTTTTGAACAAGAGGCCAGAGAATTAAATTCTATGCTCGACCCGTATCCTGGCATCGAGCGTCCCAGTAAGTTTGGGAAAGCATATATTAAATGCTTGCCTAATGGTCAAGCCACTTATGCGGCAGACCGTTTGGATAAAGATATTGCTCCCATGTATTATCTTAAGAAAAAATCCCATCTTAAAACTGAGTATTCAGAAATAGATAATCCCGAATACGGTATTCAGAATTGGGTTAATGGAGTTTTACAGTCTTTTGACTTAGAGAAACTGCCTAAAGAAGTGTCAGAAACGTTAAAAATTGGCGAGGAAATGTACAATGTTTTAGAGTACAAAGCTTTTGACAAAACTGACCGCAAAATCTATCCTTTTGTAAAGAAAGAATTTTACAAAGAATATACTTTTGAATGGACGGGGAATGCTTCTGGAACTCGTTCTAGGAGTTTTGATAAGACTTCTCAAGGCAAATTGCCAATTGCAGAAAGAAGAGTTGAGGAAAGGGAGGAACCTAAAGAAGATAACGAGCCTAATAAAGTTGATAATGAGACCAAGTACGAATTTTATGCCAGCACTAATTCTTTTGAGAAACAAAACCCAAATTATTTTGGTCTAAGGCCAGTAGGCAAAACCAGTTTAGCTGATGACATTTTATTAGCAGAAGAAATTAATTACACCCAAGCTAAAAACATCAAAGAAGCTAAGACTGGCGCGGAAACTGATTATATTTTAAGCAATGTTAGAAGCGGTCCCTCGGAAAGTTTATCCTTAGTTTTTGACCCCAAATATTTAAAAATTAAAGAAGGCGATCGCCTTGATTGTGTTATTAACAATGAAATTCGGCGTAGGATAGTAACTGGGGTTTCTTTTTCGGTAAATTTTCAAGGGATAGCAAATCAGCGTCCTTTAGTCACCTCCAATGGGGTTAACCTTCAGTTAGTACCTCGGAGAGACTTGCCGTTGAAATGGGATAAGATTAAACCTAAGCAAGTCGAACCAGATATCCAAAATATTGAGTTGCAACAAATCTTCATTTACACTATAATAAAAAGCGACTTGCAATTATGGCGATCGCGTCTCAACCCAACCTATTCACCGCCTGATTAATTAGAACAGACGAAAAGCTAAATGAACAATTACACCTTAGAGAAATCGACTCAAAAGTTATTAGACATTTTAAAAAAACACAAAATAACTACCGTCAAAGATGTAAACTCTTTAACAATCAAACAACCATCAAGGCAAGATATAGTTATAAGCGATCGCCCTGTTCAAATAGATTCTACAGAATTAATTTGAATAGGGCAAAAAGCAAAAATGGCCGGTGCAGGAGTTGAACCTGCTGTCTCCAGGTTATGAGCCTGGTATGGGACCGTTCCACTCCCCGGCAACTACCATATTAATAGATTTTCTAATTTTTGTCAAATGGCACTATGCTATGCCTCCGGTCCAATGCCCGACACTGCTCCCACCGTTACCGTTAATATTGGGGGCGGCTCTTTATCGGCAGGAAACTACATTTTTACTTACCACGCCGAAAATATCGCGGGCTATACCACTGCATCTCCAGAGGTAGCAGTAGCGATCGCTAACGGCGACTCGATAACCATAACTCTTCCCCCCAATGCCAATACTGAAATATCAGAATGGCTGTATTTTCATGTTGCCGCCCGTCTATCTTCTCAGCCCGCATCAGCAAGTTATCGCGTGGCACTGTGGAACGGGGTAAATTCTCAAGGGGCGGAAATTGCTCTATCGGCAGTTACTATTACCTCCGATGCAGCATTAGCGGACCCTGGCGATAATGTTGTAGCGACTCCTGATGACTTGCCGGTGGTGGGAGCGATCGCTGGTACGACTCGTTTTGTCTCTTCTACCGGGCTACTTTACGCCAAAACTCCTTTTCAGACGGCATCTGCTAATGGAACTGAAATAATTCTTGATTCTAATGGGAAAAAATGGACTCAGTGGGGAGGTAGTCCATATTTAGGATTAGTCACGGTTCCATCTGGGGAGTCGGGATGCGATTTACCTATTAACGCGATCGACCCTCGTTTGCTCAAGATACCTGTTTTTGCCTTTTACACCCCCGCATCTAATATCCCTGTGACTCAAAGTAGAGGTATTGGGTATTATTATCGTGCAGAGGAGACATTGTTAAAAGACTTGCCCTTTCGGTTTGTGGCAAGGTTAGGGAATAGCATTGATTCGACAACCGACATTCTCAACCAGGATATGCCGGATTCTGGGGTGATGTCGGAAAAAATAAAGATTCGATTCAAAGGATATGTTAATACTGTTACCGGAGAATTGGACACCGCAGATATCACCACCGACACGGGATTGATGAATTATGTTGGAGAAGATATTGTCTGGCAGCCCACCAGACAGCAATTTTATATTCCAAAAAATTGCCCTCCACCTTGGGCGATGTGGATTGAGATTTTGCCTTATTACAGTCAATCCGATTTTCGGTTGCTTTCAGGAGAGACCTGTTGGTTTAATCTTGACATGGGCAGAGAAGTTCCATCACCTTTAAATATTGTTACCAGAGAAGAAGTTATTGCCCTTATTGTGGCATTAAGCTAAACATGAATCAAGAAGAATTAAATCGAAAATTATTAAAATTATTAGAGCAAAACCAGGCAAAGTTTAGGCTAGAAGAAGGACAATTAATGGTAGAAAGCGATCGCTCTACTGAAACCATTAATTTACCTCCTCAAACCCAAAATGAGGAAGTATTGATTTTGCATGAAAAACAGTTTGATAAAAAAAGACGCCAACCAGCAGAGAGGAAAGCGTCTATACTTTTTCAGTTTAAATTAACCGGAAAGGTTTAGTTTTTCCGTTGGTGTTTTTGCCTTTGTCTTTGTCTTTGTTGCCTTTCTTGCTGCCGCTGTTTGATATTGGCGGGGCGATCGTCTATTGGCAATTGAGCCTGTTTAACTGGTTGTTCTTCTAGTTGGGCAGCTTGAGCAGTCGGCAGACTTTCTAAATATGCTAATTGCATTTCTCTAATCTGTTCGCCTAAAGATTGAGCGTTGTTTTGAGCATTTTCTAACGATATCTCAAGTCGAGTTCTTTCTTCTTGGGTTAAATCCGTTCGTTTTAGAAAATCTTGAATGTCAATTACCTTTTTTTCAGTGGCAACTTTTAGCAGTTCAAAAGTAAAATTCAGAATTTCAGTCGCACCTAGACGAATAGCAATTAAACCATTCCGAGACTTGTAAAAACATTCATCTGGCAAAGAAGGAACACAAAAACGCATAATATCTGCGATAATATCCGTCTCTTCATCAGATAAACGGTATGGTCTGCCGTTAGTTACCTCTTCATTGAAGATAATTTCTAGCGCTTCTAAAGATTTGTCTTCATTTACCCATTCTATCGGGTATTCAACCCCTTTAATTTTCATTGAAAATAGCTCCTAAAACCTGGGCGATCGCTTGTTTTTGCATACTACGTTCTGAATCTTCAAGACGTTGGCTGATGTCTTGGGCGGGGAAAGACCTTTGCCAACCAATGTCTTTGGCATCTTTTTTTACCCCATTATTTGAGGGAATACGAACTTCTATTTTAAGCATCTAACATTTCCTCTTCTTCGCTTGATTCTTCTTCTAAATAATTTTCCTGGCCTTCTGCCGGTGAAGGGATAAACCGATCTTCGGTTTTTTCGATAATAAGCGTTCCTGGTTTATCAAAGGTTTTCTCTTTGCGAATTACCGTATGAGGTTTTTTATATTTAACCTTAACGAGATTACCCGCAAAAATCTCTACTTTCTCCAATTCTTCCAGAGGAATGAATAACCCCTCTTCAGTCACCTCTGTTTGAGAATCCCGAGGATTCTTCCTTGCATTTGCACTACCTCGTTTTGCAAATTGGATATTTATCCCTTGCTTTTGTAAAGCTTGCTCTGCAAGCATTTTGTAAAATTTAATATCGCTACTGGAATCGATTCCAGTAACCTGACGAACAGCTTGCCTTGTCAATGTAACAGGTTGATCTTTACTAGCGGCTTTTTCTGTTGCTAATTTTTTAAGTCTTTCAATCATTGAATCCATTTTATTAAAAAGTTCGCTTAGGTCAATTTAATTATAACTTAAGTTGATAAAAACATCAACTTAAGTTATAATTTGTTTGTCTTTAGGTTCAAATCTAACCTTAAAACCGGGGTTCCATGCGGTAACTGGGTCAGTAAGAACGTCTTGAAAAGTAACTGGGCCATTGTCAGCAGGAAGACATTTTGTCTCTCCGTTCCACAGAGAACCCTCCGAAGGTTCGACAGTGATAGTCCCAATCCTCAAGGTAATTCTGGTGGCGCGGTCTTCTGGATCGCACAGTACCCCATCCCAAACTCTTAAAAGACGATAACATGGTTCATAGGCAGAGAAACCTTGCCACTTTTCCAGTTCCTCAAATAGCAAGCGAATGTCATCGTTGCCGGGAGGAAATGTGAAAACAAAACCTCGCCGTATAGACCGCAAATTGCGGTAAGCACCGTGAAAGTTGTCGTGGTAGGCACCGTTTTCCGACCGCTCTGAAGCATAACTTCCCGGTTGAGTCACCCGATGGCCAAACCGCCAAATAGTTTCTGAATCGAGGATTGTTGAGTCAAAATAAGCCGACAAGGCATCATTGTAAAAGTTTTTTAAAAGTTCGGGAATTTCCCAATAAATCTTAGGTTTAATCATGGCTGAAATAGGAATGTCAATGGGCGATTTTATTTCCTTTATGGAAGGAAAAGTTAAATTTATTATTGATAAAGCCAACTCTATCATAACTAGAGACGGACTAAAACAAGGCGAGATAAATAATTTTGCTAGGGGTATTCATTCCGATTTTTGGTATGTCACTCATCGGGTGAGGCTTAATGACGGGATGAGTTTAGACAACTATTTAGCATTACCAGAAAAAAAACAAAACTGGAGTAAATGGCTATTTGGGTTGCCCAATAATTTAATAAGTTCAATCCAGTATCAACATAAAACATATCCAGAAATTGACCTTTTGGGCAAAAGTTTTACTTACACTACAACTGGCTATGATTTTTACACGCGATCGCAACAAACTTTTGGTGGTATCACAGCAGGATATGGTAGAGGTTCAAGAATACAATATCGCTGGCAACAATCGTCTCCCCCTATTTCTTTAGCTACCTATGACAATGTTTTCTATTTCGACCTGTTCAGAGGTATTAGGGTGCCTTTTTCTTCTCATCCTGACGGATACTTTGATATTTTAAGTAGAGACAATAGATACAGATACAGCACTGGAGACGATTTATTCTTTAACGGATATTTTGATGTTTATACTGGTTTAACGCATCCAGACAGGCAGGGAGAATTGATTTTTGTCGATTTTAATGATCATCTTTTTACTTTCTGGATGGGCTTTAAAAGCATTAATTATTTGTCATCTCCTTATTTAGCACTAAAACATCAAGAAGAGATTATTGCAAATGCTATTAGACTTGACGAACCTTTGCCAAACAATATTTTTGAAGAGTTATTAGATTTAATGGCTCCTTCTTTATTTTTCAACGGGACAAAATTTAGACCTGTAGAAAAAATGACGGTAGGCGAAATAAATCTTATTCAAGAAAATGGATTTCATTTTAATAAAGATATTAACAAATATTATTCAACTCAAATTTTAAGTGATGATGGACATTATTTAGTTGAGGTCGCGCTAGGGAAATCTGGCGTTGTATTCAACAATGATTATAACTCTGCTACTGGTTTTGAATACATTGGTTATAATACTTCTTTTGAAATTGCAGGGTTAAACGTCAACGGTGTCTCCCAACATAAAAATCCATTGACATTAGAAGACCCTGATTATCAAGATTACGACCGTTACAACAATATTGCTCGCAACTTGCTGGTAACTGAATATTCAGCAAAGGAGACTCAGTTGGATGGTATAATAGAACCATTGTGGTTTGGATGGGGACCGCTGCCGCCTTCGTTAGGATTTGATTTAAGCAAAATCTCAGTTAGTGGTGAACCGCCTGCTGACAAGGTTTATCGTCCTGTAAAAGAAGAAGGTAGACTTGTATGGAACCAAGATATCAACAAATTATTTGGCGAGGTTGTGCCCACCCTCGATCCTAATGTTGGTGTTAGTTACCAAAATATTAACCCAGGCAAATATGTTTTAATTCCAGACAATTATTAATTATGAGCATTCAAAGTAGGCTGGGCAGAGGTGAGGAGTTGCAGTCTAATTGCAAGAGAATTAGACTTTCAACTTATTGGGAGATAAACAATCCTGCTGGATGGCAAGTTAATAACAGTGTTTTAGGCGCTAGTTCGGCAAAACAAGCGGTATTTTATTCTGGTTTTAACGACCAATTATTTTTGATGGATTCGACCGACTCAAGCCAATATATAAACTCGAAGCCAACAGTAATTTATCGACCTAGTTACTATGCTGGTTTATTTTATAACGGGCCGGTTGCCAGCACGCAAGTTCGATACCCTCCTGAGTGGGAATATGGTAAATTTGGACCGTTTTTAACCACCAATAATTACGGAGATAATTTCCTTGGAGGAAGTGTTGAGAACACTCCTGTTCCCAGTTTCAAATTAACTGGACCAGCGATCGCTACATCTGACTTAAGTTTTTCTCATGGTAGAGAATATGGGCAAACCTATGTCAGTGACGGACGTTATTCTTGCAGTTGGGTTTTAGGACCGGGGCCGAGGGAGTTCCTTGAAATTCGAGGAAATCCTAGCCCAGAACCAAGACCAAGGGAACCAAGGCATGATGACTCACCTGATGATAAAGAAGACCCAGAAACTAAAACTTTTGATTTAGTTAGTTTTTTCTTTTTTGTAGAAGAGCAAAATGGAAGTTCGCAATTAATAGATTATGGAGATTTTACCTATTTTGTGGATAGAGAAACTCAGCGAATATTTAAACCAGGAGATGACTTGTTTTTGTTCAATATTCGAGCAGATTTAACGGCAAGAGTGTCTGACGTTCCGACAACATTATTGATGCCGCATGGCGTAACTTTTTTGCCTGAGAAAAAGCAGTTTGCAACAATAAACAAAAATGATTTTACTATTTACAAAAATAAAACTGATTTTGCTATTAAATCATATTACGATTTAGCTTTGAGCTTGGTTAAAGAAACAAAATCTTTAGTTTTTGCCATACCCAATACAGCTAAAATATGGAGTTATTCTGTATTGCCTACAGAATAATAATGTCGGTAAAAAAATCTGCGGAAACTGCCAAAACGCTTTCTAACGTAACATTTTCTGTTTTACGATCTTTATAAAATGGCGAAGCATAAAGAATTAAATTGTCAGGCGAGGTTCCATTGCTTAAAAATAATCCTCCCAAAACGGAAGGACCAGATTGCGGTTTTTCCAAAATAATATCACTAAAAGAAGTTGAACTTCTAGAGTCAAAGTCTATGTTGGTTGTTATGTCTAGTAAATCCACTTCTGAATTAGTCAAAAACCATGTGTCAGAATTGCTAAGATTGAGAAAGCCAGTGTCGTCAGTTCCAGAGGCGATCGCTTCTGTTAACTGAGGGTTGCTCGCAAGCGCACCCAAATAAATAGATTCCCATGCAAGGTGTTCTACTTGGGTGAAAGAATCTATTGTCGGCCACATTTCTACTATTTCTGGGTGCATTTCTCCTGCATACATGACATCAGTACCGGCAGATAATAGAATGCCATTGGCATCGTTAGGGGTAGCTCTAAATTTATCGCTACTAAGTTCAAAAATTATGTGGTCAGAAATTGTAGAAGCAGGATTTTCAGGTGAATTAGTATTATTCTGTGGCTCTGGAAAGCCTATGAAATCTAGTTGAGCAGAAATGCTGTTCCCAGTTCTTAAGTTTATAAAATCTTGAGATGTATTTACCCAGAAATAGCGATCGCTATCTAGCCATATCTTATGATAATGAATATCTTCAGTTTCTTCTGTAAAAAATGCAAATACATAATCAGAATCAGTAGAAAATTCTTGGCTTAACCTTGATTCTAAGCACGCTTTTGTTGGTAAAAATTTAAGTTCAAATTCTTTTTCTTTATTACTCATGTTAGATAAAAACGAAGACAATATTGTTGAAGCGGCAGCACTTCAGGCGCTAGACCCGGAAGTTTGGACCGTTCATAAATTAGCAGCAGAGTATGGGGTTTCCGTGGAGGAAATCCAGCGATGGATGGCAAGACCTCGATGGGATGAAGTTTTGCAGACAAAAAGGTTGCAAACTATTCTTGAAACTCGCTTTTTTCAATTTGGGAAAATTCTTAATTTTAAAATGGTCGCCACAACCAATATAACAGATATTGTCGCCTCAGCGTCTATGGAACTAACAGAAAAAGTTAATAGCGGGGAAATAAGCGCGTTGGAAGCGCTAGAACGAACGAGAAGTTTATGTAACGCGCAGGAGTCAGGAGATAAGACTCTTGAAACTATTTTAGAATTGGAAGATGCCATGCTTGGTTTATCTGAAATTTTGAGTCACTTTAATACTAATGAAAACCAAACTTAAAAACAATAAATCTTTACGGCAACTACGGAACCAAAATTTAGATGCTATTACTCCTAAGAAAAAAGAAGCTGGCAACGAGGAGGAATTTATTAAAAAATTGTTAGATGGTAGTGCTTCTCGTTTGTTTGTTGAAGATGTTAAAAAATATGGTTGCAATGAGAAAGAAAAGCCCGTTAATATAGCCCCTTGGTATGAAGAGCTATTAGGAGCGATCGCGGATATGCGTATCGCTCATGTTTGCACGAGCGGCCCCGCCCAAATTGGGAAAACGTTAAGTCATACTTTGCTTTTTGCGTGGATGATAATCAGGGGAAATTTTAATATTGGTTGGTGGTATGACAGTAAGGGAAAAAGAGATTTAAACGTTCCCGAACAGTTTAACCCAGTAATAGCAAAATGGCTTGAAAATTACAGACAAGAAACAGGTATTAATCTTAAAAAAGCAAGCGATTCTCAAAATATATCACGGTATCAAGTTAATGGGGCAAGCGCATTTTTTAGTTACGCTTCTACTAACAAGCAAACAAGGTCTCGCGAAGGACTGGCAGCGGCAGGTTCGGCATCAGTTTCGCAGCAGGTAAATTTTATGGTTCGTGAAGAGCGATCGCAATGGGCTCCCGGAACGGCGGACCCGTTAGCTCGTAGGCTAGATGCCAGTTGCATTCCAACGGAACCAATTAGAGATTTGGGAACTCCTGGGGCGGGCGCGGGAATTGAACATGAAATTAAGTCATGCGATCGCGTGTTTTATCCCCATTATAAATGTCCCCATTGTGGAACAATTAAACCTTTAGACCCTAAAGGTTGTTTGCTTAAACCGACTTTAAGAAGAGATAGTTTTGGTAGAGAGACTTATGGATATTTGTCTGAATCTGGAAGACCTGTGGAGTGGTTTTATAAAGATGCTAATAAACCAATAGATAGTGCAGTTATTAGTTGCAGTCATTGTGGTGGTGAATTGACTGCAAACATTAGAGAGTCTGCATGGTTTCAGTGTTGCAATACAGGGATTACATTGAAACAATACCAGCAGGAGTTAAATAAACTAGATATTTTAAAATCAAAAAGACACAAAATAGCATTAATATTGTCTCCTTTGCTGCGTTCTTCTTCTCAAACTGGAGCAAAAATTATTCGAGCGGGCATAGAATACTTGGACTCTACCGACTGGCAGCAGCAGATGTTGGGCCATCCTTCCGAGAATTTGCGAGTTAGTTTGACTTTTGCTAATATAGAAGAGTGCATCGGCTTACCCGTGCCGCAACGGTCCCCTGACGCTACCCTTGTGGGGATAGATTGCGGTAGAAATTGTGACTGGATGGCAGTCGTGTCCTATTATTTGCCAAAAAATACCCGAGATAAAAGTATCCCAGATTTGGTTGAGTCTGCCGTTAAAGAGGTAAAGTTTTGCGGGGACATATCTAGAAGCGAGATTGTAGAAGCGTTCGCTTTCTTTAAGGTGCAAGGCGGGTTTATCGATAACGAACCAGATCGCGAATCTGCTATGGGTTTATGCCGTCAAGTCAAAAATTTACAATTGGCGGATCAAAAAGATACTCAATTAGAGCCTCTTAAAAAAATTATTGTTCGAGATGGAGGCATTGAATATCCTTGTTTCGGGTTGCGTAGTTCTAAATTTTTTGACGCAGTGCTGTATGGCTTCTTATTACGAGACATGAACGGAATGCCTCTTTATCGATTGCCGCAAACTTGGGATGTTTGGAGAGCAAATAATTCGGAAAACTCGCCTTTCAGACATTTGACCAATAGAGAAAAACGCGATGGTAAATGGCAACGAGGAAAGCAAAAAAATGACGATTTGTTTGTTGCTTTACATTTTGCCGAAGCAGCATTTTATTTGTGGCTAAACGAAGCTTTAAATAACAGCGGTCAGTTGCTAAAAGGTGTTTTAAACAGCAAATATTATTAAGGAGTCAATATGGATATAGATTTAGAAACTTTTGCACAACTGGCGACCGCAGCAGGTGTATTCCTTGGGGCATTCTTGGCCGGGTTGCTTCAAAAGAAGACTTCTGATAGAAATCGAAAAGTAGATAAAATTGAAAGTACAAAGATGCCTGTCATCATGGATATGCTGGAAAACCTCAACAAAAATGTTGAAGACATTAATGAAACATTGAAAGCTTTATATGAATTGCAGGAAAATTCTATAACTGATTCTCGATTTGTTAAAAATTCTGGTTATCGGTCTAATGATTTATTGGAAAATATCAATAACCAGGTAAGAGAAATTACTGAAAAGATAGAAAAAAAGATGTAGCAAAAAAAATTGCTACATCTTCCGTTGCGTTTATGCTAAATGCGTTGCTGACTTGTTTGTAAGCTTACACCAATTAGTTCTAATGGTGATTTGCTTTTTGTCTCATCGTAACTCAACACAGGTTTGCCTTTGCCTGTGATGCGATAGGTCCAATCGACCTTGAAAAAGTAACTTGGGTTCCATTTTGGATACTTGTATTCAGTAACACATCCATAAGTTTTTTGGTGCGCATAGCCACTTTCAATTTGTAGCTTCTTCAACAAATCGATGTAATTTTGTAGGGTTATTTCTGTTTGCATTTTTTAATCTTCTTTAGTTTTAATGTTTAAAAAGCGAAAGCTGAGTGAAATTGGGGGCGATCGCGTCTGACTGTTTCCTTACCAGCAGCAGTTCGGTTTTGCGAGGTTTGCTGGTTCTTTTTTGATACCCGCTAGAAACGACAACATTTTTATAATGGCGTTCCCATTTTTCCTCTGGGTACCAAACATCTAGCATTTCATGGGGATAATAGGAAACTGCCACGCAAGCAGCAGGGATATTGCTTAAGATTGCGGCAAGTTGCTCGTGCATTTCTAATTGCTTTTTAGAGCCACCCCTGTTATGTCGGTAATAATATTCGGTCCCAACATACGGTGGATCGCAGTAAAAACAGGTATTTGGAGTTGCCCACCTTTTAATGACAGCGATCGCATCGTCACTCTCCAAATAACACTCTTTTAGGGCTGCGGTGATTTTGCTTATTTTCTCCGGCAACCGGTTCCACACCGCAATATTTTTCCTTGATTGCGATAATTGAGTTTGCAAAGAGTAGCTCCATCCTCCGTCATCCCTGCAAGAGAAACTTTGCTGATTAAGAACCAGAAATTGTCTTGCCATTCTTAGTTCATTTTCTAGTTCATTTTTGGCATTGTTTTCGCAAGCTAGTTTATGTTCGGAGCGAGAATAGGGAGTCAAGTCAAATCGATCGCTCTTGCTAGTTCGTCTGGGCGTTCGCGACATACTTTGAACAGGTTAACAATTCGGTTGTCGGCATCATTCAAAACTACCCTGGGAATGTTGATACCTTGAGAAGCAATCGCCCTAAATACTCCTTCGTTATAGAGTTGGAAATAAACTGCGGCGCTACCGACAAAAGGTTCGCGGTAGAACATCCATTCATACTTTTTGAGGTAAGAAGTAATCCACGATGCTAGCCTCGCTTTACCTCCTATTCTACCAATTACCGATTTTACTTTTTCCATAATTAATGATTAGCTGCTTTTTGTTCTGCGAATCGGGACCGGGGCATTTCATCCCAAAATTTATTTTCCAATGTCCTGTTTTTCGGTTTTACAGTACCCCACTGCTTAAAGAAAAAGGGTACTTTTGCTAATTGGCACTGGTCTCGAATATCCAACGCCCATTCCTCTTTCATGGGGCGGTGTTTCGCTCCCGACTCGCCTCCAACAATAACCCACTGAATACCGTCTAAGTTTAAATCTAACGGTCCCAACAGGGGTTCGCAAGAAAGAAACCGGACGGTAGCGGGGATTTGTTTGAGAATATCGATGCGATCGCAGTATTTTTGTGACTCTACCGACACCCCCATCCAAATATTCGGATGCCAGGTTAATTGCGGGGATAGTTCCAGCATCCTTCGCGGTCGCTTCGTGAGGATTTGGAAAGTATGTTGAGGGCATTTTTTGATGACCTCAAACACCTGCTGGATAAATTTCAAAGATACGCGAGCGTGGAATAAATCGCTCATGGAATTTACGAAAACCAAGCTAGGTTTTCGCCACTTCAAAGGTTGGGAGAGGCGATCTGAATATCGCCGTTATTTGTTCGCCACGGACACGGGCGATCGCTCTTAAGGATAATTCCAAAGTCCTAATTGACCTTTGGCTATAATTGGGGAAATGCTACGGACGTTTTCTAGTTGCCAATGGAACTGACCAGCGATCGCCCACACACTGGGGCTGTTATCTGTTATTTTTGTTAGGTCAGCTACGGCAATTATTTGTCCTTGCTGCGATCGCATTTCCTCTATAGAAGGAATGCTTACACCATTTCTTTCTATTGATTTTATCACCATTTGGTCTTTAATATCGCTGTTGGATTTGCCGACGTGAATTGCAATTTGTCCACGGTAGTTTGTTTGCCAACAGCGATTTTCTATGTCCTTGATACCTTGGGCGATGAGCCACGCCCAAGGTTGTTTTATAGTGATAACCTTTCAGTCAGCCTCTTCCCACGGGAATAGCTTTAACTGGGAAATGCGATCGCTTCCTTTAGCGGGGATATCCCGTTGATAGTTGTTGACTTTCTTCATAATGGAGGAAACAACTGCGTGTGCCGCACTAAGATTGCTGTCGTGCGGCACAAACAGCGAAAGTGTTTCTGAGTCAATTTTGTAATCGTGGCAAATATTTTGCATTATTAGCTGACGACCGACATAATGCCGGAAATTGATATCGTCAAGTGGCAAATCTACAACTTGCCACAGATTGACAGAAGAAATAGCAATTTCTTCTATTTCTCTGACTAAACAATCAGAATCATATAACTCCGGGCTAATTGCCCAGAAGTAATTCTTCCAAATTCCACCTGCAAAGCATACTTCTAGGTCTGGGTAATATTCTTCGTACATTTCTTTCGGGAAAAAATGTACTTCCCCAACTGTGTTCCCAGATGCGATCGCTTTTATCTTGACTTCTGGGAACTTAGTTAAGAGTTCTTCTATTTCCCACTCATACCCGGCGCTTTCCAACACAGATTGAGTTTCCTCTATTAATTTGTGTAAATCAATGAGATTGGGATTTGGCTCTGCTGGTTTTGCCTCTGGTTTTTTATGTGGTCGTACTAAACTGAGTTTAGAGAAAATAATATAGTTTTCTCTGTCGTTTTCCTCCCATTTTACTTTGGCAAAATCGGGAGGGGCAAACCCCACAATTTTGCAAGGATTTCCAATCGTGTCAAACAAGCGATCGCCCACTTTCCACAGGGTCGTTCTTAACACTGCTTCTGGCTCTGCTTTACCCGGCCAGACAACCCATAGCCTTCCTTCCCAAGGTTCACCGGAGACAATATCCCCTACCCGGTGAGTCTTGGGGCAATACACTTTATGTATATCGGCGGGTATCGTAGCCTCCCCATTTTCTAGGGGTTCTGTGCTTATCCCCGTAGCTGTATTGGCGGAGTTTGCTGGCGGGTTCCCAGAAAGTGTGGTTAGCTTTGATACTGAAGAACCGGACACCAATTCGCCATCCTCGTCCTTTTTTAGACAGCCTACCACCTCCCCTACTTTCCCCTGGGAGTTTTGTACCAACTCTCCTTTTTGGAACGGTGGGATTGTCTTGCCCCCTTTTATTGAAGTTGAGGAAGCCTTGCCACTTGCTTCCTCAACTTTGGGGGCTACGCTTTTTTTGCTTCTGCTTCAAGCTCCCCTGGGAAAACAAATTTCCCGGAAATGACTACGCCGTTTTGTACGGCATCAGAATTGCGGATCGCATCCGCAACGTTTTCTTTAGTTCCTTCTGTCGATGCTCCCACAAGATATGCCGCATCTTGCAGCACTTTTTTCTCCACACGGTCAATCTTTTGCCCTTTGAAGACTTTAGCGATCGCCCGTCGGATATCTTCATTAGGATAATCAGATTCATCTACCTTAGATTCAGATTCATCTACCTTAGATTCAGATTCATCTATTCCAGACTCATCTATTTCAGGCTCATCAAATTCCCCTTCTAAGATTCGGCTCATATAGTTTTGAGCCTCAATAAGTGCGGAATCAAAAGAATCAAAAAAAGCCTCTATTGCCCAAGACCGGGGGTCATCTTCTTTCTCGTCCTCGTCAGAAGCACGCTCTTCTTTAATTAAAGCGATCGCGCTATAGCCTCCTTCTGCATCTGCATAACGAAAATACACAGCATGGCCAGTTGGTCCATTTTCGGCTTTATCATAAGAGGTAATCCGGACCCACTTGTTTTCGTCTTCTATCTCTTCAATTTCTATTTCTTCGATTTCTTCTATCTCAAACCAATCTTTTAAGTTGTCTTCGTCATCTACCGGGTTAACACTTGCCAGACTATCTGTTGAACCAACTTCGCTTTTGCCATTTTGGAGAGAGTGTGCATCTTCTATTTCTGAGGAGCGATCGCTTTTTACAGAATTATTGTCTCCCCGATACATTGCTGCAATGTCTGGGTGCATTTGAGCGATCGCCTCTTCCAATTCCCGATTGCCCTCCTCTATTTTGCGTTGTGCGGCTTCTGCTGCTGCCCAAGCAACGGCAGAAGTTTCTAACTCTGTTAGGTGTTGTTGTTCAGTGGCTAGTTCGGCCTCTAAGTTGGCCACTTTTTCTAGCTGCTCTTGAATAAGCGTTTGGATGATATTTCCCATGATAAAATGTCCTTAGTTTGAGAAGGTTGGCTTCCGCAAGTAAATGCAAAACAAACTGCGAGGTCAACCTATTTTAATGTGCAGTAGCAATTGGCCCGTCCCGTTGGCGTGTGTCCCGTTCCTCTTGCCCCATACCACTACTGTAGCGAGGTCAACGCGGTTTGTCAAGGGGGCGACACCCCCTATTTGCAGTTGGTGTAGCCCGGTGGCCCGGTTGGTGGGAAGCATACCATTATGGCCGGGTCAACGCGGTAAAATAAAAATAACCACCAAAAACACTAATTATGAGCCTAAAAGAAATCAAAAAACCCCACATTGGGGCAAGTGCAGTAGAACGAAACAACAAAGGGAAATTTGTAGCAGGAAAACGTCCCAAAGAAAAAAAGGCTACTTCCTTAAAACTTTTCCAAGACATTGGAATTGCCATAGACCAAACTGGTAAAAAGCGATCGCTGTTCCTACAGGAAGCCGCAGAGTTTTATTTGCGGCATTTGTACGGAGAGGATGTAGAAATAATGGGGTTGCTCCAAAGCGATCGCCCCAAACCAGCAATAATGCCTTAAAATAAAAAACTCCCCTTTTATCAGGGGAGCCAATCGAACAAAATCCTATTTAAAAAATGGGGCAGATAGCAAAAAGTTATTTGGCCTTATTTGTTTGTATTTGAGCGATCGCCCAAACAAGCTTGGATGTCGTTATTTATCGCCGTTTCATCGTAAACGGTTATCGTGCCATCGCCCCGGCACGCTGCATAATATTCCCTGCCTGCTTGTAATGCAGCGTATCGAAGCATGGGGTCATTGGGACTTTCTGAAAGTTCTAGTTGTGCCTTTGTGTACGTTGCAGCCAGCTTGTTTTTATGTTTTTCGTCTTGCAGCAAAAAATAGCCGCAAAAAGACATGAGTAATAAACTCATCAGTCCAATCCCAAGATATGTAAAAAAGACCGGCTTAAGAAAACCTGCTATTAAAGCAAATACTCCCAGTGCCAAATTGCGAACTACAAAAACAATGTTTGACAAAGCAGCCTCGTCGCTATTTTCTTGATTAAGGCCGTCAGGAGTAAAAGTTGCCCACAGCGTAGCCAAAGTCAATATGACTTTAAATCCGGGCCAAGGGAAAAATGCCGCCAAACAAAAGGTAACGATTAAGATGCCAAATGTCCAAGTGTGATGGATTGCCGCTTTGTCATATCTTTTGGCTTGCCGCATTTTCTCTTTGGCTCCTTCTGATAATTTTGATGATTTTTTGATCATTGTGCTAATGCAAAATGCCCCAAAATGGAATGAAGAACAATCCTTTGAACAGGTATAGCTTCTAAAATAACACTTAAGCGACATTCAACATCAAGAAAAGTGACTTTTTTCATATTGCTGCAAAAATCCATTTTGGCTCGCAGCCAAATTCCCTCTTCATTTTTATGCCAGAGTAAAGCCTGATACTCATGTTTATTCATTAAAGATTGTACGCAAGATAGAGGGGTTACACCCTTTAATTTTTAGCATTATGCCAAAAATTCCTGTGTGAGGCAGCAACTTTCGATGGCAGTAAATTGGTTGGCTCATTAGCGATCGCGACACTAACTAAATTCAAAGAAGTTTCGCATTTCATCAGTCACTTTTTTGTAAGCAGGGTTTTTAATATATCGGTTATCTTCTGTTTTAAAACGGGGCGAAACATAGCTAGTAAGCGAATGAGACCTAGAGTCATTTTCTATGTTTTTTTCAACATTTGGTCTGTCTTTGATTTCTTGTAACCGTTCATTCCTAACAGGAACTTTGTTAGATAAATCATCTTTATTGACAATATTTTTAATGGCATTTTTTTGGGGATAAATATCTAAATAAGGAGTGCCTAATGTCATTGTTTTAACATTGTTTTTATCCACTCCTGCTTCAGATAAGATATAAGCAACATCTTTGCCGGTTAGTCCTCCTCCACTATGACCCACTAAATTTATTTTAGCGTGTGGATTTTTCTTTTTCCATTCCAAAATATGCTTTGCTATTTTCTCGGCATCAGGATTTTTCCCTTTGCTTAAGTTTCCAGCTACTACGCTTAAAATAGCTTTTGGTTTTCCTCTGTTTGATTCTTCTTGAGTCATTGAAAATAACTCAGTTTTTCTAGAAAACCCTTCTCTATCAAACTGTTTTTTAAGATATCTATAACCATTTTCAACTTGTGATTCTTTATCAGACAATCCTGCTAAAAAAAACGTCAACTGCTTTTTATCAGTTTTCCTTGGTTTTTCCGCGTATCTGCCTAACTTCATATCTTCAATAGCTTCTGGATTATTTCTCAAGATTTTTCCTGTCTTTTTCAAGTTATTTTCATATTGCTGAAAAATAGGAAGTTTAGATATTTTTTTTGTGGTTAAATACCTTGCTCTTCCTTTCCTCATCGCCTTTTTGGCAACAGGAGATAAGCGAATTTTAGTTTGTTTTTGGCGACAAGTATATTTTGCCGATATGAAGGAATTGCCACATGGAATAGAATCGCCACTGGAGTCTTTGCGCTTTTTATTATCCACATCCTCATCCACATCCACATCCTCATCCACATCTCTTCCTTTCTGATGTGGATTATCAAACGAATTTTCTTGCAGGGCTTTTTCCACGGCAAGTTCGGGGTCGTTCTTGGGTAAAACCTGACTAACTCCTTCCAGTATTTGAGCTACTTTTTCTTTGGGAACTTGTAGCTGACTAGCTAACTCCATAGAAGAAACGCCATCGGCAAACAAGTTTAATGTTTCAGCCACCTTTGCTTTAGGTACGCCGGAAGACAACGCGATCGCTTTCAAGGAAATATTATTTTTAGCTATTTCTGGCAAGATTACACGAGATTGAGGAGTTAGGCTTGGTAAATTAGTCGATGTTCTTCCCCTTTTTTGCTGAACCTGTTTAGCAATGTGATTTAATGCTTTGAGTCTAGTTATCGACTTCTTGTTTGGTTGGTTGCTGCCGTTTAAACGACAAGTATATTGAGTCGATATGCAACTATCACCACACGGTAATTTTTGACAGGTTCGTTTATTTGTCGATAAAGAATCAGTTCTTTGACAATTGCATTTGTCATTATAAGCGCAAGATGATTCCTTCCACGATTGAAGTAATAACTTTTGGTCAGTCAAAAAAGCATCTTTAACATTATTAAAATATGCTTCGTATGTAATACCATTGTCGTCAAGAAAAAACTTAAAAATTAACCTCGTAGTCTGCTCTTGACAAAAACCTTCAACATTGCCGTTTTTATAGTGTTTTAGTTTCAAAAGCTTAATATTAAAACGGCTCAAGGAAGGGGCCAAATCTAAAAAAATAGCTTCCACAAGGGCCGTAATTTGGGCCATTTTTTTCGCGTGCGAGGAGGAAAATGCTGTTTCCATCGTTGATTTTTTAAAAATTGGTTTCATTTTGATTGTAGCTGCTAAAATGTGGGAAATGTGGGAAATGTAAAAGATAAGCGAAACAATGCGCAAAAAACGGGAAAGTGGGCCAGATTGTATTTGCATTCTTTGTCACTGCCATCAAACTAATAAGAATTACAATATTTAACAAAAATGGTATTCACTAACAACATTAACAGTCAACCAATTGATATAGTTTTTAATGGTATCAACAACACTACTAATGTGTTCAGGGATATTCATGCTCATCTGTCCGGTGTAGTTGCTGCTGCTAATAAAACATCTTCTTCTATTGGTAAAATATTTTCTGGTTTGATTGGCAGTGGAATACAATCGATTGACGCTTTAACCCAAAGCGCTACAAATCTATTCTCTAATCTTAATAATATTGCAGTAAATAGCGCTCAAAAAATAACGCGGTCAATTAGCGGCGTTGTTCAGTTTACTATGGATACATTGACTAGAAGTTTATTCCGAGCAACAAATCAAGCGGTTACTACTTTTAATCAAAAAATTACAGCACCATCTTTACTTCCTTTTAAATCAATTAGTACCTTTTATTCTCAAATTCATAAACAAGCTGCACAAACATTACAAACTAATGTCAAACTTTCAGACGTGCTAAGAGGAATGGCAGACATAGGCTATGCGGGGGGCAAGGGACTATTAGGATTTAGTGACCGCACTGACATAGAAAAAGAAATTGTTAATAAGTTAAAAAAGCCGCTCGCCAGAGGACTGCGATCGAGCATAACAGGCATAGATGCAGAACTTTTTGGTAAACAAGTCAAAACCCGTGGTTTACCAGGTCTATCAAAAGACATCGCTCCTACGCTGCTAACTACCGCAAAGCTATTTGGTAAGATAAACCCTTCATTATTAACATTTATCGATAGATTAGCGCCAATAAGCTCAATGCAAGCTATTCCACAAATGTCTGGGTTGCCTAGTTTATTGCAGCAAGGTTTGAAGCAAATAAACTTGAGATCGACAAGTGGGTTATCTAATGATATTTTGAATATTGGAAAAGAATATGCCACCGAATATTTAGCTTCCAGAGTTGTCAAAAAAATGGCTACCAATGCATTAGGTTTTTACTTTGAAGCATTAGATCAGCAAATTGGACCGGGTATAGAGAAAATAATTTCAAAAACTATTAAAAATGCCTCCCCCAGCATACAAAGGTCTGGCTTGCAGTATCTTGATGCTGAATTATTCGGTGCATCTGGGTATGAGCAAACTACAACTGTAGAAAGAAAAATCCAACCTTTTTTAGAAGATTTTTCTCAAAGAATTGTAAACCAATTAGGTACTACAGACTTTTTAAAGAATATTTCCAAGTTTTCTAGTCCTTTTTTAGCAGCATCACCGATAACAGAAACAATAGGGAGGATGATAGAAGGTAGAGGATCGGCTTCAAGGTTTTTATACGATATACTAGGTGTTGAACCAATAACAAATATGTTGTCAGGTTTACCAGGTTTTAAACAAGCATCAGAAGGTATCAACAATCTTCTTGGCAATAGCAAGTTAAACCAAGTACCCGGTCTTGCTTCTTTATTCCAAAACATTGATAAATTAAGGGGTTCCGGGGTTTCAGGTAAAATTTTTGGTTCTATTGCAGATATGGGTTTGGAAAGTTTGTCATCTAGTCCTATAGAGAATCTAGGGCTAATTTTAAATAATACTGTGGGCAAAAATATAGCAGAAAGTATGCTTACTAATTTAGCTGGCACAAGCATAAACGCAGTAGGAGAATTTCTGGCGCAACAGACCCCAGAATGGATGGTTAGCTTAAAAAGCAAAGTTTTTGACAAACTGCCGGAACCGATTGAAAGAGTTGCTAATGCTTTAGGAGAAGACGCTAGAAGCATTTTTTCTAAAGTTCAAAATTATATTAGAGAGCAATCTTCTATTTATGGCGCGGGCAACCAAAAAATAGAAAAGTTGCAGCAGCAACTTAAAAAGCTAGACATGACTTACTTAAATAACAGACGCAGACAACTAATACGAGAAAAAGGCAGATTAGAAGCATATATTAATTTTATAGACGTAACAGACACTAGAGTAAAAACAGCATTTAGAGAAGGAGTCGGCGGGTCTGGGTTGCGAAAATCTGGAAGATTAAGAGATAATGCCATCCGTGCTGCTTACGAAAACGCCAATGCAAATCAATTTATTGACTTGCCAGAAGCCAGAAGGCAAGCATCTAGTAAAGCGAAAAATTTTGTTGATAATGAACTGCCAAGCTTATTTAAAATTTCTGCTACAGATAAGAGTTATCAACTTTTTGAACAAAGAAAAGACTTGGTTAATCAACTGCAAGAAGCCCAAAGAGAATTTGCCGCTTCGCCAACTAGAGACTTAAAAATAAAAAATAAAATTAAAAATTTAAAAAACAAAATTAACAAAATATCTGAAGATGCTATATCTGGCATTGTTACCGATATTCAAAAAGTTGCTCCTTCAGAGATAAAAAACAATCAAAAAGTAATTAAAGATATCAATAGAATGGCGTCTAAGGCAATTGACTTTGCTATTAAAAACCATTTCCGAGGTTTTTACGGAATGTCAAAAAGAATAGATGCTCAAGCTAAATTTAGGCAAACAGACAATGAACTTCAGCAAATAAAAAGAGATAGAGCAAACCTTTTTGATATGCCTGATGAAGAAATCACTAGACAACGTTCTGGTATTGAATCAGAGATAAAACAATTGCAAAAAGGAATTGATAGAGCCGCAAGGGAATCAGAAAGGCTCAAAAGATGGCGGCAAGAACTAACAGGCGATAATTTTCTTCGTGCTGATAAAAAACGATTTATGGAAGCACAACTATTGCGACCTACCCTAGATGATAGTACCCAACAAGAATATTTACTGTCGCTAGGTAGAAAAAGTTTTTCTAGGGACAAACAAAAAATGATTTTTAAGCGGTTGGGCAAAAGTGCTGAACCCGAACTTATGGAGGCATTAATTGACAGTAATCTAGGAAAACATAGCAGACAGTATTATCAGGCAGTTAGCGAACAAATCAGGCTTTTAGAATCTCAAAGAAATATTGGTAGCCGTAGCGAACAAAGAGGTGTTAATGATACGATCGCTAAATTGAATAAAAGACTAAGCGCACTACAGCAATTTAATTTTCAATATGCCAGTGGTGCAGAGAAGGCTAGCCCATTAACGGCATTAGTGAAAAGGTTAAGAAATGATGCAACCCTTACTCAAAAAGAAATGAGTATGGTAAGAAGTATTATTAATAAAGAAATCGACACCACCACAAAAAATTATCAAAGTGGATTTACTAAAACTTTAAATGTTGCTAAAAATGCCTTTTCTCAATTATCACAATTCCCGCAATTTGCCAAAGGGCTAAAAATTGTCGAGCAAGTAGAAACGTGGAATGTACAAACTAATGGCGCGATCGCAGATATATTTAAGCAAAGCGGACGAACCATAGGAGCATCGGTAGGGAAAGGTATTTTAAGCGGATTTATGGAGTCAATTTACCCATTTTTTGATGCTTTTGACAATCAGATATTAGGTACTGCCCAAAGAATACAGCAAGTTCCACAAAGATTTGCTCAAGTCACGGGTTTTGTTAGTAACGTAGCAAACAATCTTGTCATGGCCACCGATGCCGCAGGAGCATTTTGGCAGAAAATGACGGTAGTTGGTAGAGTCGTTAATAGCTTTATGAACTTAGGGAACGCGCTGTTTATGATACAGCAAGGATTCTCAATTATCACAATGTTTGCCCAACAAAACCCGATCGCTACAGTTATCAGACAAAATACTGAGTTGGAGCAACAGATACTTCGTATTCAATCTGGAATTATCGCAACAAACAAGCTAGTTGACAAGACTTCAGGCAGACAAATTAATGGGTTGGATTCTTTTGCTCAGACAAAACCATTAATTGAGCGTTCTATAGAATCGTTAAGAAAGCGATCGCTTGACCTAGCGACCTTTACAAGTTCCGACTTGATAGAACCTTTCTCTATCGTAACTGGCATGATGGGAGGAATAGGAGCGTCTTTACAAGATGCCATAGATTTAACCGTTTCTTTTGCTTCAGGTCTTTCGACTATCAACTTGCCTGCTAACCAAGCAACCCAAGAAATCAGGTCGATACTAATGGGTGACATCACCAACGATTCTTTACTTGCTAAGACTTTAGATGTAAGAAACCCCACAATCAAAAAATGGAAATTGGAAGGAAAACTAATAGAGAACCTTCAAGAAAGATTGTCATCTTTGGTTCAAGGACAGGAAATTGCATCTAAAAACGTTTCTGGCTTAACTTCAAATATTCTTGATTTTTTCCAAGAGGTTCAGAGAATTAGCGGACGACCTTTATTTGAGACTTTCAGAGCAGAGCTAGATAAACTTTACACTTATTTGGTTGGTTCTCAGCAGAAAATAATGGAGTTTGCCCATAAAGTTGCTGCTGTTACTAACCGAGCGTTTAAAGGAGTAATCGACACTATCAAAGAACTGGTTTCAGTGATAGTAGGCAAAGGCGGTGGAGAAACAGGTTTATTTGTATTGGAATCGATCGCAAATATTATAGAAATAGTCAGAAATTCAGTTAAAAATACATTAAGAATATTACAGCCATTTATTGACGCTTTTAAAACATTAGTAGGTTTTGTTACTGGACTTGGCTCTCCATTGATCAAGGCAGCAATTCAGTTTAAAGTGCTAACATCAGGAATATCGATATTTTCTGGAATGTTTGGGATGTTGACTAGAGTTTTGCCAGGAGTGGGTGGGTTGATGAGCTTGCTAGCAGTGCGAACCTTGCCATTAATTAATCAATTTGGATTTCTGTCTAAAAACTTAGGTGGCGGTGCGGCAGCATTCTTAACATTAGGGAAAAACATGGCATTTATTCCAGGGATGACAACTGCCTTAACTCGATTTTTAGGAGTTCTTGGACCATTAGCACCGGCATTAACAGCAGTTTTGCCAGCCATCTCAGGACTAGCTATCCAAGGTGCGGGGTTAGGAGGAATTATCCGGGGCGCTGGCGCATTAAACCTAATAACCAAAGCGATCGGGGCATTACCCATCGGTATTCAGGGGTTAGGAGCTATGGCTAATAACCGACTGGCCTCATTAGGTCTTAATCCAAGAACTCTAGCATCTGGACAAGCAGCCATTAATAGTATTAGTTTTGCGCTTCAAAATTATGTAACTGCAAATATTGCGGCGACGCAAAATACTTCTTTACTGAATATAGTAGTTAGAAATATTTCAGCAATGTTTAGAGCTTGGGCACTAAAAACTGTTTTGCTGACAGGAACTATTTATGGGTTATTCAAAGCTTTTAATGCTTTAACCTCTCAAACAGAATTAATGGAGTTTTTAGGGTCTAACTTAAAAGCATTTGGAGAGTCTTTAGTAGCGCTAAAAGATTTTCTGACAACTGGATTCAGTGGTGCGGTGACTGCAGTTATAGTGACATTAGGGTTGCTAGCCACTAGTTTTGCTAGGGATGCAGCAATTGTCCGGTTCGTGCAACATACTTTCTTTAATCTTACATTGACATTAGAAAAATTGTTGCCAGTGCTGATTAATACTTTCAGTGGGTTAGCTAATTTTACTCAAGCAATTGCCAAACTTCCTGTCGTTGGAAGTTTTTTCCAACATATTTCTCTTCATGCCAACAAAACTGCTTATAGCTTAGAAACAGTAGGCAAAAGAATGCACGCTCTTAGATTAGATTATTTGTTTACAAACTCCGTAAAAACGTTTAACAAAGTCAAAAAAGACCCTAACTCTACAGAAAATGACAAAACTGTTGCTAGACAGGCAATGGAAAAAAATCGTAAAGACTATTATAGCTATTTGTCAGCTAATCCAGAAGCAAAACTTCAAATTTTTAGCGGGAGAACTGCTGGAAAAGTTCAAGGATTAGGGAATAAAATAGCTGGTTTGGGAGATAGAATAAGCAGGACCAACGTTAGAATGAGAGTGATAGGCAAAACAATAAACTTTTTGGGGTTAAAAGTGCAAGGACTTGGTAATAAATTTGCAACTTTAGGAATAAAAGCAAATTCAGCTTTTGCCAAACTTCCAACATTTTTAAAAATGTCAATTGTAATGGCGAAAGGTTTAGCAGGCGCGATCGCGGGTATTATAGGAATGGTTGCCCCATTATTAGTCTTAGCTGCGGCGATACAAGCAGTAGGTTTTGCATGGAAAACTTTTGTAACACGACCTAGACTTTTGCAGGACTTAGAAGATAGCAGGAAAAAACTTGCAGAAACAGACCAAGAATCAGCAATAGCTATGGGCAAAATGAAAAAAATATTGGAAGAAACTAACGAGGAAAGAAAACATGGCATTGCGCTGTCTCAAAAACAATATGAAGAAATAACTTATAACAAAAAGATACTAGAGGAAAGATTAAAAACATTAAAAATTGAAAAAGAAATATTGGAAACAAAAATGCAGCAAGCTAATTTGTCTGATACGGCAGTAAGAGAAGATTCAAAACTTACCAGCAAATCATTGGAAAGAATCCAAAAGTATGTTGAGGAAAACGTAGAAATAGCAAATTCAACAGCATTAACAGACAAAAGCATAAAATATAGAAAAAATGAAATAATAAAAAATGCAAGGGTAACTAAAGAAGACTTATCGGAATATTTAAAACTCAGAAAAGAAAAAAGTTTTGTTCAAAATGTAATGTCAGAAATAGGCGACTCTAACTCTTTTTCTCAAGCATTCAAAGGACAAATAGAAGCTATTGATAAAGAAATAAAAGCCAATGAAACTTTGCAAGAGAAATATACAAGCATTCAGCCAAGAGACCTTCCTCTAGCAGGAAATATGTTAAAGCAGATCGGAGATAATGCAGATTTAGCTTGGAGCGCAATCCAAAATCCAACAGGTGATGCAGAATTATTTAAGAAAAATCTTGAGAATGTAACTAAACTTAACAGTCAACTGTACGAACTAGGGCAAATATCGGCAGAAGAAGCTATAGAAAAAATAACCAAAGTAACCGAAACTCAAGTTGAAGCCACTACCGGGCAAATCGAAGCTGCCTATAAAGCAATTTTAGGGTTAATCGATAAACAGGCAGCAGAGGTAAGCGATCGCATCTCCCGCCGCCAAAAAGAACTGGAGGCGGAGGCAGCAACGGGAGAAATTAACAAAGTAACGTTGCACGCCCGCACGGTAGAACTTCAACGGGAAGATATGCTAAACAAAAAGCGGGCTACCCAGAGAAAACTTGACGAGGCGTGGCGGATGGATGACCTTAAAAGCGTTGCCAAATTTCAAAACGAAGTCGCCAATTTAGAAAATCAAATTACCGCCACCGTAGCAGAAGAAACTCGCAAGTGGTACGAACTCAGCAGGGCAGACATTGAGGAAGATGCACAAGAAACTTTAGCAGTAGAAAAGAACCGATTTGAGGCAGGAATGACCGGGTTGGTTAATCACGAGACAACCAAAAAGAATATTCTCAGCGAGTCTTATGCAAAACAGCGCCAATTATTAACAAAACAAATCAACTCTTTAAACACACAAGATATTGAAGGGCGAGAAAAACTAATTGCCGAAAAGATGGCGCTATATGAGAAAGAACGCCAAGCACAACAGCAGTTTTATCAAGCACTAGAAAAAGACCTTAAAGCATCTTTAGACCGCAGTAAAGTACTTTTAGATAAGGATAGAGCAGAAGGAGAAATATTAGAATCGACTTATTTAGAAGATGAACTAAAATTAACAGATAAATACGCGCAAGACAGATATAACCTTATCAGAAAACAACTTACTGGTGGTAGAGAGTTGAGTATTGAAGCCAGGAAAGACTTAATGTCAGAACTGGAAAAGATTGACTTAGAATCGATAGAATCTGACCGCAAATATTTTGAAGCTCGATTAAGTTTAATTAAAGAATATGGAGAAGTAGAAAAAAATGTTTTAGCAGGGCAATTGGCAACTGGAGGTATAACAAGCCAAGCTGACTTTCTATCTCAAGAGTTTGATTTAATAAAAGGAACAAGAAACAACCAAATTGGAGAAATATTTGCCGAGCTAGAAAATCCTAAAATTAGCGAGAAGCGGCGGAATCAATTAAGAAGTCAGTTAGGTCAGTTACAGCAAGAAGATAAGCAAGCAAGAAAATCGTTCTTTGACTCTCGAATGCAACTGCTATCTGAAGCGCAACAAAACGAAATTAAATTGCAAGATGTTGCTCGCCAAACCAATCAAATTAACAGCGCAAAAGCCAATCAAAAAGAATACGAAACCACTAGCCAATATTTGAGCGATCGCTTGCAATTAATTAAATCCGAATTGGCAAAAGAAGAACCTTTGACTGTGGAAGAGCGGGAGAAAATGCAAGTGCAGCTTGCTAAAATAGAATTAGAAGAGAAAACCGCTAGGCAAAAGTTATTTGATTCCCAGATAGACTTGCTTACTAAAAATTTTGAAAAAGAGTCTGCTATTAAAAATTCTGCTCACGAACTTGGCAAGCTAAAAAGTGCAAAATATTACCAAGAAACGTATCGAGAAACTGCTAAGAATTTAAGCGATCGCATCAAATTGATTCAAGACAGACTCCAAAAAGAATCCCAACTAACTGCTAGCGAAAAACAAGATTTAGTCGCTCAAATAGCGCAACTTGAAGTAGAGCAGAAAACCGCTAGACAAAAGTTATTTGATTCCCAGATAGACTTGCTTACTAAAAATTTTGAAAAAGAGTCTGCTATTAAAAATTCTGCTCACGAACTTGGCAAGCTAAAAAGTGCAAAATATTACCAAGAAACGTATCGAGAAACTGCTAAGAATTTAAGCGATCGCATCAAATTGATTCAAGACAGACTCCAAAAAGAATCCCAACTAACTGCTAGCGAAAAACAAGATTTAGTCGCTCAAATAGCGCAACTTGAAGTAGAGCAGAAAACCGCTAGACAAAAGTTATTTGATGAGGAAATGAAGCTAATAGAAAGCTTTTATCAAAAAGTTAGTGTCGTCCAAGAAGAAGCGTACAATTATGAGCGCATTTCATCTATAGAATATTATCAAGACCAATACAATGCGACTAAATCTCAGCTAAATGCTAAGTTAGAGATGCTACAAGAAAAACTGGAAACCGAAACTACTCTAACCTTAGAAGAAAAACAGAAATTGCAAATAGAAATTTCTAAAATTAACATTGAAATGCTGAATGAAGAGCAAAAGTATTTTGATGCAAGAATCAAGTTAATAGAATCAGCATCTAATCACGAAACTGCTTTGCTGAGTTCTCAATTAGCTCAAGGTTTGGTAAGCCAGCGCAATTACAACCAACAAACATTTAACGAAGAATTACAATTATTAAACAAAAGGCGATCGCTGATACAAAAACGATTAAGAGACACCTTAAACCCAGAAACCAGACAAAACTTAGAAATGGCTTTAGCGAAAACTTTTGAAGAAGCCAATGGTGCGGCGGAAAGGTATTTTGATAATAGCGTCAAATTATTAGACGAACTATCTAACTACCAAACAATGAGTTTAGAAAAATCCATCATGTCGGGGGCAATAGGAGAGGAGCAATATGAATCTAAAAAACTCCAGCAAACTATTAACAATTTGAGCCAAAGACAAAAATTAGTTGAAGAGCATTACGGTCGCTTGGCTAAAAGTGCAGAAAATAGGCAAAAGTTAGAATCTGAGATAACCAAGATTGCTCAAGAAAGAGAAAAAGCTCATGTGGAATATATTGATAAGACCATAGCGATCGCCGAACGCAAAATGCAAACCGCAATGGATGTCATCAAGTTATCAGAGCTAGAATTTCAAAAACTAACTCGGCAGCTGGTTGCATTCGGTGACGGAACGTTGGACCGGAACCAACTAAAAAGAAGGGCGCTGGCGGAAGAGTACACAAATACTAAGAAGCAGTTGGAATTACAGTTGCGGCTGCACCGAGACTTAAACCAAATCAAATTCGATGACCCCCGGCGGCAAGAGGAGCATCAGCAAAAAATACGCAATTCCCTCAAACAGACTACCGAACTCGAAATCAGACTGCTAGACTTGCAGCGGGAAAAATTTGAGCAAATGCTTGACACAAAAGTGGCAAAAGCTCGCAATGAAGTTACCGCTACGGTGCAGGAAATGGAAAAACAGTTAAACCCCAGTAATTTTAACAAGCAAGTCTTAGACCAACAAAGCACCTTGGTATCCACCCGGCAGTCTCTTAACAATTCTTTGGTCAGTTTAGTTCGCAACGAGTTTGAGATAGCAGAAAAGTTGGAAAAAAGCGATCGCAAGCGACAACAAATTAAAGAAGCTGCTGCTAAATACGAAATTCAAGCATTAGAATACCAACAGCAACTCAAGCAACAGGCATTAGAAATTGAAATTCGACAAATGCAGATTTCTCAAGAAAGAGCAGAAATAGAAAACGAAATTGCCAGAATCCACGCCACCGCACAAATTGCCGAGGCACAGGCTAACCTTGCTAAAACCAAAGCAGACCCTAATGCGTCTAACGAACAAATCATCGCTGCTGAACTAGAACTAAGAGCAAGACAGATGGAAGTAGATGCCTTGGGAAGACAAAGAGGACTAATTTTAGGGCAAAGATATGTGATGGGGCAACAGATAAAAGCTAAAATTATCGAAGATGAAATAAGCAACATTATCGCAAGCAGGAAAGCTCAATTGAGATTAGCAGAATCTTACGATAACCCAACAATAAAAAGAGTAATGATGGAAAAGATAAAACAAGGAAAATCTTTTGACGATCTCTTTGATTTCAATTTTAAAGTTGCAGATATGGTTAGCAGTATTCAATCAGAATTTGATAAGAGCGCTAATAAAGTAACCTCTGAAATAGGCAACGAGTTTGGTGCTCTTAAAAAGGTTATTTCTCAAGAAATCGATATTTTAGGGCAAAAAATTAACAAGACATCAGCCGATTCTAACAACGAGTCTGATGGTTTATCAAATAAACACAAAGGAATAATGGTAAGTCCTATTATACCTACCGAAAAAAATTATATTGAAACACCAGAAGATAAAGAGCGTGCAAGGCAATTAGAAGAAACGAGAAAGATAATGGAAAGAGTACGAGAAGAGGTTGATGAAGTAAGAGATCGTACTACTCGACTACCTAAAACAATTGAAAATCCTTCTGCTGTTGAGCAAAAACCCTGGACATCTACAGAAGAATTTAACAAAGATTATTGGGACCAAATAGATATTAATAAATACCCTCAATATCAACAAGACCATTTAAGAGAGCAAAAACGTCAAATGGAAATGTGGAATGGTGTAAATGAATGGTACGAGAATGGAGGGATAGAGAAAGAATTGCGCAAAAAAATGCAAAACGAAGGTTGGACACAAGAAGAAATGGCGTTATGGGATGAAGTTAGGTCTATGCCAAAAATCAATGCTTATGAACCTGACCCCAATTCTGCGAATCGCAAAAAGCGGTTTAAACTAGATAACGTTATTGACCAAAAACGTATAGACAAAGAATATGAACGAGAAATGAAACGAGTAGAAAAAGAAGCAATTCGAGATAATTTTTCATTGAATATGATTAAGCTACCGACTTCAAAAATCAATGTTGAGCCAATCAATTCCAATGCACAAAGTCAGCAGGGCGATCGCTCTCTTCTATCTTCAATTGGAGGGGAAGTTCGGAAAATTGCAACAGAAATCAAAAATATTGGTAAATCTGGTGTCGGAGACATTACAATAAATAATACGGCTACCGCAGGCGACACTCAAGACCTGATGGCCCAAATGAAAAACCAGACTCTCAAAACTCTTGACGGGGTGTTGGAAAAAACTATGAAAATGCAGTACGGTTAATGGCGTATCCATTCAAGACTTATCAACGAAATATCCCGGCAGAAAAGACCGAAATTTATACGGCATCACGGCAAGAGCTAATCTTTAACGCCACAGTTTGCAACCAAGGGGCCGAGGATGCTACCATATCTTTGTGGACTCGTATTGGCGGAGTGGAATCTCCTGTAGAATTTCAAACGCCCGTTCTTGGAACCAACGCAGCAAATAACAGAGCGATCGCTGTAGCTTTAAACAAGATAAATTTGGATAATGGTGATGCGATTTTAGCATCGACATCATCTGGAAATACTTCCAGTATAAGTTTTGCAGAAGCATTTACTACTAACTGGGGAGAAGCATTTGCTAACAATTGGGGAGAAACATTTGCATCTCAAGGATCAAATACTTCTCCCTCTTTAGATACCAACTTAACATTAAATTTTTCAGTGTTATTTTAAAAACAATGGCTTTAGTTGATTTAGGTCCAGGATTTAGAGAAACATTAACTGAATTAAAGGCTATACCTAGCACAAGTTTGATTCCAGGAATACCCATAATGGTTTTAGACCATAATGGGGCAAATATACCATCATGGTACGTCTATTATTCTGGTTCTACCCTAGGTGACGAGCCAGAATTTGTTGCGTCAGATGATGGCAATGGCTATTTTGTAAAAGGAAACCTTGAGTCTTGGTGGGACCACACCTAAATATTTAACTTAAAAATTATGCTAATAGGCTTTCACTTACCCAAGAAGAATAATATTGACAACTGCCAAAAAAAATATTTCCCTGATTTTTGGTTTCCAAAAAGCGCGATCAATGAAAACAACAATTTTGAAAATTACAAAGATTTTACCCCAATTCTGCTTGATTATCTTCCCACTGCAAACCATCGGGCAATCTATTCTTATTTAAAGAAGAAGGGAAGAAACCAGACTCCAGCAGAACAGCAAAAAATAGTAAAAGAAGTGTTTTTTGTAGAAAGAACAATCAAAAGATATAAAGACACGTTCCCCGCTAAAGTTATTGCTTTTAATGAAGCTTTTCGTAAAACAGAATTAAGAGACTTTTATTCTTTTCCTTTAATTAAAGAGATTTGTACTTGGCTCAAAGAAAATACTGAAAGCGAAATAATTTTTGCAGAGCATCAAATAATAAGACATTTTGCCACAAGGCAAATTGCTTTTTCTAAAATTGTAGAACCTTTAATAAAGGAAGGGTTGCTAGATTCAATTGGGTTTCAATTTTGGGATATTGGAACTCCCATGAATTTAGTTATCTTTAGTCAGCTAATTAAAAAATATAAAAAAATGGGCGCTAAAGTTTTGATAACTGAAATGGGAGTATATGAAAAAGACCTTGGAAAACAGGCTTTAAAAACTCGTAAATATTTAAAATTTTTTGAAAATCACGGTATAGAATCAATAGGGTACTGGTGGTTGCGTGACGGACCACATACTGCAATGCCGGTAGCTAGAGACTCGGACAAGAATCCAGGATTATATACTGCGAATTGGGAGTCAAAGCCTATTTTGGAGGTTTTTGCGGAATATGTTGGAACTTCCAACTAAAACAATCGTTATCCCCTCACCTACCACTTACGAATCGCCGCAAGATTTGTTAGTGTTCAAGGGGGCGATCGCTAATAATTCCAACATTCCAGTTAAATTTGACTTGCTAATAAATGACAACTATTTAGAATATCAAGTCAATTTAGAACCTCAACAAACAGTTGTAGGAAATTGGAAGATTTGGTTAGAAAAAGGCGATCGCTTAACTTGCAATTCTCCTGACATAAACACTCAAGGATTTGGCTATTTTGACATTGACACAATGGATGAATGGCTAGAAAACTGGGACAACACGACGGAGTGGCTAGCGTTATTCGATAGCGAAGCAGCACAGCAGTCTCAAGGGATATTGATGATTTTGGGAATTTTGACATGAGCGGCGTTTTAGCAAATATCACGGCATTACAAGGATTCAATAATTCTAAGTTGATTCCAGATAAACCAGTCATTGTCGAGGATTTTGATTGGGGAGGCATTTTCGTCTATAAAAGCGGTGACTTACCTCCGGGAACTATTGGCATTAACTCTGGAATAAATCCAGGTTTTCATTGGGTAGATTTGGTTGGCAATTTTGTTGTAAATTACGCCGCCAACAATTTAGCCACCCAAAACCACACTCACGACTCCACACAGATAACAGATTTAAACTCTTGGGGAGTTGGCTGGCTACCTACGCAGTCTATCGATGCCAGTCAAATTGTAAACCTAGTTTTCCCGTCAGCACCGGTAGATAGCGTCAACGGCCAAACTGGCATCGTGAACCTAACTGCGGCAGATGTGGGCGCGATCGCTTCTGGCAGCATAACCATAACGACGGCAGAGATAACTGATTGGGGAACCGCTTTTCAAGCCGAATTTGCCTCATTAATTGTCGGGGCAGTAATAGATTTTTCCCAAATTACAAATATTCCGCTAGAATCCCCCGTAAACTGGGATGACGTAGAGTCGAAACCGACATTTTTGCTAGATTTTGAAGCTTTATCAATATCGGCATTGCAAGGTTTCCTTTATCATTCCGGTGCAGATATTTGGGAATTAAGGGAATCTTTGACGATCGCCGATATTACCAACCTCCAAACAACTATTGACGGGAAACAAGCATCTCATCCTAGTCTGTCCGCATTGTCCACTATTGGCGACAATGCCAATACGGGTTATTTCAAAAAAACCGGGTTAAATAGTTGGCAGGTTGCAAATTCTATTGCTTGGGAGGAACTAAGCGGCATCCCAACAAATTTGGAGGGAATAGGTGTCGCAACCTTGACAGGAGATGGGTTGCTGAGAAGGGATGGGGGAACCTGGGCGATCGCTCCTCAGATAGATTGGGGGGAACTGGGGAATATCCCGACAAACCTGGGGGAAGTGGCGGCGATCGCTACTGTAGGATATTTGAAGCGGGCGGCAGATGGAACCATTGAAGCGGTGGAAGAAGTTGTCAAGCCACCAAGACCGGGAACGTGGGGTGCAATTGTGCCCTATGAGGTGGGAGATGTGCCGATTATTGTTGTGCCAGAGGATTTGGTGACAAATCAGCGATATATCAGCTTCAGCACTGACGAATCAATAAACATTAACATTTATTGTGGAGTTGGGGAACCGCCAGATTTAACAATTTCTCCACCTAAGTACAGCTTCATTTTGCGGCCTGGTAAACAAATAACAGATAATGATTTTTTCCATAACGGACAGGCAATTTGGGCAGTAACGCCAGCTAGCACCCAGGTTTTAAATGTCCAAATAGCGTCAGCAGCGATCGATTATACCGGTGCGGAAGATTTATCCAATTATCAAGATAAAGCAGCAAAAGGGCAGCCCAACGGATATGCCAGTCTAGATGCTAACTCAAAAATTCTACAAGCAAATATTCCAGCGATCGCGATCGTTGATACTCATGTTGTGACCAGCGAGCTAGAAATGCTTGGCTTAACCGCTGAGGTGGGAGATGTTGCAATTAGAACAGATACTAGCACCAGCTACATCCTTCAAGGTAACGATCCAACGCTATTGACTGACTGGCAAGAGCTTTTGTCTCCTGGGGAAGTAAGTTCTGTCAACGGTCAAGTAGGCACAGTTCTCATTGACAATATCTCTGGTAATGCCGCCACCGCCACCGCGTTAGAAACACCGAGAACTATCAGCAGTAGCGGCGACATTACTTGGGACGTGACTTTTAACGGTAGCTCAAATGTTGACGGGGTAGCAGCGATCGCGGCAAATGTTGTGAATAACTCAAAACTGGCAGCAATGACCGCGGGGACAATTAAAGGCTCCGAACTTGGTGGAAATCCTCAAGATTTGACTGCCAGTCAGGTATTGGGAATTATAAATGTGGAGACTGGGGCGACTGCTAATTCCACGGATGCGGTGCTGTTGGCACGAGCAAACCACACAGGGACGCAGTTCGCAGCCACAATTTCTGACTTCGATACTGAAGTGGCAAATAATACTGCGGTTGCTGCCAACACTGCTAAAATCACCAACGCAACTCATACTGGAGAGGTTACTGGCAATTCTGTTTTAACGATAGCTGATGGGGTTGTTGGTAATTCTAAATTAATTGACATGGCAGAATCTACCATTAAAGGTAGAATTACCACCGGAACTGGCGACCCAGAAGATTTAACGGCGGCCCAAGTTAGGTCTTTGCTTAATTTAGTTGTTGATATTGATGTTCAGGCTTTTTCTTTAGAGTTGAATGCGATCGCAGGGCTGACCTCATCCGCAAACCAATTACCTTTATTCACAGGGGCGGGAACAGCAAGTTTGTTGCCAATCTCAACCTATGCGCAGGGGTTGTTAAGCGATACAAATGCTGCCACAGCAAGAACGACTTTAGGATTAGGGGATATTTCAACTCAAAATTCAAACAGCATTTCCATTACGGGCGGCAATATCTCTGGAATCTCCCCCCTTGAAATAGAAAGTGGCGGTACAGGGGGTAATGATGCTTCCACAGCCATTGCGAATCTAGGTCTCTCAAAAGCAATCCTCTCTGACGCTACGGGAATAGTAGGAGGTATTGAGATAAAGGGGGTTATTGCGATAACCCAACAAGATTTTGACAATTTGCCAATAAAAAATGAAGATTGGATCTATCAGATAACAGATGCTCCAAATCTTTCTTCTGAGGTGGATACAACAATTTCTACTTACAGTTCCGGGGTTCTTGCTGCGATTGATGCTGCCGCAGCAAGAACAGAATTGGGGGTAGAGATAGGAGCGGATATTCAAGGGTTTAGCGTAGAGCTAGACGCGATCGCTGACCTAGCATCAACTACTGACACAGTTCCTTATTTTACGGGATTGGGGACTGCGGCATTAGCCCCCATAACCTCTTTTTCAAGAAATTTACTTGACGATCCAGATAGCGCAACAGCTCGAACGACCTTGGGATTGGGAGATTCCGCAGTATTAAATTCTGCTTTTCTTTTAGCAAGAGAGAACCACACCGGAAATCAATTAGCGACCACGATAACTTATGACAATTCCTCTTCGGGATTAGCTGCAACGGAATTGCAGGCAGCGATTGATGAAGTAGCGGCAGGTGGCGGTGGGGGAACAGGTTCGGAGATAACCTCTGATGTAACAGGAATTGCTGGAGCGTTGCAGGTTCATAATATAGTAATAATTTCTCCAGAAGATTATGATGATCTGGTTTCTCCCGATCCAAACACAATCTACTTTTTGGTTTGAAAATAATGCCTAATTTAAAAGAAGTAAAAAAAATATACGCAGGTAGTAATTTAATTTATCCTGCATTTTCTGATGTGACTTTTTGGCTGGAATCTTTAACTACTGTAATCGCCGCATATTCTTTTACTAAATTAAAATCTACGAATACAGCGTGTTGCCAAATTAGAGAAAGTGGGGGAAATCTGGAATCAGGTATTGGTTTCAATGCCGAACATCGCTTTGATGAAACCTCCGCTCAAATTTTTACTGGTTCAAATGACGGGTTGATTGTGTCAATTGAAGACCAATCTGGTAACGGTTATACTGCGAGTCAATCAACACCAAATATGCAGCCTGCTATTATTGAATCTGGAGAAGTAGTTAAAACCAATGGTTCTCAACCGCACTTAAGACATGATTTAAGCAATGATGTTTTAAATGCTTCTTTGCCCCATAATCAAGTTTATTATTGCATTGCTTCTACTTGGAGTGGAATTACGCATGGTAATTTTTACACTGCTGCATCTGGAGACACAGAGTTGCCGTTTGGAGTTGACTTTTTCGATATGTTAATTTTGACGGATAATTCGGAAATTAATACTATAATTTCAAATATTTCAGACAGGATTATTGACGGGCCTTATGATGATTACATCATCAGACTCTCCTTTTCCAGTAATTCTGTTTTTGTAGTATCACACATGGATCAAACATCAGAAGCGGGAGCTAGGTGGGATTCCAGTATGTTTCAAAATATGCAATTTCCTTTTGCTCTTGAAGAAGATTGGTTAACTTTAAAAATAGCCAATCCTTCTCTACTAACGGGGATATTTGCCATACAAGGAGAGAATCTAAAAGGCACTATAAGTTCAAAATTAAATGACTTAACTAATGTAACAAATATTTACTTAAATTCTAATGATTTATGTGGCTTTTTGCCAGACTTTTCATCAATTAGTGCGCCGTCTCTTGATAAATTAGATTTAGACTATAATTTGTTTACAGGAGATTTCCCTCTTTTAGATGGCGCTTCTTTAAAACGGATAGAAGTTTCGGATAATTCACGGTTGAATGGGGCTTTGAATTTTCCTCAAAATTGCCCCAGACTTCAATATTTTTATGCGTTCAACTCTGCTTTAACTCGGTTTGGGAACCCTTTAACAGACACCAACCCTGATTTAGATTATCTGTATTTTTATAATAATCAAATAGCGGATGCTTTACCTTCATTGGCAAGTAGTGGATTACTGAGACTACGAGGGTATGATAATCAAATAAATGGTAATATCCCAACATTAATAAACTGCCCTAGTTTATTTGAAATCCAATTAAATGATAATCAAATAACGGGAGTAGAGTTAGGGTTCGCAGTAACAAACATTTTGAATATTTGTTATTTGCAAAACAATTTATTAACTGCTGCTGCTATCAATGAGATTCTGGTAGCTTTTGATTTAGCGGGAAAAACATCAGGGGCGCTAAATTTAGGTGGGACAGGGAATGCCGCACCAGATAGTAGCAGTGGAGGTTTCGATGGATTGGCAGCTATTACTAATCTCGAAGCCAAAGGAAGTTGGAATATAACGACTAATTAAGCCAAGTCTCACTTTTAATGATAAAACACGAGGAAACGAGAAGATGACCATTTTGTACGTCCCTGTTTCGAATTTAGAAAGAGCAAACATCTTAAAAAAACTTTTCTGGGAACTAACCAATCCTGATTCCCAAAAGATAACAAAATATTATGCTTCCCCGATAATTCACCCAACTACAGGGGAAGTGAGATTGCCAATCGAATCAGAATCCTTCCCAATCCATCAAAACGCAGACAAGCATTTATTCGATGATTTTTTACAGTTTTTTGTTGATGCGGGTTATATTACCCTCCAAGAGGTTATTGACGTGCAAACAAAATAAATACCTACAGGAATGCAAAGGTAAACCTACAGCAAATGCTTCCGGCAATCTGGTATCAACAGTTGGTTGATGAGGAATATTTAAAAAATAATGGGTGGTTTGGAACTCCTGTCGAAGAGGAAAACTTACCTGAAGAACCCCTTATTTAACCTTCCGAATTTAAAATAAATCTAATAAAATTTAAAATAAATCTTAATCTATGCTGGCGCACTAATGCTAAATTTGCTCGCCAATAAGGAGTACGCTGGAATTTACGCTTCAGGAGATTCGCCCTCTGGCTTGGTTGGAGAAATCCTGCTTGGTGATGGCAAGTCTGTGAACCAAGAATCCCCGCGTCTTTAGACCGGGGAGTGTCAAGTTGTTAAGAAATGCAAATGCGGCGATAAGTCTATTATATCTAATCCAGTTATTTGAATCAAATATTTCAACAATTGAAACTGCCGTTCAATGCTTAACGATCTAACTAGAGCAAAAACTCTACCAGGTTTGAGGTGTTTTAGTAAAGTATTGAACCCTAAGATTAGGGTTTCTTCTTCTGGAGAATTTTTCCCGTGGAACGCGACCTCAAGATAAGGTTCGAGATAACCATCCAGCCAGTCGCGTTCCTCTTCTGTCAGCACTTCCAGCATTGTTTCTAAATTATTCCAACCTCTAGAAAAGCTATCTAATAGAGTTTGGAATAATGCTTTTATGAACCACCAACCCCCCGCCAATTTTCGAGCAAACTTACTAATGGCCCCTTGTGTTACCGACAGTTTTTGGGCCAAAACTGATTGGGTGACTGTCACGCCATTTTTGACTAAATCGATCGCCGATTCTATCAAATCAACCTTAAATCGAATATCTCGTGGGGCGGCATCGGGAGTTAAGTCTTTGGCCATAATTCTTTGATATTGGCATCCCGGTAATGCCTCTTGTAAAAACGACAGATCCAAATTGCCAAAGTGGTAATAGGTTAAATCTTCCTTCTGCCTTCTGGCAGCGCGGAGACGACCTACCATCTGCACTACTTCTGCCTGACAGTAGTTTGTGTAATAGTCCTCAAACTCTTTGTCACTGCCATCTAAGTTGGGCGATCGCCCAAAAGATATTTGAAACCGAACAGCGATCGCTCCTCGATGAACATACGGATCGCCTACAGTACAAAGAGCTTTTTTCTTTTCAGCGTGATTAATACCCCGGTTGTCGGCAAATTGGATTAAGTCCCCTTCTGCCGCATTTGTTTTGTAGTTAAACGTTACCAATTGGCTCTTGTATTTTTCTCGAAGCGTTTTATGGGCGGCATCGAGGCGATGATTTAATTCGTTAGAGCGATCGCCCTTCGTAATATGCCTCTCAAAATCTACCTGTACAATTTTGAGATTGTCATGTCGTGGAGTTATTTCTCGGATTATGTTTAACTCATCTCTGCTTACTCCTAAAACTTGCGCCACCAAACCTGGATCGGCAGTGGCATCGGCAAATATATTAAGTTTTGCTGATTTGATGATGTTATTCGCTTTGTCATCTCGAATTGTCAATGTCAAAGCGTCTTTATCGAAGGTCATCGCCCCATGACTTTCGTTTCTTAATATGCGCAAAAAATCTGACATCCATTGCAAAGGGAATTGTAAATTGTCTAATCCTTTCGCTGCTATTTCCTTTTCTAAATTTATGGAAAATAGCCGAGTAGTACAGACAACCGCCATATCCCACCATTCGGATTCTGTCGCAAATAATGTCGGGTTTGATTCAGAGATTTTCGCTTTAAATCTTTGTCTGAGTTCGCGATCGCTATACCCGTAGCGAGGTATTTTGTCTAATGCAAAAATTTCTAATAGCACGAGGCGTATGGGAGTCAATTCCCCAAACAAGGCATTATCTTTAAGTTCTAATTCGGCAAAATCTTGAATGATTTTGTTTTTAGTAACAGAGAAAGACTTACTGTTGCTAAATTGAGTGTCAAATTCGTCCCAAAATAACACCGTTTGGGAGTAGTCATCGTCAGGGGGGAGGGATGCAGGGTGCGCTCTAAGATTTGGAGAAAGCAGCGCCCTCGCTCTTGCCAGCTTGTAGCCGTATCCTTCTCCTTCGTCCGTTGCGCAGAGATGACTTTCTACCTTCCCATCTTTGTCAAGTTTTTTGCCGAATTCACAATTATTGCAAATTGCTTTTAAATCCTCATGGGGCACGTTTTTTTCTTGCCCCGCGACAAATAGATGCGCATATTTGCAATTTCCGGGAATGTTGGGGGTTTGTCCTTGGCAAGGCCATGAAATATGAGGGGAACCATCGGGATTTTTCCTGCCAGATGCTATCAACCCGTTGTGGCGAGGCGGCAAGTCGTCCCACTTTCCCAAAGATTCAGTGGGGGGATTGGCGTGTTGAGAGTGGAGATAGATAATTCGTTCAGCATCGAAGCGATCGGTATTTAGGCTCCCGCAAGCATGGGATTTGCCGCTTCCAGTAAAACTTGTGTCGAGGTTTAGCGGCGTTTTTAACTCGTACCAAGTTTTAAGGCGATCGCTCCCCTTGTATTCCGTAATTTTTCCGGTATCTGATATCTCAGTTTTTCTTTCTGCCTTAGCGATGGTTCTCTCTACTTCTTTTTGGCACGCCCCTCTAAAATTCTGAAACAGCTTATAGGCAAAACTTTTGAAAGTTGTTTGCATTTCCTCCTGTTCGGGCAGGGGATTTTCTTTGAGAAATTGGGCAAAAGGCAGCTTTCTGACAATGCCTCCCCCATAGCTTGCATCATGGCCCGAAGCGATAACATCATCAATCCCCTTTCCATATTTCTCATCCCAAAGAGCAACATAAACTGTCGCACCAATTTTTTGCGCTGCCAGGCCGTGATGAATTATTGCCCGCAATACTCCCGGCTTTCTCAAACAGTCTGCATCAAATTTAATCGTGTAGTCTTGGCGATCGCGTATCAACTCTGCCGCTTCTGGGAGAATCTCGCGATCGTGCGTTAAGTCTGCTTTTTGTTCGGCGGTTTCTTTTATCCCCCACATCTCTACGCCGCAAAAACCGATAGATGGGATTCCCAAGCAAAATAAATTTGCCGCTGTCTTCTTTGCGCCTTCCAAACCTTCTAAAGGAATGGACTTATCTGCCTTGATATTTTCCCAATATGTCGGGCCCTGATAAGGGATTTTGGGAATCAGGGCCCCGTATCCTTTCCGAGATGTTAAATATTTTGCACTATCCCCACCAAATAGCTGAAGATATTGTTGCCATCCACGGGGTATTTGGCCAGTGGCCAAATAAGTTAGCAGCCAAAAAGTGCATCTTTTTGCGCTTTTGATATCGCGCTTTTGGTAAGGAATGGTTGGCTTAAATTGGTTACAAGATGGATCGCCATTTCCCATTGTGGAAATCCAACCTTCCATACTCCCGTGATAATAGGAGTTATGCAAAAACCCTCGAATGTATCCTTCTCCTTTGATGCTGGAAAAGTTAAGTGCCCATACTATTTCCCTTGGATAAGTTGATGGGTCATCTTTATTTAATTCTGGGTCAGAACCAGGCCGCCAGCTTTGGGCCAGTTCTGCTTTTACTTCCTCAGAAAGATACTGAGGTGGCGCGTCGTACCTTTGCTGGTAGGTTTGGGAGCGATCGCTCTTGTAGTCTTCCCAAAGTCCCGCTTTTTTAAGTATTCCAACCCTTACCATATTCCAGTCGTCGCCGGCAGCGCAACCAAACTTGCGGTTTGTTACCCAGAGATTATAATCGTCGCAAACTGGACAACGATAATAGCGGCCTTTTTTCTTTTTCTTAGAATCAAGGACTTCTTGGATTAAACTTTTTGTGACGGAATGATTATTTTGTGTCATAATAGAATCAATTGTTTGCTGTTTCAGAATTAATGATTGATTAATATTTTTAAAGGGGGGATAAATATCCCCCCTTTTTTTTGCTAATTGACATCCTCTCCGTGTTAAAACGACGAAGATTCCAATCTATTCAAACAGATTTAACTGTTAAACTAAACCAGGCTGTTACCAGGGTTAAAAAGAGCGATCGCTCTTGAATTAAAGGCGATCGCTACTATTCGAGTTTAAAAGTCAGGATCAGTGGAAGGTAAAACAGCATTTTCGCTAGGATTTAAACTTGGAACCTCTAAATCGTTATCGTTATGAGCGCCCATCAAGCTAGCAATTTCCGATGGCGGCAAATTATCTAAGCAAACCATTTGCCGAGTTCCTTCTAAATCTATGATGCGCGATTGATTGGTTTCGTCATCTAAAACTACTGCCGCTTGCTCGATCGCCGACCAATCAGTTCGCTCTTTCCACTGCCATTTTAAGCTGTAATAATTGATGGGTTTTACTACCCCATTTTCGTCTGGTTTCTGGCCGGAGTGCTTTACAAATTCGGGTATAAAAATCCCTACCGCCGGCTCCACTCCCCGCGATTGAACTGAGGCAACTAAACGATTAAAATCTCCTAAAGAACGAGATTTTATATATGTTGCCATAACAACTCCTTGGGGTAATTCGCCGGATTCGGCCACAAACCACAATTGTCCCCATAAGGTATTAGAAGTCTGCCCCATGTTGCCAAAAAACTTACTAAATTTGAGGACTGTCATGGAACATTTGGAACCGTAATCAGTGTCTCCTATCGTCCATTGCCCCGATTGACAATTGTTGCGAACGACGATGGGAATTTCTGGAACTAAAATAGCTTCTTTGGGTTTGGCACCAAATACAGATATTGTCGGTTTTTCGCTTGTTTTAACCATTGTTTTAACCATTGTTGATTTAGTTTTGTTTTGTTTTGCTTTGCTTTTCGTTTTTGTTTGGAGTTAAGGCAAACACCGTCAGTTCAAAAATATCTAGCCAATTTTCATTTCTTCTCGTATCACAGTCGATCGCTCGTTCCATAAAAAGCGATCGTGCCATTGCCTTTTTTCCGGTTCCGACATAGGAGAAGATAGTCTCCACAAATTCTCGTCTTTGTAAATTGCCTGCAACTGTTTATCGACAATTGTCATGGCAGATTTATGTAAATCTGGAAGTGGGACTAACCTTCCTGTATAAAAATTTTGGGTTAGCTGTCTTATCTGCTGGAGTTCGCGCTTTGGATCGAACTCCGCATCTTGAGGCATGAATGCCCCGCTAACCGAAAATTGCCATCCAGGAGTAAATACGCTCCCGGTGTCGGTTTGGCATCTGTGCCACGGATAATGCTCCGCAGCAAAGATATTTAGGTAGTTTGCAGATGCTTGGGCTAAGGTGTCGCCGTAAGCGATCGCTACCCAGATTTTTGCGCTGTTGTTACAGTCTGACACTGTGTTTCCTCGGAGGTATGCGGACAAATTTTAGTGTTCGCTTATCTACATTCTGGACATTACTGGGCACTACCAGCAAATCAAAATTGTGCGGCCTTTGCGACTGCAATGGGGCTAAGTGCATATTTTTTGGGGTTAGCTTTTGTAGGCCCTGATAGTAGTTAATTAAAAAAGCAACTACTACCTTTCTTTTTATCACGATAGCGCTTAAAAACAAATTTTTATTTATCAAATGATTTTACCTTTGAAGGGCTATAACCCTTGTAAGTAAATAGGTTTTAGTTCTTAAACGCTAATTTTGGCCCGGCCAATTGCATTTTTTACATTTTTAGTAAAAGTGGACATTTGCAAGTTGGACTTAAATATAAATGTCCAGCTTTTAAAAAAAGAGATGGCCAGCCGCGTTACCAAACTTAATCTGGCCATCTCGCTATTGTTTTAGGCATTAGAGAAAGTGAAGAATGGAGATTAGCTGGCAAAAGTGTTTCTATAATAAACTTTGAAATAAAGGTTCGTCAAGCCAATGCCATTTAACTAGCTTTTGATTATTCCAAAATTCTCGCTGTTTTATTAGTGAAAGTTCAAAAGATGGATAGCATCCTTCAACTATCTTTTTCCCAGACCTTGTAGTTCCCGGATAAATGCTTTTCCCATATTTTGATAATTGCATTGCCCTATTTCCATCCAAAGAAACTACATTTTTAAGTTTGCTCGCATAAAAAATTTGGTCTTGAGGACTTCCCCCTAACAGGTGTGTTGGTTTGTTAAAAAACGATACAGGGACCAACGTTCCTCCATAGGATGTAGGAATTGAATATCCCAACCAATAGCTAAAGTTGGTTGGTAGTTCAAAAATGCACTTAGGAATAAGAATCACTCTGCCGCAATAATTTGAAATTTCTTGAGCTTGATTTAAAACTACCGACAAATCAACAGTTTTTGTTACATCTAAAGCTGTTGCGATTAATGGTTTGTGAAACTTTATTTCTTCAAGATGCTGTTGATGGTTATAATCTTTAAAATTATTGTCCAACATCGAGACTTTATGAGAACGAACTTTGGATTCGTCGGATTTATAACCTACCTGCCAATTTTGCCGCAACGCAATTTTGCCGTACTTATTTCTACCTCCATCACCACAGTAAAAAAGTAGCGGAGTTTGTATTTTGTATCTCCAACAATTTAAAGATCGCTTTTTTCCAGGAATTACTTTTTCTAAAATAAAACTTAGTTTTGAATAAAAACTGTTGCTTGAATTATCCGTAGGGCATTTCAAAAAAATAGATGATTGACCTTTTTCTATTGCGGCGCACAACACTTTAAAAAACAATAGTCTTCCCCAACCTTGACCGTGACATTTCTTATCAACTGCCAGTTCGTAAATAGTAGTTTGTCCGTCTTTTCTGTGGTGAAAATGGACAAAGCCTAAATTGTTAACGATTAATTCGTTGCGTTCGCTTGCCACTTCTAACGCTGCTCTATTTACAAAACCTAGTTCGTTCTTGAATTGGTTTGCGATAGTTTTAGCGATCGCCACTTTTTCTGCTTTTTCCGTAATAAATGCACTCATATCTATCTTATTAGTTGAACATTTGACCGCCGATATGATGCCTTGGACGCGGGCAGTGAAACGAGAATTAATTAGCTGGTTGAGGTACTGGCATAATATCTATGCAATCTAGCTTTAGCTAATATTTCTAAAGAATCCAGTATTTGTTAAAGTACCCGCCAAACGCCAAAGCGGCAGCTTTAACCATCAAGAGATAGTGCTGCATTTTCTCTAGGTCGATTAATAATTGACGGATGGTATCGTTAGAGTAGGATTCGGTTTTTTTTATTTTCCTTACCTGAAATAGCAAATATTAAAGGGCCAAAGACATCATCTCTGGCCTTTTTTTTTGGTGCTGACAAGCGGTTAACTGCTAGACCGGTAACAGGTACTTGTCAAGCATCGGGTCGGTCAGCATATCGATCGCTTTCCGTAACCGACGAACCGCGACATCTGTTAATTGACGATGGAGACAGCCGCGATAATGGCTGTACTGGAGAGTGATTAAAACGGTTAGGGCATCGTCAAAGGTTAACTCGTCTTTGTCCAAAAGGTATTTTTTAGCGGACAAAAAGTAACCCTCAGAGGCAACAATGCCCCTAGTAATTGCTTTAGCTAAAGAGTCTGTTTCTCTAAGAAAAAGGTTTGAGGTTTGGCTTGAGTTTGCATTTAGTAGGCGTTGAATTTTCCTTTATGATGTTGGGCCTGATAGATTACCGCTTTGGCGAAATCGTCCAGGGTTTCGATGGCCAGGTTTTGCCAGTTATAAATTGTTTGGGGAGAACGGCCCAACTCTCGGGCCGCTTCCCGTTTGTCGATATAAAAAGGATTGTGCATAGGCGGTCTATAGGGGACGTTGTTAGCCCGCTGCTGTCTTGTCTCGTCACCCTCCGAGATACGCGCCTATACCAAGGGGTTCTAGGGGTTGTTGGAGACAGTTGGGGGACAGGTTTTGTGCGGACGTTTGCCGGTTAGACGATGGTTAATCTAAAACTATCCACGTCCAATTAACGGCTAATCCTTAGCTTAACCGCAAGGGATTGTTCTTGCAACCCTTAAACAAAAGTCTTAACAAGTCTTAACAATTCTTAATATTCGATGCTCCATTATCCCTGGCTATTCAGAGGTAGAATGGGATAGTATTGGCAGCTATTAAAATAAAGATGCAAAATGGCTAATCTGGAAACAAAAAAAGTCTATATTTCCTTACCCAACGAGGTTTATGTCACCCTTGAATCTTTAGCAAGAGAGCAAGGTCGAACTACTTCAAACCTTGGAGCGTTTGCAATTGAGTATTTTTTAGGATCCGTAGCTCCAAAAATGTACCCACTCAATCGAACCGTCAGGAACTACGAACCGGACGACGACGGGGAAGACCAACGCAACGATCGCTCACCCCAAGAGACAAAGAGGCAAGAAAAGTCAAAGCAAAGCTAACCGGTGCATCGGTCCCAAGCATTCTATTACTAGCGAGGCTCGAAGCAACGATTCTTTAACTTTCTCAGTATTAACCTCATCGAGTTTAAAACCAAACTTACAAGTTTTTCAGCAATGACACAGAAACAACCCAGAAAGTACGATGCAGTATTAGGTGGCAATAAGCCAGGCCCTTTACCTGGTTCTGCTGTCTTGGGCGGTGAGGAAGGGCGACGTCGGATGTGGCTTAGAGCAAAAACTCGGACTATTACCTATTGCGGTATTGAAGTTAATACTCCACTGATGGATGAGGAGGCGATCGCTGAAATATTTAGACTGGAAGATAAGACATATCTAAAAGAAGTAGCGGTCGCCCTCAAACTATTTCCCGATATTAATCCCAAAAACTACTACTTGTTTCTGCTGCATTTTTACTTAATTAGGAGTAGGGGAGAAAAGCGATCGCTAAAAATCGAGAACTATGACCAACCAGAAATTGTAACTTTGCTAAGTGATGAGGAAGCAGCAAACTATACTCGTTATTTAGACGGGAAATTTGGAGAAAGTCTTTGGGACGCGGTAGCAGATGGGTACACGCTTTCAGAAAAGCAATTGTATTGGGCGCACCGTTTGGCCATGGAAGACCTCACCAACTTTTATAGCGGTCTCAAAGATGAATATCAAAAGCGCATTTCTTCTCAATTATTGTCAGAAATAGAAAAAATGCTATATCCGCCACATTTCAAACATGGCGGATATCCAGAAATAAAACTGCAATATGATGGCTACTTTTATTGGTTTGAGAGGAAAGAGGGAAATATAAAAATAACTTGTCTGCAAAATGAAAAATCTAAATCACCTGCCACAACTCATACTGCAATAATTCTGTTTAAAAACAAGTGGCTTGGTCGGGAGTTGGCAATTCCAGAAATAGAGAGACAGTGCGATCGCACTTTGTCAGAAATAATCCGTTTGTACGAATTGTTTCAAGACTGGGGCACGGATAAGGTGAAAGTCTGGTATTATCAAAATAAAGAGAGATGCTTTTTTTGTGGCGGCTGGTTAAAAAGCAAAATTAGCAAGCAATTAGGTTATGGTCCTACTTGCGCTCAAAAATTAACGAGGTGAAATGACGGAACATATTCAGTTAACAATTGACGGCCTTGAATACGAGGTTAAGCCAACACCAGTAACAGTTAAAGACTGCTGGCAAACACCAGAGCATATTTTGACATTGGTGCGGGAAGTATTTGAAGGACAAATTCACACAGACCCATGTACGGCGGAGGACAATCCCACTAATGCAATAAAATTTTACACGCCCAAAAAGAATGGATTGCTGCATCATTGGGAAAAAAATGCCTTTATTAATCCGCCGTATAGCGATCCCTCTGGGTGGATAGAGGAAATTAATCGGCAACTAGAAGTTGGCAACATCAAAGAAGCGATCGCCCTTGTTCCTGTTGGTTGCCTCGGAACAGAACGTACCGCTCCTCACGCGAAAAAAGCAAATGCTCAATGTATTTGGACAAACCGAATACATTTCATAGAGCCTACTACTGGCAATCCGAAAACGCAAACAAGTTTTGTTAGCGCTTTTTTGTACTGGGGCGATCGAGTGGAGGTTTTTAACAAAGTTTTTGAGCATTATGGCATAATTTCTGTTATGAGTTTGCCTTATGCACAAAGGCTATCAAAGCGTATCTTGTCAAACATACAAAAAAACCACACGTTAGTGGCAAATGATTTATGCCGAGAGTTGATTAACGAGTTAAACGAAACTACTTTGATAAATCTAGATTAACCTTCACGGCTTTGACAAAGATAAAGACTTTACCGGTTGCGAATCTTGATAATCTCTGCTATCATTAAAATTGATATTGAGAAAACTATGGCCTTTGACAAGTGATTTGGTCAGTTGCGTCGGTTAAAGGCAAAAAAGCTTGACTTTGCTAGACTTGAATTATATGCTTTTCAGCTTAATTGATGAGTATGTTTTTCAGAAAGTAAAGTCGGGCTTTACAATTACCCTAGCAGATTCGTAGGCCGTTTAAAAGACAGAGAAACGGTTAGGGTTAAAATTTAGGGATGCAAACGCCTAGACTTCCCTCGTGCGAGCGACGGCTCCGAAAAATAGCACTATCTCCGGGGAATACAAGTCGAACGGTTAGTTACCTTGCTGATAATCTTTTGGGTAAAACCAGAGCTTCTGCAGCAAGCCGCGCTGAATCATAAATGCGCCCCGGAAATGGTAACTGGGTAAGAGAGGAGCGTGCAACTTCTCTCTCAACTTTTGGGACAGTAGCTCAAAATGGCAGAGCGCCCGCACCTTTTTTAGGTGTTGGTAAACCAGCAGTTCAATTCTGCATCTCGTTCGGGGCGGGAGGTTTGCCGGTTCGAGTCCGGCCTGTTCCATCGACACTTCAGTAGCCGCGATTTGGGTAATCGCGGCTTTTGTTTTACTTGAAATTTGCATCAAAAATAGCTTTTGCCAGCAGTGGGGGAATTGCATTACCGATCGCTTTCCCTGCCAGTAAAGAATTATCGGGCAAAACATAACTATCTGGGAAAGTTTGCCATCTTGCCAAGCATCGAGGAGAAGCAAGATAAGAGGCTTCTGATGTGACAACATTAAACTTTGCCCAATGTCCCCGTTTATGGCCGAACGCCCTGACAGTAAATGCCGGTTCCCACTTGTCTCGATGAAACAACCCGTCTTTAGGGTTGAATCCAACTCGGGGAATTAGCACGATCGCTCCTTTAAGTATCTTCTGCCTCAAGTTTCCAGACATTGCATTTTGCTGAAATGGGGCTAAGTCTTGCTTGGGAATCTTTAAGTCAGCGATCGCGTCCCACCATCCTTCCCAATGCTTAAATAAGAATCCTCCTTCTTTATCGTGAGTGGGGAATGGGAGTTGAGGCGGTTTTTTATCAAGAGTCCCTACCGCAATAAACCTTTTTCTGCTCTGAGGTACTCCATAATCTGCCGCTTTTAGTACCCCGCAAGCAACTTTATATCCCAAAGCTAAACATCGCTTTTGGAACTTTGCCCAAACTTGGCTTGCTCCAAAGTTACGGACGTTTTCTAAGATGAATGTTTTGGGATTTGCCTCTTCGATCGCTCTCAACATTTGCATACCTAGTTGAGAGCGATCGCTTGTTCGGTCTCCTTTGTTGTTGGCAACTGAATAGTCTTGACAAGGCGGCCCGCCAACAATTAAATCGACTCCTTTGTATGGCGTAAAATCAATATTTGTAATGTCATCGACCCGTAAATTTTGAGGGTCAAAATTGCGAGCGTAAACAGTGGCGATTTCTGGGTCTATCTCCACTGCCAAAACAATTTCGGCATCTGGAGGCAGTCCTAAGCGAAATCCTCCACCACCGGCAAATAACTCTATAACTTTTACCAATTTTCTGTCCAAACTCACGAGCGTACTAGGAATCGAACCTAGATTGTCGGGGTAGAAACCCGGTGCTTTATCCTTTAAGCTATACGCCCCATCAGGTTAATTATAGCTCCTTTTTTTGAGATATGAATTGTTTTTCTAATTTTGCGCGAGTTTTCTCGATCGCTCGTTTTTGCTGCCATACGTCAAGTTTGTTTACTAGAGCGATCGCCTCATCAAACACTCTTTCTACCCAATATGCCAAACAATTGCGAAATTCACTTTTCATTTTATACCTCAAAAATAGTAGGTTGATAGCTGCCGTCTTGATAATATTGGCCAAACAACTTATTGCCCACAGGCTCGTCACCGGTCCAACCATTCGGCCATGTGCGACAGCTTATTAATTCTCTAATCCTATTTTCCTCTTCTGATGTTAAAATGTCAACCCGATCGCGATTTTCTTTTTGCGCTACAAAATTTATTTCCTCTTGGATAGCCAATACCCGGTCTAATGCCCATTTTCTAGTTTCTAAGGTTAGCGGTCCTTTTCTCCCTGGGTTTTTGCCAATACTGCCATTTTTCAATATCTCTGGTTTTGTCTTTTGGAGACGGCGATCGAAACTTCTCAACTCAGTGTAGAGAGAACGCAGCTTAGTTAATGGCTGTAGATATTTCCACTTGTCTAGTTTTACCAGGTTATCTAGCGCAGTGTCTTGGGTTGCCAATGGGCATCCGACACACCCGGTTCTGGTCTCTTTCTCGATCGCTTCGTCCCCGCCATAAACTTCTGCCAGTAATGATGTCGGATACCCGTGTTCTAATTCTGCCAAGACAAGCCACTCCCAAACTTGACAAACCCGCCAGGTCAGGATGGGGGCTAGGGTGTCATATTCATCTGATTCGTTTCCCATCTTTTGAAACCAACCCTGACCGCATTCTCCCGCGTTTTTACTGCAAGAATAGAGAATGCGGCGATCGCGTACTGCACTTTCCCCCATTCTTATTCCAGTGACCATTAAACTTTTTTCTTTGTCAGCTTGTAGCCTGTTCAGGGTTTCTTTTATCGGGGCTAGTTTCAATTTTTCGGTACACCAACGGAACGTGGAATTGTTGGGAGGTGGGACACCACGCCCCAGGATGTACACCAAAAATCTTTTATCCAACTCTGGCATCGCAACATGAGTTTGCCATCCATTATCGGATAGCTTTTTGAGGATTAGTTGCGCTGACTCCTGTAGTGGCAAAAGTTCCTGTCTCGTATCTACATAGATGCAGTGGAGTTCTTTGGGCTTTTTGACTTCTCCTGTGTTGAACAGGTGGTCTGCTATTGTTACAGTAGCGGTGGAATCTTTACCACCGCTAAAGCAAAATAACCAACGGTCATAGTCTTTGCCGTAACTGTTTAGACTGTCTTTCGTTATTTGTAGTTGCTCTTGCCAAGTTAGAGCGCGATCGCTAAACAAGTTAAGTTGTCTTTTCACAACATTTTCCTTGCTTGAAGTTGACAAACCAATATTACAGGAGTTTGGTCAATTTGTCAAGTAAAATTAAGGTGCTGAACGCCTAATGGCATCATTGATAAAAATAGGGTCCTTTATCGAACGCCTGGCGACTTCTAGGAATCTGCTAAATGCTTGTAGATCAGCATAGCACAAAAATTGGAAATCTGCCACATTGCATCTTTATTGCCCTTTAATTTCAATTACTGCTATTGCATTAGCCAAGTGTTTTTGGGAAACGGCACAATTATCAAAAAATGCTAATTTTCTCGCCTTTTGGCATACTTTGACAATTTCCGCATGAGAATAACCATTTAGTTTTGGCAACCAGGCTTCCCATCCATGATTTTTGTCAAGCAACTTGCTTAACATTTTTTCAATCTCAGCAGCATTAGGCTTTGGCATAAAAATTGTTTCGTCGAACCTTCTCCAAATTGCAAAATCGAGAGAAGACTCTAAATTTGTTGCTGCAACGATCATAGCATCTTGGGACTCAAATTCATCTAACGCTTGCAGCAAAGTATTGACAGTTCGTTTCATCTCCCGAACATTTTCACCGCTGTCAGAACTCCTGCTCCACATTAGAGCATCGCATTCATCTAAGAACAATACTGATGGGTTTTTATTTGCTATCTCAAAAACTGTTTTTATGTTTTTTGCAGTATTGCCTAAATATGAATCAATGAGTTGGCTTAGTTGAACTTTTAGCAAAGGTAGCCCTAGATTTTTAGCCAACCTTTCAGCCCCCAAGCTCTTCCCGCACCCTGGCGGTCCGTACAAAAGTATTCTTTGAAGGTAAGGTAAACCTACATTTTGCAGCCTTTCCCTTGCTGCATACTCTTTTTCGATTTGAGCAAACTTTGACTCGATCGCATCTGACAAAACCATCCAATTTTTTAAGCGATCGCCACAACAAACATTTATTAAAGATGCTGATTCTGATGTCAACTCTGACAATACGCCATAAGAGCAGCGATCGAGAATCTGCTCTAACTCATCGGCTATCCGGGTGTGGCCATTGTTTCTTTCGGTGGCGATCGCTATTTTGAGCAGTTTGTTTACTGCCTGCTTATCATCAGAAGCGATCGCCCGAAACAATCTTTTTACTAATTCTGCTTTCATAATATTTAGCGAAAATCTCCCGGCTCATGTTTGAACTGGGAGATTTTGCCTTGAAACTACAATTTGTTAACAAAAAATATGCTAGATGGAATTTGGCATATATTCTTTATGGTTTGGCTTTGCGGCATTCATTTTACATTTTAATGCCTCGCAAGCAGAATCTTGAGGAGCGATCGCTTTTCCTTTAGAATATTCTGCTACCCAAATATTAAAATTTCCATCAGTACGCGATCGCTTTTCTATATTTTCCACCATTTTATCATAAGTTGGCTTATCGATCGCCTCAAACGGCAACCGGGGAAATGGTGCGTTACTTTTAGCTAATAGAGCAGCAGAGATGTAACCTTCATCATCTCGAATGGCTTCATATATCCGCTGCCCCAACGGCTCTATCTCGTTTTCTTCAAACAAAATAGTGGCGCTGGTGTTGTGGGTAGTCCAATGTTTCTGAACTTGCATATAAAAATCAAAGGTAGCTAGTGCCCCAAACTTCTCAATCTCTATGTTTTCCACACCTGGCAAATTTGCCCAAGGCATTTCTACGGGAACTTCTACCAGCCATTCTGTAACCCGTGGATCGTAAGGGTTTGTTAACAAAACTCCGTTTTCGTCTTTATCTGACTGCCCCGGCACTACGGAATAGCCAGCATCCAAACAAGCCAGCGCGACTGGATCGTTTTTGGCAAAAGTTATGCGACGGATGTAACGTTTTCCGAAGGGAGGATGCCAACCCGGAGATGCACCGGTAAGCAGAGATTTAGTGCCGGCAGGTTGGACACAGGTGTAGCGGTTCGGACGTTTTAAACCGTGGCGATCGCAATATGCCCAAATTGCATATTGCGCAATCTTTTTCCAACGAGTTAGAAACCATTGGGTACAATCGGAAAATACCCACCCGAGTCGATATCCACCATTGAGAGCTGCATAGTTTTCCTCATAGCCTACTTCATCTACTCCAAATAGATTCAATAGTTTGACCATCTGGGGTGAAAGATTGTCGGTTATAAAATCTTTGGATAATCCTGTTTCCCACCAATGCAACCACTCTGCCCCAAAAGCATTAACAAAGAAGTCAAACAGCCCGGTAAAAGACACTCCCACAATGGGGTCTAACTCTCGACTTTCTTGGTAGCGAGGTACTGCAAATTTGTGTTGCAACAAAGATGCGACAGCGAGGCCCGCTGCGGTAAACGCTTTTTCCTGAGTGTCAAAATCAAACGGATCTATTCGATTAAGATGAACTTCTGACAAATTGCAGTGATAGTCGCTGCCGATAATCTCGCCACAAGGATTCAAACCCACCCGTTTCATTCGGTGTTTCAATTCCCGATCGCTTATCTCGGAGTTTGTTTCTTCTAGGTAGCGTAGTGACAAATATCCTTTTGCGGCATTTGCTCCTCCTCCGGAATATTTGGCGAGAAAGTTTTGCTTGAAGCGATCGCTATCCAGCAAATCTGCATTAGCACGAGCTAATGTCTCACCTGCCCATTGAATTGCTCCTTCTCCAGAATAAAATTGCTTGCGCACTGCCTCCACTACTTCATCAAGAGTAGGTTTGCGGTGGAAAATTCGGGAGTGGTTTGCCATGCGCAATGCGTCTCGTTCCGGGTCGATGCGCCACGTTCCGTCTTCTCCGGGTTGCCAGAGGTTGTTTTTTGCGGTTTCTCCCCACCTGTCCTGTTGGGCAAATTGTCTCATGCCGGCACTACGGCGGACATTTCCTGCCACAACACAAACAGCCGCTTCATCTATTAGCAAGCAAGCTTCTAAAGAGTTAACCTGTCTGCCTACTGCTTTTTTCAGAACTTTAGCAACCCGTTCGTACATTTGGGATAACTTAACCGGGTTTGCCACCCCTCCGAATCCTTCCAGCCGTTCGCCTGAGGGCCTCACATTTTCTAAGTGAATGGCAATTTTTATTTCTCCCTCGATGAAAGAGTCGTCGCTGCTGAGTTCTAGCAATTTTTGGTAAGACTCGACCCATCCTTGGCGGGAATCTCCTACCCAGATATCTACTGTCCCGTCTGGGTGAGATTTGATCTTGGTTTGTTCTAGGCGATCGCTTTTGGGTACTTGACCCAAATCTTGCAATACGGTAACTTTAAGCTTGTTCTTGATAACTGGCAGAGATTCTAGGTATTCAGGCAGCAACACCGCACCGGTGCCACAACCCATCATTGCCAGGTTCATCAATAGGCCAAAAGATTCCCAGTTTTTAATGTTGGTGGAGCTACAATTATATGCCCCGCTGTAATTTTCAGGGCAATCGCTCCATTCAGTGCCTCCTACCCAAAGCCAACGACCGGAACTCATGGCAAGAAGATTAACCTGCATTTCATAAAGCAATTTTGCTTCGTTGTCGGTCAGCTTGCCTAACCGTTGTAATCCATCAATCGTTCTGTTGCATATCTCTATCCATGTTTCACGATCGCCATTATGTTTTTGACGGCTGTAGCTACGACAACAGACCAATGGCCCTGTCAAGCTTGGAAAATCATCACTCATTATTTTTATCTGGTGTAAGAATTGTCTATTAGGTATTTTAGCAGACAATTCTTATTCACGCGCATGGCATAAGCTATGCTTTCTGTTGTCCATCCTTGCTTAAGATTTTGTTGCGCCCAAGATACCTCTTTTGGCGATAACTTTCTGTGGTTTGTGAAAAGAAGCTTTCCCGTTAATTGCTCTTGGGTTAAAAGCAGTTGATTCGCTTCCCCGGTGATAAGCATCTCTTCCCATGCGCTCATCACTGTTCTACAGGCAGCTTTAATCCTTTCGCTTAGTAAAGTAAAGGATATATCGTTCTGTTTTATAAGTTCTGATTTGATGGCCGATTTTCGACCATAATGCTTCATGTTTGAAGCATTTTTTCTCTTTCTTTGATTTATTAATTCGGGATGTGTCGTTATTAGTTGGTCCCGAACTTTGAGGACTTTTCTTGCGCTCAAACCATATCTGTCTGCAATTTTTTGTACTGCTATTCCTTTATGAAGAAGATTTTCTATATTTGCCAAAACTTCTGTATCTGGCAAATTTGTATTTTGAATGCGGTTCTTTTTAAAAGCAATATTGCACTCTTCTTCGTTTGTCCCTGGTTTTTTGAAATCTTGTCCCAATGGAGATTTGTAGAATCTCTCTAAACTTTTCGCTAGACTGCTTTTTTTACCATAGTCTTTATGGCAGACCAAGGCTATATATCTAGCGCTGGTCTGCCAAGTGTACTTCTGTAATAATCTTTCAGCATAATCCTCTTGAGGAGGTAAAAGGTTGTTAACTGAAATGCCTTTTTCGGCACAAAAATCCTTTACGTTTTCTAATGTTAGCATTTTTTGTTTTGGGGATAGTTATAGTCGACGGGGGCATTTCAACCCCTCGCCTCTACTTCAAAACCGTACATGAGAGTTTCCAACTCATACGGCTCCTGGACTAGGTGATTATGGCTTTCTGCTTTCAACTTTTCATTATGTAACCGCCTTGATGGCTGCCAACCGTTCGACGTATTGTGTTCGCCTCTCCATCTGGACAATTACAGATGTCAGTCTTTTGCACACTGTACGCATTACATAGCATCCCACGCTAGTCAGTTTCCTGAGTACGTTTTGGGCATTATTCAGTTTATTAACGTAATTGCTCTCCTAGTTACCTGTCCCACGTCAGCTTATCCAAATAGCTTTCCTATTGGCATTTGCTTTTTGGGGCATCCTTATTCCTAATGTCCATGTGGTTAAGCTTTCCCTACCATGTTTCAGGAGGACAAGAGGGGTTACTTCGTTCCCATATTTCATTTCATGTCTAACTTAGGACTCTTAATTCTGCCGGGTTCTACCAGTTAAACTTGGACCAAAACACAATGACCAAGGGCAAACGAACCGTACCATTTTGGCTTCGGGGCGGGTTTTTACACCGCATACAAGGATAATTACCCCGGACTGGAGTAACGACAGTTTATAAGATTCATGTGCTTATCCATATTAGACTTCCCTAGCGGCTTCGGCCCTAATCCTTGGGCTTTATCCTACATTATGGCCATGCACCGAGAGGCAAGAACGCTACTCCTTGACAACCTGACCATCGGAGTCACCCCTTAACCAAGGGGATAGGAATTTAACCTACATGAAAATATGAGTTATCCCGGTAACAATACAGGCTCTCCTTATGGGGCACTCATTATTATTAGGGACGGGCCATGTTGCTTAATGGCTTCTTTGGCCCAACGAATCGCACGTGCTTGACTACCATTTTATCACAAAAAGCGCTTATTTTTTGTCCGGTGTAAAAACTTCCCTTAGACTAATTTCTGTGGTTGGGGGTATTTTTGAATCCTCAAAATAAACGTGCAATTCTTGAACTACAGAGAGGCGATCGTCTATCAAAATTCCCGCATCTACTAGCGCATCCAAGATTGCCCCGCTGAGATTATCAAGGTCTGCATTTCTGTTATGGTTCCCCTTGAATCTGATGGAAACGATCGCCTTTTCAAACGTTTGAAAATCTGGGGGCAAGGATACCATCATGTAACAAACAGACCCATTTTTCCAGTTGCGGTAGTTTTTAGGGAGGTAGGATTTCCCCTTGCCAAAGCGAGGGCGTGCCTTGGGGACTATTTTTCCTGTTAAAATAATTTTTATGATTAAATACACTAATGGTTGCTTTGTATTCAGATTTTAGCATAAAAACTCCTGTTATTTTGATTGCTCTCTATTAGATATTTTAACAAAAAAAATCCCCGGCGAAAGACCGAGGATATAAAAGTGGAGGATTTCAATTAATATGATATCTGTACCAAAGCTTGATTAAGCTTAAATACGGGGAAACTCTTTTAGACTGTTGCAGTGTTTCCAGTTTGCATTATCCGCTGTCGGGACGAGTTGCAGTTCTTTTGCGGGATAACTTGATTGTCCGCCAGTATCCCACAGAACTTCGATTTTATCTTTGACGCTGACAACAGTGCCATAGCTTGAGCGATCTTTTATTATTTTATCTATCACGCGATCGCCAATTTGAAATGGTAATTTCATAATGTCTTGTCTCCTAATAATGTTGCTTTGCGGATATCCCGCGACTCTTTGGAGGAGTTTCGCCCTTTCAGTATAGCTGTTTTTGAGGCTGATTGCTTGTTTGTTGCAACGAATATTCGTTGCTTGTTCCCTCCCTGCCTTTGCCAGGAACAATGGGTTTTTCCTCTTTGCCAAAAACCGGGTTTATCAGCAAGGTGCTAATAAATGTAACAACAGCGATCGCGGCAGTAAAAAGTTGAATTGGGTTCATAAATACCTCTGTGTTTTAGTTCCTCTAATTGCTTCTTTGATAATTTTGCTGCGGTTTTTCCATCCGCGACTAAAAACCCTTTGACTAGGATCGTTAGTAATGATGCGATCGTAAAAATCTGTTTGCTGCTGAAGGTATGCAAGCGCTTTTTCTTGGGGAGTGCCGGTAGCAGGGATTTTCCATTTACGCCCGCTATTAACATAACTATTGAAAATCGCTAAATTTAGCGGCCAAGGGTGGTTGTTAGCTCCTGACTTTTCCCAGTAATCTTTAAGGTAAATTTGTTTGATTTTGGTATCGCTCAAATCTTGCGGTCTGTCATATCCCCATTTTTTTGCAACAGCTATAGTGATTCCTTTGTACGTCTCTCCTCCGGTGTCGTCTGGGTGTTTGGAATAACCCCCCTCAACCTTACGGATAATTTGATATGCCTTGTCAAAATCACCAGCAGCAGCGTTAGATGCTTGTTCTGTCGTGCCCATTACCTTGATAGGGATTTCTGGTAGATGGGGAGCGATCGCTGTCTTCCAATAATCTTGGAAAGACTGGGAGCCAATAATGACTCCCACAGAACAGCATAAAAGTGCAACTTGCTTAATACGTTCCATATTAATCTTGGTGCATATTATCGCGTTCTATTGCCTCCAATAAGTCCAAGCATTCTTGGATTAGTTGGTTTTGTTTCTCTGGAATAACTGACATTTTAATAATTAGCCGGGTCAGTTCTCGCCATGAGGCTCTAGGAATGTTAATCATGTCGTTTCTCCTGTGAGTTAAGTTTTGATTCCGCTTGGTGAAAAACATTGTTTTCTAGGCTGCCTCGATCGCTATCGATGTCAATGTAAATTATACCTCTATCATGTTTGACAGTACAGCCGTTGATAATTTGTCTTCCGTATTTAGCGATCGCCTTATTGATTTCTATCCAGTTTTCTGCCATACTATTGCCCTTTTAAATCAAATCGAAAATAGGTTTCAGGATTAACAAGTTTACCATCCTTACGAACCGTAAAATGTAGATGCGGCCCCGTACTTCTGCCAGTGCTTCCTACCGTTCCAAGGGTGGAACTGATATTAACAGAAACTCCTTTTTTGACATTAATTTTATCAAGGTGGCAGTAGGAAGTAGTAAATTTATTAGGATGTTCAATTTTTAACCCGTTCCCACAAGCATTTGATAACCAACCCGCAGCAACAACCTTTCCCGGCAAAGATGCCAATATTGGAGTTCCGGTAGGGGCTGCTAAATCTATTCCATTATGAAATCGGCGGCCTCCCAACACCGGATGACTTCGGTAGCCAAAACGAGAGCTAATTCTTTTGGCATTAGGAACTGGATTAGAAAAATTGCCGGGCTTGGGCATCTCGGTTTTCTTGCTGGAAGTAAAAGGAGGTAAGTCGATGCCTTGCCAATTGATTCTGGGAAATAAATTCCATTCAATATTGACCCCGTTGGGAAAATTGGCAACAGCATTTTTAACTCCGTAAAAAGCTGGCCCCACAACAGCAATCCAAAGGCAGCAAATAAATATGCCCCAATAGAATAAAGTTATCGTTTGCCGCATTTCTTTTTGCTCTTCTCGTTCTTTTACCTCATCCAGTTTTTGCTCGATGCGTTCCAGAACTAGCAAAGCAGTTTTAGAAGTTAATTCCGACAATTTTGACATTTACCTTACCTCCCGACTCAGTAGCGATCGCCACCTTTCCGTTATCAAAAAAATACCGCCATTCTTTCCTTGCCACGCAGTGAGGATTTCCCCAGATTTTTTGAACATCCCACAGAAACCTTAGAGATTGTCCTTGTGCTAAACCTATTTTGTCTGCCGATACCTGGGGAACGTTTGCAGCATAAGCACCTTGGGGACAATTTAAAGCGCGAGTTTCAACTTTGCCATCTTCAGTCTTTGGCAACTTTTCCACAAAATTGTCAGTTTCTTTCTGAATATCGGCAGCGCGGTCTTGGATTAATCCGGTAAAGGGGCGATCGCTTGGTTCTTTGCGACCTGCTGCCAAATCGGTTGCCAGTTCTATCCTGCCAGTTAATCTCAGAATAAAAGCAAGGGCGGGGCCCGGAGCAAAAGGCTTATTTTCTAATGCTCCTGCACTAATGCCTGTTATCAGAAAAAGTAAAACTATGACAACACAGAAATTTACGAACATTTCAAAAGCTTTATTCATCAGCTTTATTCATCTTGTTGTTGAGATACGCGATCGCATTCTTTAAGTAGCCTTTTTGCCGCTAAAACAGACTGCGAAGCATAGTAGTCTCGGAGAGTCCCGAAGTTTTCATATTGCATCATGCCTATCAAAATTTTGATAGATGCTTCTTCCAACTTACTTAATGGTGTTTGAAAATCTTCTTTATTTGTCATTTTTCCTCTTTTTTTAAGGTTGGTTTTTAACCGAATCAAATGTGGGAATGTTTTCAAAGAAACCTCTTAAAAACAACCCAGTGCTGCATCCGTAATCTGCCGCGTCATTAATGTCAAATTTATTAACCCGACATCGACCATCCATGCCATGCGCAAAGGCAACTACCGAGCTGCCCGTTAGAATGATGAGCATGGCAGCAACAGCTATTGAAATAGGGTCTCCTGACGACAGTTTACCCCACAAAAAACGCCAAATTTCTCCCACGAGTTAATCCTCCTCAATATTGTAAGTTTTGAATTTCTCAACAGCATCTTGATATCGAGAACTTTCACCAGGAGAAACGCCCCAAACTTCTTTAATTATTTCAGTCTGAGTAAATCCTTCTTTAGCAAGTTGTTTAACTCGCTGTTTCTCCTGTTGGTTCCATGCTGTTTCAAGTTGCTGTTTTTCTACATTCAATTCGGGCATTTTGGAAATCTCCCCAAACTCTCTTTCCAACCAAGAATACTGCATCCACGGTTCTAACTCAATTTGTTGAGTTATAGCATCGCCTTTTTCGTCTAATTGGAGTCCAGTTATAGAGCCTTTCAAAGCAGGTTTTAAGTTTCCCAATTCGTCTCTTTTTGCTCGTAAGTTTACCTCTACTAGACCGCGAACTTGCATTGTTTTAACCCCACCTTTCCCGCCACCTAAAGAACTTAAAGTATTAGAATGGCTTAACAAGATTGGAAATTCCGGCGGTTTGCGAACATCGCTTAAAATTGATTTGAGAAAGCGCCCCGCTAGTTTTTCGTCGCAACACTCTTGGTAATTAGTTACCTCATCCCAAATGGAGGTATGAGGCATATTCCCATTTTTTAACCTCTGGTAATAAGCAGTCAATCTATTGTTTACTTGGCCGTAATTATAAGATGCTCCGTAAACCTCAAAACTGCTAGGCCATTCGTTTTGGTGAGAGTGCGGATCGGCAACGCTAACTTTATGCTTGAAAAACAACATTCTTAGCATTGCTAAAAAACTAGAAAATTGAGTTTTACCGCTGCATTGTTCGCCCCAAACTAACAACGGTTTAGTTAACAACAATTGTAGCAACCATTCGTAACCAGGAGATGTTAGCTTTCTCCATAATTCCTGATGTTTTTCTGACTCAAATTCTATACTTGAATTTTTGTTTTGGGGTTGAATGTTTTCTACATTTTCTTGATTTGAGTCTTGTGTTATTGCGGGTAGATTGGAGGGGCCTAATCTCTGCGATTGAATATTTGTTGCAGAAGGGAGAGTTGTTTCTGGGTTCTTGAGCGATCGCGCTCCCATAACGCCCAAAGCCACAAATCCGATTGCCGCTACAATACCAGCAGTTTTATCAGGAGGTGGGGAATATATAGCGGGAGTTTCTCCTTGCCATATAACTTGGCATTGTCTTGGAGCTTGCAGGTTGCTCAGAGAAATTACTCCCGTGATAGAAGCGGCAAGAGCGATCGCTCCCTCAACTTTGTTCATGGCAGTTGACCTCCAAATCCTGCTCTGCCCATATCGTCTTGCAAAACGCTATTATGCGTTCTTGCCGCAGCTTGACAGTCTTGTAGTTGGGTGTTTAGTTCCACCAACGAAACGTTGGGATGTCTGAAATTAGTCCCAGAAGTTAATGCCCAGGTTATGTCTTCCACTGTTCCTAACAAATCTCGGAGTTCCCGAGACTGCTTTGGTAATGGGTTGAAACTTCCGTAATTACTAATGTCATATATTTTTTCTACAGTCGCCACATAATTTTCCATCAGAAACTCGTAAGTTGTCAGCCCCAGTGGTGGTGCTTCTTTTTGTGCGTAAATCAACCACCGGATTCCTCGCATCGTAACGAGTACCTCATTAACTTCTGCAATTTCTCCTTTAAGGTTGTATTGGCATTGAGTCCGCAATACTTCCAGAGTAATCTCCCTGGTTTGTTTTTCCACCGGAGATGTTGGTTCTACGGTTGCCGGAGTGTTAGTTAAAGTTTCTGGCAACTGAGTAACCGCCCCTCTGGGGGCAAATAAATTTCCCAATACTCCAACTGCTAAAAATAAAAACAGCATTCCAGAGCCAAGCCAGACTGAAGTCATCAGCCACGGTGGTGCTTTGATTGGATTTTGGTCTGTAATCATGCTAGCCTCATCAGATATTCACAACTCCAAATGCGCGATCGCAAAAATCTTTGCATATCATAGTCCTCGCATAATTTCGGTCATTGCTTCAGAGGAGTCATGCCCCCTGAAGTCTTTAATTTGTCTTGTCAGTTTTTGCCACCAAGGTTTTTGTTTCTCAGCAGCAACAACTTTTAACTTTTCTATTTCTATTCGTAATTCCAATTCAGCCCGTTCAGCCCGGCTTTTTGTTCCCATGCTTCCAACAGATTTGCAGGTTTTGAATCCTGATCCTGATGACTTTCGTGGTAAACAGCAGGAAGAAGTTGGGAAGGCTTTAGTGAGTCCCCCAGTAATTGATTGACAAACTCATTGTCTCGGGTTGTCAACAATTGAGCTAACTCGGTGCGAGTTACGGCATAGCCTTCCAATTCCGCTTTAAACTCCTCAACTGCCAGTAGAGAGCCAACAAAAGAGCCTCGCTCACGCACTCGATCCAACTTTTGCTGTGTCTGGCGTTCTCGGATTGCAAATACAGCATCCTGATAATTCTCTATTTCTGTTTTGTCGCCTGACGAGTCCTCCTCCTTTTTCTCCTTTTTAGTCTGAGTGCCGGCAGCTATTTTCTTGGGCACGTCTTTGTTCTGCTGTGCTGCTGTTTGCGCAACCATCGAACGGACGCGATCGCCTATTTTTTTGTCGAAATTGCTAGGGTCCGCATTTGCACTTTTTACTGCGGCAGTAATTGTTGCTGCCGGCAAGTTTAATTCATCTGCTAAATCTTGAGCGTTCATCTTTCCTCCATTAACTGAGACAAGTCTGGGTAAATTCGATAATCCACTGGGTTTTGCTGGAGAAAAAGCAAAAATTCTTTCTCCCCAACTCGTTCAGTTTTTAGGCTCCAAAAGAAAAGTCCTGTTAGGCTTTGGACTTGATAAGGGTGCAATTTCACCCCTTGTCCATCAAGCCTTGAGAATTTTTCATTTGATGCCATTAAGAAGTAGGCAGCATTGTAGATAGGATCGTGTTTCAAAAAACGATCGCACCATCTATTTAAGGTGGGCCGGGAAAAATTGGATTTTATCTGTCGAAACTTTCTCCACAAGTCCACTTTTTGCATAGCCACCGGGCCTATCTTTTTTAAATGAGTTGCCCGAATGCTGTGGCCGCGATTAGTGATAACTTCTACTACTTGTGTCATGGTTGTTAACGTTACTACTCGTTTCGGTTTACCAAGCAAGCAAAATCAGTTTTTCTGACTCGAAACAAACCAAAGATGGGATGTTTGAGAGCGATCGCTTCATTTGTCGAAACTTGATTCACCCGAATTAACGTTACTTTCTAAAGCGTTACTTAAGTCGTTCAAACAACTTAAGTAACGCTATGTATTAAGAATAGTTTGGCAAAAATAAAAAAACCACGGCCTAAGACCGTGGTTTTAAAAAAGGTTTATGATAAAGGTTATTCTAGTTCCAGTAACCTGTCGGTCATTGCCAACATCTTCAAGGTTATCGTGCTGGGGTTTCTTTCACCAGACAGCCATCTTTGGACTGTCCGGGTATTTACCCCTATTAACTCAGCCATCTTTTCTTGACTGAGTTGGTGTTTTATCAAAAATTCATGTGGAGACATTGACATTTCCACAATTTTTTCAGCTATCATGTTATTGTCTCCTTCCAACATACAGGGACATGGCGGGGCCTCTTAACTATTTGCCCCGCCATTTTTGATTTTAGGCTACTTTATAACTTCAGCATTTTTTGGTAGCCAGATATTTTGCTTGACATTTTCTACTGGGACTAGCGGGCCATAATAGGCTGCTAGTCCTGTGGGCGTAGTTACTTTGACTAGCAACCTATTATTGATGCTAGTCAAAGAGCCGAGCCTTGTGATTCTTGCTGTAGGTACATCATTTAAAAACGGGAAATCTATCAACACATCGTGATTTGGGAGAATTATTCCCATAACGGTTCCGGTTTTTTGTTTTCCCCCGGAAGTCCATTTAATTGTTTTTCCGACAATTTGTTTTTTGTTCATGGTTAATGGTTCTAATTTGTTTTTCATATTTTATCACAGTTATTTACTACAGCCTTCTTTTTATTGCTGCATTAATAACTGACTCTTTATTAGACGATGAAGCAACTTGACATATATTTATTAAACTTTTAACATTTTTGGTTGCTTCATCATTTGAGAGTTTGGGATTATTTTTTATCCCAAACTCTCAAATACCACTTTTTAGATCCTGGCATCCAGATTTTAAAAGGATGTGTGCCATGCCCATCCATACGGTGAAAAAATATGGCGATTAATTTTGGCAGCGGTTTCTTATCGCCGTGGATAAACGCTAAAGAGAAAAAGGCGATCGCTCTTATTGAGGAATGGCTCGATAAAAGCGATCGCCAAGTTTACTGTTCCGTCTCTGGGGGAAAGGATTCGCTGGTAGTGGGGCATTTAGTTCGGCTTTGTTCTAGTGCTATTTGCATATCTATCCCGTCGTATTTGTTTTTTGTTAATTGGTTTAATAGAAAGGCTAGTATTTTATCTGCCTCTTCTTCGGTGAGGTTCTCGGCGGTGGCTGAGAATGTATCTGATTCGTAGGTTCTGATGTTCTCTTTTAAATTTTCTAAAGTTGCTGTTAAGTCTAGGTTGTCCATATTCATTGTTTTGTCCTCTGCTTTTCTCTGATAATTCTATATTAGACTCATATACCCATGAGTGTCAACCCCTAATCGATTAGTGTTCTGGAGACAATGCAGTTTAATTAATGAGAAAAACTTATATTGGCCAAGTTTCGATATAATTTCTAATTATGGCCTGCCACGTTTCTAATGGTTCTCCAGTTTCTAAGTCTGTCCGATAAGCAGGCGGCAACAACTGAAGCACCTTTTCTTTTGCTTGCGGGTTGGAAGCGATCGCCTCCAACTTAGCTAGTTGCCCTTTGGTAAGAGATAAATTCCTCTTAGTTGATGTGGGATTTTTCTTTTTGGGCTTAGGGCGCAAGTGTTTTACTTGCTTTGCTTTTGCCTCTGGTGTTTTGGCAAGTCGTTTAGACATAGTTTTTAAAATTGCAATTTTCTATCATATTTTACTTACTGCTGAGTGTCATTTGTTGGGAAAACAACCGCTAAAAATAAAAAACCGGAGGTTCTAGCAATCCTCCGGTTTAATTGGATTTGTTTCAAAGGTAAAATTAATTGTTATTCTTTTTTCCTCTGTTTTTCCTGTAATAATGATAGTTAGCAAGCACTTTTTCGCTTATTTTGTCAACAGTTTCATTGTCAACGTCAACTAAAGTTTTGAAACCTTTTTGTTGTTCGCTAAAATGATAAGTTTTATCTCCTGCTGTATGACACAAGTCTATTTCATGGCGACTGCCCGGCACAGTCACTAACCGGACTTGATAATATTTTCCTGATGCTACAATCATTGTTTTGTCCTCTGCTTTTCTCTGACAATCCCACATTAGACTCATATACCCATGAGTGTCAACCCCTAATCGATTAGTATTCTGGAGACAATGCAGTTTAATTAATGAGAAAAACTTATATTGGCCAAACTTACCTCTTGAGTGTCGCTAAATTTAAAGAAAATCCGCTAACTTGCGGCACAAACCCGGCAGCGTTGCGATGCCCCCCACCTCCATAACGTTTAGCGATCGCCTCCACATCAAAATTATTGCCCACTGCCAAACTTCTCAAAGAGCATTTACCTTGGCTGGAAAAAATGGCGGCAAACTTAGCCTCTGGAAAATGGTGGAGCATACACGCCCCCACATCTGAGTGGATTCTTTCTTCTGCGGGATTTTCTAACCGGACTACGGCCACCGGCTCATAATCGTAGAATTTTTTGAGTTTGGCCCGAGTCTTGGTGATTTGTTCGGCCATAGCAATTTTCTTATCGACCAAATCTTTCCCTTTGGGTAATAAAAACTCTCTTAATTGGCCCAAGTCCATCTCTGCTAATTTGTCAAACAAATCAAAATCGCGGCCCATTTTTCCCATTGCTTCGTGAAAATATGCTGTCTCTGGGAGAGAAAATCCCCACCAGGGAGAATCGGCATTTTTCCTCCACAGGTCGCGATCGCGTACAAACTCTAAAAATGCCGGCATCGGTTCATTTGGGAAAAAGTGTTTCCATGCTAATGTTGCCCCGCATTCCTTGACATCGAAAATTGCGTTGCTAAAGCTTGCCAAATCATTCATAGAGGTAACGTGGTGGTCGATGACTTTGACAGTAGTTCGAGGCAACTTTGCCCATTGCTGTAAGGTGGTCAAAGGGAAGCTGAAATCAACAATAATGACCTCGCTGCCAGGTGCTATCTCGGGTGGTTTATCCTCGTAAGTGCAACCCCATAATTGAGGATTTGCCAGTTTTGCTGCCATTTCTCTTAATGCTTTAGCACTTTGGCGGCAAACATGGGCGTTTTCTGGTTCGGCGATCGCTTGTTTGTCGTAATTCTCGGCATTTCTCAGGCAGCGCCGTGCATCTTTCTGTAGTCGCCGCCAAACAACCCACGCTGCTGCAAAACCATCGGGACAATTAGCGCGACGTGACATCTTATGATAAATTACTACATACATGACAAAATCTGTGTTGCTTTTACTAAACAAATATTAACAGAAAATGCCCGAATTAAGCATACAAAAAATACAAAAAAGGATTGAGCAACTAAACGATATTTTGGAAGGGATGAAGAATGCAAAACCTTCTATCCGCAAACCATTAGAGGATGTTCGCAATGCAATGCTGGTGAAACAGAATGAGATACTCGGGTCCGCCACGGAATTAACGGAAAAAAAACCTAAAGGGTTTAATCGTCCTCAACTAAACCCTGGTAAAAAGCGCAAGAAGAAAAAGCGTAAAAAGGCAAAGCAATCTCAGCCTCAGCCCAAAAAGCCTAAGAAACCAGCAAAGCCTAATAAGTCTAAAAAGGATTATTATCAGGCGGTGGGAGAGATTGTCTGCAAGGTCTCAAGAGAAGGAGATGATATTACCGCTTCTGTTAATGGCGATAATTATCCAGTCTTTCCTCAAACCCACCACGGTAAAGTTTGGGAATCGTTTTTAGAACAGACTTTTCCAACCAAACTTTTATTAAAAGTTCACCCGATTTCTTTTGGGGGAAGATGTCAGATTTTATCGCTTTGGGGATTTGCAGAAATTACTCCAGATAATGCAAAAACCAACAAATTTAAAATGCGAGGTCTCTACAATTCTGCCAGGCCGGGAAAAGTTACTATTCCTCGAAACCCTAAATCTCGCAAAAAACTGCGCAAGATAGATGACGAAAACAAGCTAATTAAATCTCTAAAACCCAAAACTCATAGAGTTAATTGGGATAAACCTTCAGTTCCCCCGTGGAAGAAAGGAGAGGACAAACCATCCCTGTATTTTGTGGATTTGGCGTGCAAACTAACTCGCGGTGGTGGGTTTAAGGTGGTGGAAGAGGTTAAGCCTCCTAAAACTGAGTTGCCAGATGTTTTGAGGAGGAAAGCGATCGCTCCACAACCTCCCCCAGGAAATCAACAGACAATCTCTGAAACAGATTAAAATCGACTTACCTCAAGCATATTTGCGGGTATCATTATAGGCAGCCCCAAAAAAGCGAAAAACGAATGACGGGCCAATTTTTGTTAAGAATTTCTGCCGAGTTGCTCGAAGAAATTCGGGCCATCCCCAATTGGACAGACAATGCCCGGCAGGCATTACTTGAGATGGTGAAACGCGAAAAAGGCAGTTAAGTCTGCCGTAAAATAGCCCCCAATGGTGTCAACAGTTAGTAGATGCCAACAGTTAGTAGGGTGCGCGGTGCGCACCATTAAGATGTCAACAGTAAAGCTTGCACCGCCAACCCTGTCAACAGTAGGGTGCCATCAAAACAACAACTAGCACTAACAAAAAAATGGAAATTGCAAAAATGCTGCCAGATTTTGAGGAAGTAAACAAAAATCCAAAACCAAGGGGGACTTATGATTTATTCATAACCGATCGCCGAATTTTTGACGGGGACATAAAGACTTCCACGGTAAAAATCTCTCAGTGGATAACTTGGACGAACCCTTTGACAAAATCAACAATTACCGAAATTCGTCGGTACAAAACAAAAGCCAAATTTAAAGTTAGTGTCAACGACCTCCAATACCAAATCGAGGTATTGAAAAAAGTTGTCGATGCCTTAAACCAATATCCGCAACTGCAACTGCAAATCCCTACATCAGGCAGTGGGAAAAAAGTATATAGAAAATTGTCTTCGCTACTAGATGAAATAAAGTTTCAAGGTTCTACATTAGACTAAAAAAGCGCAATCAAATATTAGCAGCCAGTGGATGTGGGTTCCCCGCAGACACGCGATCGCTTTAGAAGCATCCACGGGATACACAAAAACACCCCACCACCCTAATGCGGCAGCAAAAATCGAACCATTTACCATCAGAAAGAATATGGGTTTGATATTGGCAAATGGGGTTTTTAAAATTGTCGATAAGTCACATCTTGGTTATCAACTTCTCAACATTTTCTGCATTTGATATGCCTTAACCAATATTTTACCGTGGCGGATATTTTCTGAGTCGCGGCGATCGCCCTTATTAATAGTCACGATCCGGGTTGCCGTGCCAGTGGGATTGATGGAAGACTTAAACGCTCCCGGTTCCACTTTTTCAACCTCACCACCTATGCTCTCAACCCACTGCTGAAAGTCTCGGGCATTGCGATCGCTCCGAGAAAAACTCCCCTCAGAAGCAACAGCAACCAAACGGCCATTAGGAGAAAGCATCTCATAAGCGTGGCGGATATGTGCTTGGTCTGTGCCGGCAGTACCTTTTCCAAACGGTGGATTCATTACAATGCGATCGTACTTTTGGCCTGTAGGCATTGACAAAAAGTCTTTTTGAGTGTTGCTATATCCTTTTGCTTCCAAGATGTCCACAAGCTGACCGCTAATCTCATTGGTAGCAATCCTGGCAGAGGGAGTAGATTGTCGGACTGCATCAGCGATCGCCCCGTTTCCCGCGCTAGGTTCTAATACTGTCATTCCCGGTTTAATATCAGCTTTTTCTACTACTCTATTTGCCACTTTGGGGGGAGTGGGGAAATAGTCAATACCAGCATTCTTATTGCCTATTAGTTCCCTCTCCATACTTTCAACTTTGCTCATAGTTGGAGCATCTTTTTTGTACTGCCGATATTCCTTAAGAACACCAATCAAATCGTTTACATCTTTAACTTCTATTTGACTCAAAACCTGCTTTTTCTCAGTATCATCAAAAGCATCTTCTAACCTATTATGAATTGAAGTAAAATTACTGTCAAAAGTCTGGTCTAATTCCTCAACTACCTCTAACTGTTTGAGTTGGGAAACATTTTTTAACCCGGAGGAAAGTCGATTTTCCTTGTTTGCTCTAGCAAGCTTAACCAAGGTTTCAGCATTAGTTTTAGTCCTAGTAACCTTTTCTCTAGCATAGTCAGCCTTGTTAGCGCGGCGAGAAGTGTTTTGCTTGCGATCGGCTATTTCCTCTAACTGACTTTCTGTTTTTTCAATTCGGTTTAATGCCAACTTTTCTAATTTCTCAGAAGTTTTAGTTTTGTTTGTTAAACGGTTTTCTACCTCTCCTGATTGGACACCACCTCTCTTTCCTCCTGTAGCGTTATTTATCAACTCTTGCTTCAAGGGTTTGGGTAAATTCTGGTCTTTTTGAACAATCTCGTAAAACTCTTTCCATCCACGTTCGGTTAGCTCTTTTTTGCCTTTAAATTCTCTCATGTTGTATTCATTGCCAACCAGCTTTTCTGCTGCTTTAATCATGTAAGGATTAGCTTCTTTGGCAACACTGACAGACTCATTCTCAAAAGTCTTTATCTGTTCGTCCCGTGCTATCTGCGCCATGTACCGCCAATAATCTCGGTTATTGGAGCTCTCATCAAACGGCTTACCTGTCTTCTCTCTGATGGTTTTGTCGAGATTATTCTGGTAATCCGCGATCGCTTTTTCCTTCTCATCTACCGAACTGAATAGTAACTTAGGATTTTGGACAGCATTTCTGCTGGACGCATAACTATAATCGCCATTTCCTCCTAGCGTGCGATCGACTTTTACATGAGCAAACTCGGTACTATCTATGCCTTCTTTTGCATCTAAGACTGAGATATTTAGGTTGTCAATTTCCTTGCGGGTTAGCTTGGGAGTATATCTGGGGTCGTCTGGATTGTCAAAATAAGGGTGGGGTTCAAACTGTTTCTGTTCATCCTTATCAAGAGATTTGATATCTGCAATGTACTCAGCCTTTCCTTGGGCATTAGTAACCTTTCCTTCCTTGGCATTATTTATCAACTCTTGCTTCAAAGGTGTGGGTAGATTGTTGTCTTTAGCCACAATCTTATTAAATTCATTCCATCCACTTACGCTTAACTGTTCATTTCCACCCCTTTCTACCATGTTATCTTTTCTGCCAACCAGTTTTTTTGCTGCCTTAACCGTGATGGGACTGGCTTCTATCGCAACATCATTAGAATCATCCTCAAAAGTCTTTATCTGCTCATCACGGGTTATCTGCGCTATATACCGCCAATAATTGTGGTTGTCGGAGTTCTCATCGAATGGCTTACCTGTCTTCTCTCTGATGGTTTTGTCGAGATTATTCTGGTAGTCCGCGATCGCTTTTTCCTTTTCATCTACCGAACTAAACAGCAATTTAGGATTTGAGACACCTTTTGCCTTGATATAATCACCATTTGCCCCCAAAGTACGATGAGATTTAACCCTGGCAAGTTCTCCTCCTGTCAGCCCTTGTTTTTCCTCTGAGAGTTTGATTTTTAAGTCTTTAATTTCCTTGCTGGTTAGCTTGGGAGTATATCTGGGGTCGTTTGGGTCTTCAAATGCGGCAGGTTTAAATATTTTCTCATTTTTAGGGTTTAATACTTTGATGTCTGCAATATATTTAGAATCGCTTTGATTTTTAATTGTTACAGATGTCGCTGGTTCTTGATATTCTCCACCTTTAGTTATCTCTTTTTTTTTAGATTTTTTCCATTCTTCAACCGCTTTTTTACCTTTTTGCGCAGTGGGAGACAATGTTTCTATGGAGCGATCGCTTTGTTTTTTTCTCTCTAAATCATCTGCTTCTAAATTGGCTGCTAATTTTCTTAAAATTTCCCCTTCTAAATTGCGGTTTCCAAAAGCTAATCTTTCTGGATTATCAAAGTCAATATCCAAAGACTCAAGATAGTTTAATATTGGTTTTAAATCAGATAACTTCTTGCTTTTAAAATCAAGGTCATAGTGAGTATTTGCATCTACAATTCTATATCCTCCACCTCCTTTCCAACGTTCTGGATTGGTATTTGCAATATTTAATTTTCTGCCCAACTTACCAGGTCCCCCACCTGTATTAGACCCTTTATTTTTAACATATCCATTTTTTAGCGGCACGTTAGGGGCGTTATCAAAATCTTTTCGCCATTCATCATTTCCCAACTTCTCTAACGTATTCCACAACTTAGATTCTGAATTTTTTGGATTAAAAGAAAAACCATCTTTGCTGCGTTGAAGTTCCGTGCTGTCTTTTTGTGTAAACGGATTTTTAGAAGTGTATCTTGCGCCTTCTTTCTGTTTGTTCTCAAGGTCATCTATTGTTTTCTTGGGAGGCTCTTGATATATCTTTTTATTAGTTAGTTCTTTTTTATTAGATTTTTTCCATTCTTTAACCGCTTCTTTACCTTTTTGCGCAGTGGGGGATAGTTTCTCTGTGGGGCGATCGCTTTGTTCAACAATTTGGCTGTTAAGTTTAGCTGATTGTTCTTCGTAATATCGTAAATCGTATTCCAAAATATGCTTGTCTTCTACATCCCAAACTCCACGGGGGATACCATCTTGTTCTTTTTCACGAATAGATACTAGCCTTTTTTTAGTATCAGCCAGTTTAGATTCTATCTTTTGCTTTTGGACTTCTTTGCTTTCCTTGGTAGTTTCTTGCTGAAATCTTCCATGCCGAACATCATCAAGCGACAAATCATATTGTTTATTTTTAACAGCGTTTGCAATGCCAACTATAGCATCCTCTTCTCGATTCGTAAATTGCTCTTTTTTAAGATCAATCCCAGAGTTGATTAACAAAGATGCAGCATATCCAGCATCTTTTTCGTCACCGAATTTTCTCATTACCTTTTCACCAGTTTTAAGAGAATATACATGATAAGGTAATTCTGGATTTTCGTCTGACTGTTCATTTTTAGCAACGCCAAGCAAATCGGCATATTTATCGCCAGAAATTTCTTTTCTTTTACCGTCTTCATTCAAAACAGTAAAATCACCTTTTTTGCCAGGGATTTTAGGCTGTTCTCTTTCCCACCTTCTAAAAAATCTTCCTCTAGCGTCATTTTCAATCATATTGGTTGTCACCATAGGGAAACCATTTTTGACTCTTTTAGATTTAATTTTAGATGTTGATAATGACGATTTTGAAGAAGTATTTTTTACAAGTTGACTTTGCGAAGACGGTTCAGCATTAGCCGATTTTTCAACCTTTTTCTTTTCGACTAATTTCTTGCCCCGTTTAGCATTTTCAGATAGATCGCGATCGCTACCTTTATCCTTTTCTGCCTTCCGCTTCTTTACCGATTCTTTACCACGCTGAATATTTTCAGACTCTTTCTTGCTCCTCCGTTTAGCCCTTGCCGTTTCCCTGCGCTTAATAGACTCTTCATAAGCAGACTTCCTCATCTCCTCAACTTCTTTAGCCTTTTTCCCGCTGTTAGCATAAAACGGCCCTACCTCACCAGCTTTATGCTTTTTAGCTAGCTCTTGAAGGTTTTCTAAACGCTGTTTGCTTTTATTATTCCGTTGGCTAACCCGGCAGTTCAAATCAACTCCCAAACACCGTTTGCCGCAGTTATAACTAATACCAGAACACTTTGGCTTCTTCTTTACCTTGCCCCGCTTTTTACGAGCATCAAACCGCGATTCTGGAAACCGCTTAAGATAAATTTTAGACTCAACCTCCCATTGAAGCAAAAGTCGATTGTCGTCCCAATTACTAGAATCTCTACGCCCTTTAATTCTAGGTTTATAGCTAATATCTTGACCATTTATAGCAAACTCAAAAACCCGGTTATTGTCCAAGTCTTTAAAGTTTCCTGACATAGAACCATTATCATTAATCGCAAATTCCAAAATTTTGACATCTTCATCGTAAAAATCCTTAGAGGAAAGCAGTAACTCTGTCATCCTTTTGATTTGAGATTCAGTTATTATCTTTTGCGCGTCTTCTCTTAGAACTAACATAATTAAACCTTAAAATAAACAGTATCGCGATCGCAGTAAAATTCCCCAGACTGCAATTCATTAATATTAACAGCAAACGTAAAAATTCTACCAGCTATCCTCAAAGATTCAGTCCCATCAAATGCGGAAGTGGTCTGGAAGCTATAAACTCCATCCCCCTCATCTCCTACTACAGCAGATTTGATTTTTTCTCTAATCGGCAATTCAGCAGTAGCGGCAACCAGACCATATTTATCCTGGTCATTTCTGGCAATAAACACAAAACCATTAACCGGATTATTGAATGGTTTGGAAGTGCCTATTTTGTTGTATTCAGATGTTACCGCAGGAGCGATCGCTACATTATCAGTTTGTCGAAACATTTTTTTTAAACCATTTGCTCATACTTTCAGCATCTAATCCCATTGCCTTCTTATAAATATCAGCATTTTCTCGTTTGTACTCTTCTTGCATTTTTGCAACATACTTGTTACGCCTATCTTCTGGCAATGTCTGATGCTCGTTATATTGTTGGATCAGAAGGGAAATAGATTCTCGATCGAAAGACTCCCAAATCTTTAACCCCCCGTGAATCTTAAAAGCAGAAACAAGAGCAGCGATCGTATCAATTCGACTATCTCCACAAGATTCCACCGGTGGAGTCCAGTCACTAATGTCATCGCCCCATGACGGCATTTTTATTTCTGCTTCTGTGGATTCATATTCTGCCTGGTGCAACTCCACAATTTGAGGAGCAACCAAGCGGATATCTTGCGACAAATTTGATTGTAGTAATTGAGCGATCGATTCTGTGTCTGGAATATCAGGAGAATCAATAAAGAAAAACCTAACTACTTGGTCTTCAGATAGCTCTTGAAGATTAAATCCAGTTCCGGGGATAGGTTTATCGTACCGGGGAATCAAATCTGCTATCTGTTGCAAATAGTTAGGATATTCTGCCAAAAAGCGATTAGTATTGCACTCAAAAACATCTTGCCATAAAGCATGACAAATCTCTAAAAGTTGCTGCAACGAGGATAAATTCCTCGCCGCACAAGGCCCTAGCAGCAACACTCTATTCTGTGTTGTCAAAGGCAAAGTTTTCATTTAGCACTTGCGAGAGTAAGGAAGCCACTGCCAATCATACAAAGCGCATTTACCTTCCTCATTGGGAGGCAGAACAGAATACTCAATTGACAAGTTCTGTTCTGCCCCTAAACTAATATCCCCGCTGCTAGGATTCAACAATGCCTTGTAAAGAATCAACAGTCCAGTCCTCAAAACTGGACGGGTCACGAAACTCGCTTTGATGCCAAAGTTTTCTTGTTTCGCTGCCTCGGAAAGATAAGTAATCCCCGCTAATTGGTTGGGGCACAGAATACTGAGGGACTTTCCTACAAGGTCAGCAGAAAGAGCGATCGCGAAATCATCTCCAATTGCCATAGCTGTCGGACCGACAGGGGGAGTGCCTGAAACATGAGCTTCTAAAGTCACCGGTTGAGTAACCCCTTCATCGTCGAGGTATCCAACTTGCGCGGATGTTAATGCTGTCGCACCTAACACTCCAAAACCTTCTTGCCCCGCAATCCGAGCATCCACTTCCTGTTCGCTAAATGTAACATCGCTAAGGGCGACCCAAGTGCTTCTCGGATCGATATCAGTCACGGGCCGCATACCTTCTCTTAAACCCATAGTTTCTGGACTTTGCACGGGAAATTCCATTGTTATAGTCGGGCGGTTTGTCTGAATGAACTGATCCCGCAAAGTCATTTCCCCATTTTGTGCCGCAGCCATAATTTCTGTTAGCTCAACACCTTTATTAAGCGTAAAAGTTGGAGTTGCAAGAACCAAAGGAGGTCGAGTTGGATCGTCTAAAGAAGTCATTACAAGGTCAGTAAGCGGACCTTTTCTACCATAATAAGGACTCATTGCCATTTTATATTCTCCTAATTACTGAAAATTGTTTTAGTAGGCACAACTGGTAAAAATACTGGATACTTCAAGCTAATTTTTAAGTCAAAGACCAGAAACCAATCACTTTTTTCTATTTCTTGGATTAGCACCGAACCTGATGCTTGAATCTCCAAAATTTCTGGGTGAATGCAATTATAGTCAGCGTTTATTTTTGCTAACAAAACAGACAATAAATCTTCGGCATCACCTCTAGGAATATCTGAATATTTCCAATGGCTAGGATGTCTAAAAACAACCTGATAGCCAAAGTTCATGCGATTAACAATTTCTCCACCATTTGTAATATCTTGAACGCTAGTCGTATCAAAAGATGCGGGCTGTTCTATTAAATTACTCGGTGGTCTGTCCTCATCCCTAATAGATTGCGGTGGGTTAAGAGCTATTTGGTCGATGCGAAACCATGATTTTAAAAGCTGTCTAAATTTTGCTCTTATTATTAATGGAGTTAAAGCTTGATTTGTTGTCATAACTTTAGGAGTCTATTAATAACGTCCTGAGTAGTGTGACCGTCAAATTCAAACTTTGCTGTTTCTACCTCCGGGATGTCAAATAAATCCCAATCTTCCATTTCGTAATGGTTGGAGATTTGCCCGGTAGGTAACACGGCGACAACGATAAACCAGCCGCCGCCAAAGCACAGTTCGCCATCATTATGTCTGATGCTTTTGTGAACATCAAAAAGATGATTTTTTGCCCAAATATTAAACAGTGCGGCATTATACGCTTTACGACATTCGTAAAGTTCTTGGAAAGTATGAAAACCATCAGAGATTTTCGATTTATCTAAACTTGGAGCATTTGCGATCGCATCATTGATGGTATTCTCAAGCGAATCAGTATTGCTCACGAAAGCCACTTGCTGCGAGAATGTTTGCAAATTATTGTCTAAACAAATCATGGGAAATCCATCATCTTCAATTTGCATTTAAAAACCTCTTTCTTAACCAGTATTTACTCTGTTGATATCACCAACAAAAGTCAACTTGCCGCGATCGCCCGTTGGCCAAGTTCTAACAATATTTGGCGTGTCTTGCACAAACTGAACTTCCCAAAACGCATCTAGGAAAGGCCGACCTTGTTTGTTAACACTGGGAAGAGCGATCGCGGCGGTATCGGTACTAGCTAAAGTCAATGTACCTTCTAAAATGTTGATACCTTTGTCAAAATTGACCGTAAAAGCAGACGGACCAATAAGGGTATTTGCAGGAACAAAATTACGACTATCTGCAATAGTCAAAGTCACCGAAGGCAACGGAAGTTGAACTAATCCATTAGCAATAATTCTTATCATCAAATTAACCGTATCCCCGGTGTAAATTTGATAACCGTCTAAAGGAGCATTTCCTCCATTCTGCAAATTTCCGCCTAATACCCATATTTGAAATTGCATTATCTAACCTTTGTAAACGTCTGAAGTAACCAATACTTTTTCACTTGCTTTACCTTCTATTGTGTATGTCCGACCGCCCGGCCAACCATCATCTAATTGAAAATCATAATAAAGGTATTTTGATTTTTCAAAAAGTTTTTTATCAAAGTCATTGGGCCGCAAATATACCCGATAAACCAAGCTTGAAACAGTACCAGAGTAAGTCGTCCGCTCGTCAACTCCAATAAAGACAACATTGCCATTTTTGATTGTCTTCTTAAACAAGGCATTTTCGTCAGTGTCTTCCGGCGATAATTTACCTGTGAACACAGGATTTAACCCTTCATAGGCACCAGTAACTTGATTCTTATTGCCGACTCTTTCTCCCCAGACATAAACGTGCAATACCGTAGTATCGCCTCGGTGGATTTGCGAATTATTCAGAGGTAGTTCTCCAGAAGTTGACATAATGACAACTTCTCCGTAAGGAGGCAATGATGGTCGTTTATCATCGATCGCATCAATATAAATAGTCGCGTTATCGCGCATATCCGATGCAGCACCAATACTTAATAATTGATGAACCGGGGCGTCAAACGTACCGCTATCAAAGTCTTTGTCTGACCAACCTGGGTAAATTTGGTTGATGAAAACATCAACATTCTCGTCAAAAAAAGAGCTATTTGCATGAGCAGGGTAAATCTCATTAATTGTTGCTTCTATTTGATGGTCGGTAAAGAAGCTATGGGCATTCACGTTAATAGTTGCCATAAATTTATGCTGTAATAACTAATTTTTCTGGCAAAATATAGGGCTGACCGTACTTCCAACCGATGGTGCCATCCGACACAGCTTTGGAATACCACATAATTCCATCAAAACTAATTCCGACTCCTTTAATTGGCCCGGCATATTCAGTAAACATGGGCCATTCAATAATTTGTAGGTTGTGGGTAAACAAGGCAGTAGGGTCTAGCCAATGCGTAAGGCCAATTCCATACTCTGCCGGTTCGTAACCAGGCGTGGTTAAGTCGGTAAGATTCCCGTTTGCATCTGGCGGCGAGGCAGAAAGATGCACTTTGCAAATAGACGGGGCAGAGATTGATTGCCCTCTAAGAACGTTGAGTCTGGCATTTTTCCAAGCGATCGTGGAATCGTCCGGGTGCGCCAAATTGTAAAGATTTAGTACCAGGTTTGCTCCATCAAAAGTTGCAAACTGGGGGCGATCGCCTATCCCTAGAGTGACACCATTATTTAAAGATGCTGCGTACCAGTGCCTCGATACGGATGTGATTCGATAGCTCTGAATCAGCCCCCAAGGAGTTTCAATAATAGGGTACAGCAAATTTTGAGCGTTTGACATCCTGCCCAAGTTTGGAGCGTTCCAACTTGTCGATATCAAACTAACAGGCAAATATTCAGCGGCGGAGATGACGGTAATGCTGCAATTAGAATCGGGGTCGTCATTCCCAAGTTCTAACGTGAATGGCTCGGGGAGCAAACTTTCACCCCTAGCGAAAACGGCTAATTCCGCTTCTCTCAATGCAGGACTTTTATAGGCAACCATGCTAAAGCGTTGAGGATTTCTTCAACATTAGCATGATTTTTTAAGAATTGGGGGGAGTTCGGAGAAAAAAGCGATCGCCCGCTAAAAAGAACATATTACAAAAAGCGCTCAATACGGCGGGGCACGCTGGAATTTACGCTTCAGGAGATTTGCCCTCTGGCTTGGTTGGAGCAATCTTGCTAAGTGATGGCGAGTCTGTGAATGAAGAATCCCCGTCTCTTTAGAGCGGGGAGTGTCAACAAAACACTAATATACAGGGATTCCAAGAAATCGCAAAAACTTGATTTCTTCTAAAGACAAAAACACTAATTCATTTGTTATTTTACACTCAAGGTATGTTGAACCTAATTGAGGTTTCCATCCAGGACTAAAGCAAAAATCTTTTTTTGGATAACATTTGCCAACTGTCAAATTACGCAAATCAACTTTTACACGCAAATTAAGATTTTCAAGTAACAAAAGTGGAATAACTGGATTAGATAAAGCGTTTTGTATTGTTGCCATAGGCAAAAGTTTAAACTTTCCACTTAAAATTCTTTCTATTAAATTAATCAAAATTTCCGTTGGCAAATTTGGATTTGCTATTATTTCTTTTAACGATTGTATTGCAAAAACATCACAAAAGTTAAATTCTAGTTCTAGTTCGTTATCATATTCTTTTATTTCCCTTTCCAAAAAAGCAGTTGTGTATTTGACTAAAATATCAGGGGAAGTTTCTGGATTTTTAAATATCTCCAACAGTTGTTTTTCTTGAAAAGAATTTGGCATCCCGAAAGTTACGTTCATCATATATTACCTTAAAATTAATATGGAGCAGGCGGGACTCGAAACTTCCCTTGTCGAATCTTTGCCCGACTTGGTGGATTCGTGAATATTTTTCTATCTATGACGACCTACCTTTTTTTGCCCGCGCTACCTTTGCGCTACTGCCCAATGTTTTTCTACAATAACATATTCTAGCCAATTTTTCAATCTGTGCTATTATGATTAACTAATTGCACCATTCACAAGTTAAACGGAGTGTTAGATGTTAAGTACAGAAATCGAAAAACGTCAAAACCGAGTGACAGAATTGAAAGAACAATTAAAGTTAGAACAACAAAAAGTTAATGAGATGAAAACAGCCGAAACTTCTTTGCTTGAAGCTGAATCTCACCTAAAACAAGCGATCGCCAAAACCGACAACTTGCCTCAGTGGTTAAAAGAGAAGTTTTGGGAAACGTTCAAGGCAGAAGTTAAAGATGTCTTACTAGAAGGCGATCGTTCTAGCTCGCCAGAATTTGATAATGGGTTCCATTTTTTACAATTTGCTTTAAACGAAATTGTAAGAAACCATAAACGCATTGAGTGGGAGTTTGGTAAAGGTGATTCAGTAATTCACCCATTTTTACCGGGAGATGTAAATTTTGATTCTAATAAGGGGACATGGCATCTAGAAATAGATTTGGGTGGTGAAAAAATTTGTAAGCATGGCATAACTATAACTATGCTTTCTATTACTCCTACAGCAGAAGAAAGGATGCCATCAGTTCAATGGATGGGTAAGTTTAAAAACTGGACATGGGGAATTGACATTAAGTCAGTTTTCCATAAAAGTTTAACGGAAGAAGACTCTTCTTTGATAACTTTTATGTCTAATGTGGCTGAGTTATATTCCGGCTATAAAAGAGACTGTTTGGCCACAATTGAAAAAAAGCAAATAATTAAGCTAGATGACTTGCAATCTCAATTTGCTTTAAGCAATAAAGCATTCCAGTGCATTTTAGAAGATTTGTACCAAAGCGATGAAGCTGCTTTCCTGGATGCAAATCAATCTCTTTTGTGGATAGATGACGATGAATTTAACTTTAATAATGTGGCTACTGTTTGTTATAAAAACAAGATATTATCCAATTCTCAAATAGAATGGGAACTATTGGAACCTCCGCTCATAAAGGGTTTTGATGAAGTTGCTGTTTATAAAGACTACAACATTTGTCTAAATCGGACTGGTGGCAAAGATTATCAAACCATAATGATTTTTGGTGGCAAAAAAGTGCTGGAATCCACAGTCGCAATGTTCACAAGCGAAAAAGAAGCGATCGCTCTCGCAAAAACAAAAATTGACGATTTAGCAGCGACAGCCAAAGAGTGGGAACCTAGCGATAACCTGCTGAAATATGTCTGGGCGAAAGTTTGCAAAGAGGAGTTTTCGGTTAAGCAAGCCGCTAATGAATATGGCGAAGCTTTAACCCACGAAGAAATATGGGCAGAAATTGAAGAGGAAGTGATTCAATGGCTTAATTTTGCTATTAAGACAGTAGAATATCATAACCTCTCTTCTGCTCAAGTAGAAATTATCACCAAACTAATGCGAGAAAAGAACCTGAACAAAGAGAATACAGATAATCCGCTAAAAATCCAAGTAGTTCCAGGAAAAGGTATTAAATGGGAAGAAGACGATTTACCCCGTGCATTTTCTCATTCAGACTTTATTAACAAGAAGCTTAATTTATCCGATTACAAACGGGACACTTTGAAAGCGATCGCCTCTTATATGGGGCTGAGTGCCAAAGGCAAAAAGAAGGAAGATATATGGGAACGTATCCGCATAGAATATCTCTATTTATGCAATAAGGTTCCTAATCAAGGCGTGACTAACTTTGAAGCCATGAAAAATGAAGCATAGACTTTATGGATTAAGAGGATTGGAATTTGTCAAAGAACGCGACCGCTTTTTTGAAGAGATTAAAGACGATTTAGCAAAAGACTTTAACCAGTTGGTCGAAAGTAACAAAAGCGAGTCTTTCCCAGATGGCAAATTCACCCCCAGAAATCTTGGGGAATTATGCAATAAATACAGACTATGGCCGAAAACCTTAAATGAGTTCTTGACTCAACTGAATTTACTTCGAGCCGGCACTTGGGAAAAGCTAAAAGAGAGAGGAGCGACAGCAAAATCTTTGGGGGTGAAATGGAATCACCATTGAGGCATTTTGCTTAAGTCAATATCACGCGGTCGCTCCAATAAATAAGGCCGGGCAACCAAACACTGCCCGGCCTTATTTACTTTGAAAGAGTTGTTTCTAATCAATTGACTTGCCTAACAAAGGTAAGTCAATCGATTTTACATGATTTTTTTTAATTCTGACAACCTTTTGAAAACAACTTCATTTTCTAGCTTTACACGATACCATCCCCGGCTAGTGGAAATGACAATGCCAATGCCGTCCTCGGTATAGACTTGTTCCCCAACTTTTATCTTAGGAGGTTTTGGAGACAATGGCTCGATTTTGGGCAACGGGGGACGATCGCCCGTCTGCTCGCATTTATCCAAGTATTCATCAAGGGCCAACCGACATAAATCGGCAAAGTTTACTTGAGTCAACTGTAATTTGTTGATTTTATGTTGGATGTCGGGAGTTAGTCGGACAAAATGACCTTTTTTGTTCAATCCTTTTGCTTCATATTGTCCATTTTTCTTTCTTTTCTGACCTGCTACAGCAGGCCCAGTGATTTTATTGTCCATTTTCGTTGCTCGCATAACTAGCTCCATAATATCTTAGTTGTTTTGTGATTTTAATCACGGGTAAGCATGATTAAAATCACAGCAGCCCGTAATATTATGGGTTTATAGTAGCTACATAAGCAAAAAACAAAGGACAAACAAATGACAACTTTAGAAAACCAGAAACAGCTAGCGTTAATTGTGGGTATTCCCATTACCCGAGACCAAATTGAGGCCATTATCATTGGTGCCCTTGAAGGGGGAAGCAACTATTGGTACTGGCTGGAAACAGTACCAAACAACTTGCCAGATGGCGAATTTCTAAGCTTGCGCATTGTCGAAGCTTTGCTGACAATGCCAAACTTTTTCTTACCCGTACAAGACCTCGAAACCCGAACAGTAGTAGGAAACTTAACGCTTGAGAGCTTGCGAAAAGCAATCGAAAAAGCAGCCACGGATCATCCTCCCTTTTTTCAAGACTTGTTGGACGATGACCTTGATGCTAATGGGGCAGACTTGATTTTCCAACTTGCAGTGATGGGACGCGAGACCTATTGCTAAAAATAACCCGCCTGATGAGCCCGGTTAGATACCGGGCGAAACTCCCCGCCCTTGGGGAGTCGCGGGAGTCCCGCAAACCAAACAAAGGACAAACAAAAGAAATTCATTATAAACAAGACGCCATAGGCACTTTAAAAAGCGAAATTCAAGAA
>CAZSTZ010000002.1:95007-115119 GCA_964609515.1 uncultured bacterium | reverse complement strand
AAAACCGGGTTTCTTAAGTTACTACCTTGCCTGTCCTACAAGACGATAATCCAGCAGTATTTGTTGCCAAGAAATTAAAGAGGTTTGGAATAACCCAAAGCGGATTTAACTTTAGCGAGAGTCTCGTTAGCGATCGCCCCCGCTTTTTCCCTACCTTCTCGCAAAACCGACTCCAAATAACCCTCCTCGTTTCTAACAGCTTTATATTTTTCTTGAATGGGTTGTAAAGCGGAAATAACCGTCTCCGTCAACAACGGTTTAAACTGCCCCCAACCCATATCGGCACACTCAGCAACAACCTCTTCTTTTGTCTTTCCAGAAAGTAGCAAATAAAGAGTCAACAAATTATTGCATTCCGGTCTTTCCTGGTTATCAAAAGTTAAACCGCGTACCGAGTCCGTCTTACAACGTTTGATTTTTTTTGTTATTGCCTCTGGCGGGTCTAATAAATTAATTCTACTCAATTCCGAAGGATCTGATTTAGACATTTTATTAGTACCGTCAGTCAGACTCATTACCCTCGCCCCCTCGCGTCTAATTAAAGGTTCTGGTAATTTTAAAATCGTCTCTTCTCGACCGAATAAATGATTGAACCTAACCGCAATATCCCTAGTCAATTCCAGATGTTGTTTTTGGTCTTCTCCCACCGGAACTTTATCCGCATCGTAAAGCAAAATATCCGCCGCCATTAACACTGGATAATCTAATAAACCGGTGCCGACATTTTCTCCCTGCTTGACCGCTTTTTCTTTAAATTGAATCATATCCGTCAGCCAATTTAGAGGCGTAATGCAATTTAACAGCCAAGTCAATTCGCTGTGGGCCGGAATATGGGATTGGACGAAGATGGTAGAATGCTCTAAATCTATGCCGCAAGCCAGATAGAGGGCAGCTATGGTGTAGGTGTCCGCCGCTAAAGTGGCCGGGTTGTGGGGCACTGTAATGGCGTGGAGATCCACCACGCAGAAATAATTGTCGTATTCTGCTTGGCCATCGACCCAGTTACGAATGGCCCCGAGGTAATTGCCCAGGTGGAGGTTGCCCGTGGGTTGAACTCCAGAGAGAATGCGTTTTTTGCTCATTAGTTCGATCTTAAAACTCAACTTAATTTTCTATTGTGCCACGTTATCGGGATGAAAACTTGAATAACGGTACATTTTGGGGTTTAATAGGGATTGCGAGGGTACGCTGCAATTATGCAAATTGACCCTTTCATACTCATACTCATACTCTTACTCTTACTCAAAAAAAAGTATTTTTACAAATTTGTTTTTTGTTAATTGTTAATTGTTAAGCGATGAAACCCAAAATTACAACAACAACTGCTTGGGAACAAGCCGAAATGTTAATGCAGCCTTCTCTCATTAGACTGTTAGATAATCTCGCTAAAACTTTAGAAAATTCTGCGTGGAACGGTACTTACAAAGAAGTGCAAACTCCCATTCCAGGATACAGATTGGATTTGGAATATAAAGATGAAAAAGTCAGCATTAATATCTGGGAACTCTGCTATCAAATCTGCTTTAGGAATTATCGCCAAACCCACGCTGAAGAGGAAGAAGTAGAAGTAGAAATAGATACCAGTTTAATAGATGAAAATGGAGAAGCAGACTGGGACCGCTTAGAAGATAAAACTCGTCAAGTTATTGAAAAATTATTCGCCGAATTACCAAAAGTCTGATAATTTTTAATTGTCAGTTGTCAATTGTTAATTGTTAATTGTTAATTACCCATTACCTAAATTATGATGCAAGAATTACGCGAATTTCAAACAACCAACGGTGCAATTTTTGAAGGTGAAACTATTATTAGTTTCGGCAAGGATGCCGCCGCGATGGAGGCAGTAAAAACCGGCGTTGCCTCCTGCGATCGCTCCCACTGGGGACTGTTGCAGTTCGCCGACGAGGAACGCCTCAAATTCCTCCACAACCAAAGCACCAATAACATCGAATCTCTCAAACCGGGGCAAGGCTGCGATACCGTTTTCGTCAATTCCACCGCCCGTACTCTCGACTTAGCTACGGTTTACATCGCCGAAGAAGTTGCTTTAGTATTAGTTTCTCCCAACCGCCGCCAACAATTATTAGAATGGTTAGACCGCTATATTTTCCCTTTCGATAAAGTGGCGTTAAAAGATGTCAGTAGCGACTATGCCATCTTTAGTTTAATGGGACCGGAATCTCATAAATTGCTGGAAAAATTAGGCGAAACCGCATTAGCAAGCGAACCCCACGCCACCCACAAATTAATTAACTTGGCAGATGTGGAAGTTCGTCTCGCCGTTGGCAGCGGTTTGGCAACTGGGGGATATACCTTAATAGTTCCAGGGGCGGATGCGGTTAAAGTTTGGCAAAAACTAATAGAGATGGGGGCGGTGGCGATGGGCGATCGCCTCTGGCAGCAGTTAAGAATAGAACAAGGTCGCCCCGCCCCAGACAGCGAACTCACGGAAGATTACAACCCCCTCGAAGCGGGTTTGTGGCAAACCATCTCTTTTGAGAAAGGTTGTTACATCGGTCAAGAAACCATCGCCAGGTTAAATACTTATAAAGGAGTAAAACAACAACTCTGGGGCATTCGCCTTAGCGGCAATGCGGAACCGGGGGCGATATTAACGGTAGGGGAAGAGAAAGTCGGCAAACTTACCAGTTGTATCGAAAGCGACGGCGGTTATTTTGGTTTGGGTTACGTTCGGGTAAAGGCCGGCGGCGTCGGTTTAAAAGTGCGGGTTGGAGATGTGGAAGGAGAAATTGTTGAGGTGCCGTTTTTAAGTCGGGGGTATTTGTAGCGTTTCTCGTTCTGATGAGGTACTGATACGATCCCCCTAAATCCCCCTTAAAAAGGGGGACTTTGAGTTTTTCTGGCTTCCCCCTTTTTAAGGGGGACGGGAGGGGGATCTTTTTCTCTTAAATCTCCTCTGGCAACAGCATCAAAGGGCGGAAACCGTGTTTGACCGAAATCTTGCCGATATCCTCCATTTTTTCCACAGTAATCTGGTTGCGGCCCCAGGAGAAATTAGTATAAATTTTCTCAAACTCCAACAACATCGACTCCGCAAAACAAGCGAACAACTGACGGGCGGGAACGTCCATATTGACTATTTTCATAATCTTCCACTCAATATCCAAAGAATGTTCCACGATGCCGCCCTTGAGAACATATACTCCTGGAGACTTAACCTTGGTTTCCATATTTTTCGGATAACCGCCGTCGATTAACAGGCAAGGTTTTTTCAAAACCTCCGGGTTAATTTCCACCCCCTTCGGCATACTCGCCACCCAAACCACGATATCTGCCAGGGGCAAAGCGGCTTCTAATTCTAAGATTTTACCCCGTCCTAATTCGTCTTGTAAAGCACCGAGGCGATCGCGATCTCTAGCTACCAGCAACAAATCTTTAACATCTGTTTTCACATTCAACCAGCGACAAATTGCACTGCCAATATCCCCCGTTGCCCCGCAAACTGCAACAGTAGCTTTTGACAGTTCTATTCCTAACTTTTGGGCTGCTTGTTCCACCTGACGGCAAATAATATAAGCCGTGTGGGTATTGCCAGTAGTAAAACGTGTAAACTCCAGAGTAATATTGCGGATTTGTTTAAACTTTTCCAAGTTAAAATTCTCAAAAATAATCGAAGAAAAACCGCCCAAAGCCGTAATATCAATGCCGTTTTTTTGGGCGTGGGCCATTGCATTTATTATCTTCCGAGTAGCTGCTTTGATGCGGCGATTAGCTAACATTTCTGGTAGGAAGCAAGACTCCACATATTTGCCTTGTATTTTTTGACCCGTGATGCTAGTAACTTCAATTGTATCGACAATTTGTGGAGGAGCGCTACACCAAAAATCCAGCCCGCGATCGGCATATTCTGGATAACCCAGCTCTCTTGCCACAGATTGGGCGTGTTCCAAACTTGTAAGATGACCGATTAAACCAAACATTAATTGTCAGTTATTTTTGTAAATGGGGAATTGGGAATTGGGAATGGGGAATTGGGAATTGGAAGCCCCGCAATTCCCCATTTCTCCAAATAATTATGCTGCTGCCAAACCTTGGGCAGACATCCGCATAATTTCTACATTATTAAAGCCAATGTTGCTCAAAGCTTCGCCGTAGGCAATCATAAAATCCTCAACTAAAGCTTCTTTTTCCATTTCTAAAGTATGAGCATCCTTTTCGACTTGGTTGAGCATTTTCCAAACCAAAGGTAGGTTTTTGCGGTTGGCTTCTTGGAGTTCTTTTTTGGATGTTTCAAAGTTTTCTCCCAGCCACTTTTCGCCGAAATTGAGATGCATATATTCGTCTTTAACTACCCCTTCAGTGATTTTGCGGGCAAAAGGATCTGCCACTGGGATATAAATGTTGTAAGCGGCGATCGCGAAACACTCAATAATCAAAGACTGAATCAACAAGCAGGTAACAATATTGCCAGCAGCAGCAGCATCTTGGAAGTTTTCATGGAGTTGCCCAAAAAACTCTTTTGCAAACTGCATATCTGGAGTTACCGCCAGATTACGGCCACAGGCTTGAAATCCCTTTTTGTGGCGATTTTCCATTTTGGACAAGCTAATTAACTCATCCTTATAATCTGGCAGCATTTCGGCCAGCTTGACGTAATTATCGTGGGCCTCCTCTTCGCCCTCAATGACGATGGCGTTAATCCTGCTGTAGGCATCTTTGTAGGTTTCGCTATGGAAATCGATGGTTGGAATGGCTTCCACCTGTGGCATATCTCTGTTATCTCCTAAATGAGCTTATAACAATTGCTCTTGGACGTCATGGCCCAAGCAAAACTTAGTTAAATTGAACTGAGCTTATAGTTTACTTTACCTACTTTATTGGATAATTGGGTATCTTGGCCGCAATTTCTCTGGTTATCTCTGTCTTTACTCCTCCGGGCCCGATTTCTGATAAGCTACACTTAGATTTTTAACTCAAATACAACAGCATAGCTTATGACCCAACCAGTTAACACCCCTAAAATCTTAGAGAAAATCAGCTTGGTTTTACTAATCTTGGGGGCGTTTATCGTTTTGCTGCCTTTGGCGATCGTTTTTCTAACCTCCGTCACCCCCCCAGGCGGAAATCTGCCAGAAACGGCCCCGACTTTGGTCAACTATCGAGAGGCATGGCAGCGAGGTAAGTTTCTCTTGGCCTTCGCTAATTCGACTCTAGTGGCCATAGCCGTGACCGCTTCTCAAGTTATTACTTCGGCCCTGGCCGGTTATGCTTTGGCCAGGCTGCGCTTTCGCGGCAGGCAAGCTGTTTTATTAATAGTCATTGCCACTCTGGTAATTCCTTTTCAACTATTAGTAATTCCGATATTTTTAGTCTTAAAATGGGGGCACTTACTCAATACTTATTTAGCTCTAATTTTACCTACGGCGGCTAACGGTTTTGGCATTTTTCTTTTACGTCAATATTTTACTACTATTCCCATAGAATTAGAAGAAGCAGCAACCCTGGATGGTGCCAACCGCTGGCAAGTTTTATGGCAGGTAATTTTACCTTTAGCAAGACCGGCTTTAGTTACTTTATTTTTGTTGACTTTTATCGGGGAATGGAACGATTTATTTAAACCTTTAGTATTTACCACTAGACCGGAATTGAAAACGGTACAGTTAGCGTTGGCCGAGTTTCAACAACAGTTTACCAGCAGTTGGGAATTGTTAATGGCGGCGGCGATAATTGCGACTGTTCCGGTGGTAATTTTATTTTTGGTGGGGCAGCGACAGTTTCTTCAGGGTATCGCTTCTACTGGGATTAAGAATTGATATTAATTAACAATTAATAATTAATAATTAACAATTGTCTCCCAGAAACCCGGGTTTTTTCACCCCATCAGAAACCAGGTTTTTTCAAAAAACCTGGTTTCTTAACGGTAACGAAAGGGCAAAAATATATCTAAAACAAACTTCAACTTTCAAAATTAATTATCCCCTGAGGTTCGAGAAAACAGATTTTAAACTTGTCAAAAATTCCCTGCTTTCCTAAAACGTTAAAGGATACGCCCAAGCGATGGGAAAATCCAATCGGACAAGTAAACCTTTCTCTGCCTAATTGTATTTCCAAATCGTGCAAATAAACTGGAATTAGACCGCCATCTCCTACTTGTAAATTGATGCGATCGCCAGCGAGATAATTAAACTCAAATTCCTCCGCAACTTTAGAACTAACCACGCTATAATTTGCTCCAGAATCGACATAAAAATCGACACGCCTCCAGGCATTTTTTAGCAGAACGCCGAGGGGAATTACAGGTTGAAAAATGCCATTCAAAAGCTGGTATGGAAATCTGACAATTGCCATAAAATTAACCCTCTTTTTTTTGCTTAAATTAAAAACGGTCCTAAATCGTCGGGATGGGGTATGGATAACAGTAACGGCCCTACCAAACCTGCCTTTTTTCGTGCGGCACAATAGTCCCTTACTTCCCTTCCCACGGCAACTACTTTACCATCGTTAACCGCAACCATTTGCCCTGGATACTTCTCGATAAGTTTGTTGTAATTTTCCGACATCCACTGGCTATCCTGCTCTAAAATAACTGCTAATTCTTCGACGCTAATATCGCTCATAATTCCTCCTACATAAAAATAGGTTTGTCACTAGCTTACACCACAATTATCCTTTTTGTCAACTGCGGGAATGTTCGCCCAGAAACCCGGTTTTTTCTGATTCTCCAGAAACCAGGTTTTGCCGAAATTACCTGGTTTCTTAATGGTAACTAAAAAGCAAAAATTTATCTAAATCGCGCTCCGCGATTACTACGAACAAAGGCATCGCCTTTTAAGTTTCAAAACTAATTATTCCTTGAGGTTCGAGAAAACAGATTTTAAACTTGTCAAAAATTCCCTGCTTTCCTAAAACGTTAAAGGATACGCCTAATCTATCAGAAAATCCAATCGGACAAGTAAATCTTTCCCTGCCCAATTGTATTTCCAAATCGTGCAAATAAACTGGAATTAGATTGCCATCTCCAACCTGCAAACTTGTCCGACGACCGATACGGTAATCAAAGCCGTATCTCTTGGCAAATCGAGAATTAATGACACTGCAAGCTGCTCCAGAATCGACGTATAAATCGACACGCTGCCAATCATTTTCTAGATTCACGCCTATGGTAATTACAGGCTGAAAACTGCCATTTGCAAGCTTGTAAGTAAAACGCATAATTGCCATAAAAATTCCCCCCTTTCCTTAAATTAAAAACGGTCCTAAATCGTCGGGATGGGGTACGTTGATTAGTAACGGTCCTACCAAACCGGCCTCTTTTCGTGCGGCACAATAATCTTCAACTTCTCGGTCTCCCACGGCAACTACTTTACCATCATTAATAGCGACCATTTGCCCTGGATACTTCTCGATAAGTTTGTTGTAATTTTCCGTCAGCCACTTATCATCTTCCTCCAAAATAACGGCCAATTCTTCGACGCTAATATCGCTCATAATTCCTCCGAAATAAAAATAGCTTTGTCACTAGCTTACACCACAATTATCCTTTTTGTCAACTGCGGAAATGTTTGCCCAGAAACCCGGTTTTTCATATTCTCCAGAAACCAGGTTTTTTGAAAAAACCTGGTTTCTTAATGCTAACGAAATGGCAACAATTCATCTAAATCGCGCTCCGGGATTACTACGAACTTTACAACAGGTGAGACGTTTGTTCTACGATTTCCTTCGCTAATTTTCCAGGGTTCCATAAAGGGGCTAAAGTCTCCGGTTGTTTGGCAATTTTTAACTGGTTTATGACCCTATTTCTTAACTCTAAATCTCGGGCAAACCTCACTCCCCATTCCGTATATTCCTCCCAACTCCACGCAATGCCAACATCGACGTTGACGTTCTTTAAAAACGAATAACCCATCCGCGAAAGATATTGATTTCCCGCCCGAGTAATTACTGGCAAATTAGCCCATAATGCCTCTAAATTATGAGTGCCTCCGTTATAAGGATAAGAATCTAATAAAACGTCTGCCACTGAATAAACCGCCCGATGTTCCTCCTCGGTTTTCGTTTGTCCTAAAAATTTAATTCGCTTAAAATCAACTCCCAATTTTTCGCATTCTTGACTGTAACTGCAGCGAACTACATCCACATCTCCCTGCCCTTTTCTTAATAATATGCTCCCCGGTACTTGCCGCAGAATTTCTACTTGGGCGCGTAACATTTCGGGGTTGGTTTTCCTCCCTGGGGCGACGCATAAATATACCTTATGGTCGATGCCTATTCCCAGACTATTTCTCAGGGCTATTCTATCTGCGGAACGAATCTCAAAACCGCCAACGGCAACCGCTGTTTCTGGCAACCTAATTAACTTTTCTTTGTAATGTTTTTCCATCCCTGGAGGATGGGTATGCCAGTCGCATAAAAAGTAATTATTTTCTGAAATACAAGGGGCATCAAAACCCAACCAGGAAAGACAAACTGGGGCGGGTTTTTGAAATAAAATATGTGCGTTTACCGGTACGGTCATCGAGTCTAAATCGATTAAAATATCGATGTTGTCTTTGGCTATTTCTTCGGTTAATTCTTGATAGGAAGCGAAACCGTTGGGATAGCTTTTCGGCCAATAGAATTTATGGGGGATTTTCTCGAAGCGATCGCTTATATCGTCTCGCTTTACCGGCCCGGTAACGTACAAATTGACTTCGGTAATTTTGGTTAATTCTTTAATCACTGCTTCGCTACACCAACCCACGGAATGACGGCGGTAATGTTTGGAGAGAAACCCTATTTTTGGGGAATGGGGAATGGGGAATTGGGAATGGGGTTTTGGGTAAACTTTTGGGGGGGTGTATTCTTGGCGATCGCGATAATAACTCTCGGCAATTAATTTGGAAAAACTAAAATTCTTTTCTGGGTCGTCGCGGAGGTGGGGAATAGAAAATAACACCAATTCGTAGATTAGTTTTACTTCGATCGCTGGCATCTTTTCGATATTTTGGAAACAGTAATTTTCTATTTCCCTCAATTTAGCTACAGACTGCAAACTTACGCCAGATTGAAAATAGGAAAAGAGATAAGCAACGCCAGATAAAATTGGCGCAGACTCGCCGCAATATTGACAATATTTATCAGCCGCTTCTCTGGCTTTTGTTAAGTTAGTAGTATGGCTGAGGATATCGCATAATTGCTGGTGGGCTTCGATGTAGTCTGGTTTCAGTTCGATCGCCTTCTCAAAAAGAGCGATCGCTTCCCCGTGTTTCTCCTGTTTAATAATATGTCCGATGCGACAATAAATCTCCGCCCAATTCGGTTTATAAACTAAAGCTTGTTGATAATTTTCTATCGCTTCTGGTAACAAACCTTTACTGGCATAAGCCCCGGCCAAATTGGCATAAATATCGGCATAATTTGGGTTGTACTTTAAAGCTTCTCGGAAACTTAAAATGGCTTCGTCGTTTTTCCCTTTCAGCAAATAGTTATTGCCTAATTGGTAATGCAAGCTATGTAATTTTTGGTCTAGTTGTAAGGCTTTTTGATAATATTTAATCGCCTCGTCTCGGTTCCTTTCTTGGGAATATAAATTAGCTAAATTGCCATAAGCTTGTGCGTTTTGGGGGTTGAGCGCGATCGCTCTTTGATAGCTCCTTATCGCCGCCTCTCGTTTCCCCATTTTAAACAGAGTATTTCCCAAACAAAAATGAAAATTATCGTCAACTAAATTCGGTTGCAAGTCAAAAGCTTTTTCCCAATTTTCTAACGCTTCATCGACTTTAGCTTGATGTTGATAAATCTTGCCTAAATTCCAATAAACTCCCACTAAATCCGATTTAATTGCCAAAGCTTTTTGGTAATAAAAAATTGCTTCGTCATCTTTTTTTAACTGAGAATAAGCGCTGCCAATATTAGCATAAGTTTCGGGGATATTTGGTTCTAATTCTGCGGCGCGTAAATAGGAACGAAGGGCGGCTTCCGGCTTGTTTTGCCTGTAGAAAGCGTTACCTAAATTGATGTAACTGCCAGCATCGTCAGGCTTAAATTTTAACGCTTGTTTGGAAGCAGCGATCGCCTCTATTAATTGACCTTGACGGAGGTAAGCATCTGCTCGCTGCCTATAAATATCTGCATCCGATACAGTTATAATAGTTGCCCCAGATGGTTCTGGGGAAGGTTGCAAGTTAAAAGTAGTAATTTTTTCTCTAGTATCTGCCGTTTCTATCCCCTCGCTACCAGATAAAATAGTGTCGGTTTCTTTATCGAAGCTAGCGACTTCATCGGTGGGGGTGAAGCGAACCGTTTCCGGTTGGATGCCCCTTTCTTCGTCTATTTCCGTTTCGGTTTGTCCATCGGTATCCGTTTCGGTTTCTAGTTTTAAATAGTTGTTGGTGGCGGAAGTTTTTAAAGAATTGAAATAGTTATCGATCGCCTCCAGAGATAAAGAGCGATCGCCCTCAACAAACTGCTGCCACCGAGAGAAAAAAGCCCTAATTTCCTCCTCGCTGAACGACGATTTTTCTAACCGATATAATTCCCGATAAGCTTCAAAATAATTAGGTTGTTTCAGCAAAGCTTTTTGATAGCATTTCCTGGCAGTCGAGATATCCCCTTGTCGAGCAAAAATCAAACCCAACTTAAAATTAACCAGAGGATTTTGCGATCGAAGTTCCAGGGCGGTTTGATAGGAAGAAGTTGCTGCTGCTAGCTGACCTTGTTGAGTCAAAACATTACCCAACATCAAACGAACCGAAGCCAGTTTGGGATTAATTTCCAAAGCTTTTTGATAAGAAAAAACCGCCAATTCTAACTGCCCTTGCTGATAATAAACGCTACCGAGATTAGCACGAGCTTGGGCAAAATTCGGTTGAATAGCTATTGCTTGGGAGTAAGCATCGATGGCGAGTTGAAATTGTTTTTGACTTTGGTAGGCATTGCCAAGAGTCAGGTAGGCGGCGGCGAAATTGGGATTAATTTTCAAAGCTTTTTCGCAGGAAGCGATCGCCCCAGAGAGTTTGCCTTGCTGGATGTAAACCTCTGCCAGTTTTTTATGAGCTTCCGCATAGTCCGGCTTCATGGCCAAAGCTTGTTGGTAGGCGACCATTGCCGTGTAGAGTTCTCCGCTTTCTTTTAACTCGTTGGCGGCGTGGAAATACTGTTCTGCTGTTTCTGGTTTAGCTGATAATGGCATTTTCTTGTGGCTCGAAGCAAGGTAAAGTTAACAGTGCTGATAATTTTAGGACGATAAACCATGAGCGAACAAGATACAGCCAAATTGATGAAACAGCAGGTCGGTAAAGTTGCTGCCGATCGCGTCCAGTCTGGCAACATCGTCGGACTCGGAACCGGTTCGACCACCGCTTTTATGATTCAATTTTTGGGCGATCGCCTCAAAAGCGGCGAGTTGAAAGACATCAAAGGCATTCCCACCTCCTTCCAGTCCTCCGTATTGGCCAAAGAATACGGCATCCCCCTAACCACTCTGGACGAGGTAGATCGGATCGACATCGCTATTGACGGGGCCGACGAAGTAGATCCCCAGAAAAATCTCATCAAAGGCGGCGGCGCGGCCCATACCCGAGAAAAAATTGTCGATGCCCTGGCCGAAGAATTTATTGTGGTGGTGGATAGTTCCAAGATGGTAGATAAACTCGGTTCCACCTTTTTACTGCCCGTGGAAGTCTTGCCGATGGCCATAACCCCGGTGATGCGGGCCATTGAGAAGCTGGGAGGCAAGCCCCAACTGCGTATGGGGGTCAAGAAGGCCGGACCTGTGATTACAGATCAGGGCCTTATGGTAATAGATGTCAAATTTGATTCCATCGATAACCCTGCCGAGTTGGAGAAGACTTTAAATAACATTCCCGGCGTGTTAGAAAATGGCTTGTTTGTAGGGGTCGCCACTACGATTTTAGTTGGAGAAATTAAGGACGGAAAGCCCGTTGTCAGGGAAATTTCTTAAGATTTTTAGCAGTTCGTAGTAAGCGCTTTAGCGCTATATTTTTAGAAGTTCGTAGTAAGCGCTTTAGCGCTTTAAATTAAGGTTTTGAGTCATTGCGAGGGGGGGTTGGTAAGAGTTAAATTCTTGGTTTCATCGTTAAACCCCCCGTGGCAATCTTTGAAGAAGGTATGCTTGCAAGAGGCAAGAGGCAAAAGGGGAAGAGAGAAAAAGGGACGAAATAAAGATTTATAGCAATCCCAAAAGCGAGTTTTAATAAATTAAAAAGTCAGTTAAAACTATGAAACTCCCATCTGTTGCCTCTTGCCTTTTCCCTCTTGCCTTTTCCCTCTTGCCTTAAAGAGAGATTGTAACGTCGCTACTCAAAATGTTTTTCCCTAGAAGTTAACTCGTTTTCCCACCGCCTCGCCATGACAATTACGAACTTGTTTTAACATCCTGATTAATTTCTTTCATAATCCAAAGAGGCCATAAAAATAAAACCCAAAGTTTAACTAACTTTTGCAGATTGTTACTGCTTAAAAGTGCTTTGCTCAATAAATAGCAGATAGAACCTGAGCCGATGTAAGATGCGGTGGAGTACCCTAAGATGACCAATAACAATCCACTCATTTTTTCACCCTGAAGTAGTTTTGTTTTGAACTCTCTTAATTAAATAGTAGTTTTTAGGAAATGTCAATACGCCAAATGTCGTATTTTTGCTTCGAGAGGTGTTTTTAGTGCGGTTTCAAGGCCACAATAGTTGTTAGTTCGTAAAAAGTCTGTGTGGGGTGCGACCCTTTAGTTGTTGTCCCTAGCAGCATTTCCCAATAAAATGAAGAAGGGAAAACCAAGATTGATTTTTCTTATAAACTCTATTTATAGGGTTTATGGTTGTACGACAATAGGGTGGCCGAACAAAATGTCTAAAGAAATTGTCATTACCCGGGGTGAAGTGGCGATAGTTGACGATGAAAAATTCGAGGAATTATCTCAATATAAATGGTATTTAATGGATGGGTTTGCAGGTCGAACTGTGACGGAAAACGGCAAACGCACTACCGTTTATATGCATCGGGTAGTTGCCGAGGCATCCAAGGGCATATCCGTTTATCATCTAAATGGGAATAAACTGGATAATCGCCGCGAAAATTTATGGTTGGAAAAAGGCAGCGCCAGAATGCACAAGAGAAAGAAAAATGTGGCACATTCTTCTCAATATCGGGGGGTTTATTGGGCTAAGGAAAAGAAAATCTGGATAGCAGAAATTAAGGTGAATAAAAAACACTTCCGTTTGGGGTATTTTGAGGATGAAAAAGAAGCAGCGATCGCTTACGATCGAGCAGCTTGCGAATATTACGGTCCCCTAGCCCAAACGAATTTTAAAAACTGCTAATTGTTAGTTGTTAATTGTTAGTTGTTAATTGTTAATTGTTAATTGCCCAACCATGCAATATCGACGCTTTGGCAGAACCGAATTATTAATGCCGATTTTCTCCTGCGGTGGGATGAGATATCAGCATTCCTGGAAACACGTTTCGCCGGAGAAAATCCCGCAGACAAACCAGCAAAATGTAGAAGCTATTATTCGCCGGGCCCTGGAGGTTGGCATCAATCACATCGAGACGGCCCGGGGATATGGGACTTCCGAGATGCAACTGGGGAGGATTTTACCAAAATTGCCTCGGGAAAAATTGATAGTCCAGACTAAGGTGGAACCTAAAAGCGATCCTCAAGAGTTTAAACAGCAGTTCGATCGCTCAATGGGGTTTTTGGGGTTGGACTATGTGGACTTGTTGGGAATACACGGCATTAATACTAACGAACTGCTGGAAGACACGGTTAAACCGGGGGGCTGTCTGGAGGTGGCGAGGCAGTGGCAGGCTGAAGGAAGGGTTCGATTTATCGGTTTTTCTACTCACGGTAGTACCGATGTTATTATCGAGGCCATAGAAACCGACGAGTTTGATTACGTCAACCTCCACTGGTACTACATCTTTCAAGATAATTGGCGGGCTGTCGAGGCTGCAAACCGCCACGATATGGGGGTTTTTATTATCAGTCCCTCGGATAAGGGGGGGCAATTATACGCGCCGCCCCAAAAGCTGATAGACTTATGTCATCCTCTCAGTCCGATGGTGTTTAACGATTTGTTTTGCTTGAACCATCAGCAGGTGCATACTTTGAGCGTGGGGGCATCGCGACCGACGGATTTTGACGAACACCTAAAAACTTTGGAATTGTTGGATCGGGCGGAGGAAGTCCTGCCGCCAATTTTGGCGCGGTTGGAGGAGGAGGCGATCGCTACTTTGGGGGAAGATTGGCTGAAAACTTGGGAGTTGGGTTTGCCCGCCCCAGAAGAAACTCCTGGGAATATTAATATCCCGACGATTTTGTGGTTGAGGAATTTGGCGATCGCTTATGACATGGTAGAGTATGGCCAGATGCGGTACAACCTTTTGGGCAATGGCGGTCACTGGTTTCCCGGTCAAAATGCCGCTGGAGTAGGTAAATATAACCTGGGTCAATGTCTGGCAAGCAGTCCTCATGCTGCTAAAATACCTTCTTTGTTAGCGGATACCCACAAACTTTTAGGAGGGGCACCGGTTCGACGTTTGTCTCAAAGTTAATTAATAATTAACAATTAACAATTAACAATTAACAATTAACAATTAACAATTAACAATTAACAATTAGCAAGAGGTTTATGGTTTACAAAGATGTTTTTCAAACAGAGGTTGAATGTTCGGAGGAACTAACTCCTAACGAAGCTATATTTGCGATCGGTCTGATGGTGATGATTGTCGATGGCGAAATTGATAATAATGAGGTGGAAATTTTAGAAGGGTTTTTGTTAAGAAAAGGCTTGAGCGTTAAGGAAGTAAACGAGGCGCGGGAAAAGGTATTGAGAATTAAAAATAATGAGTCTGAAGCCGCTTTATTTAATGCTGCTAAAAAAGCAGTTCCCGAACCGGAACAAATAGAAGCTACCATCGATTTAGCAGTAAAAGTTGCTTTAGCAGATAATAAAGTTACCACCGAGGAAAGGTCTTTTGTTACGGAACTGGCTAATGCTTTGAATGTTAGCCACGAGGATTTCGATCGCATTGTCGAACACGCGAAAAGAAAGTTTAGTTCTCATCAAAAACCTCTGGAACGAATTGAGGAAATTTTATCTTTGTTGCCGGCAGGAACGGTCTATGAAGGGTTTAGCGTCGCTAAAAATGCTTACAGTTTTTATAACATTAAATTGCGAGCTCCCAGCGGACAAATGCTCGTTTTAAATATTGACGAAATCGAGGAGAATCAATTAGATATTGATATAGAAATGGCTCCACCTTGGATGGGGCAGTAATGGAGAAGGCAAGAGGCAAGAGGCAAGAGGCAAAAGATGAGGCAAAAGGCATGCATGCAAGAGGCAAGAGGCAAGAGGCAAGAGTAAGATGGATTAGGAGTTTTAAATGTCTGAAATTAAAGATTTTACAGACTTGATAATTTGGCAAAAAGGGATGGATATTGCTGAAAAATGCTATTATTTGACTAAATCTTTTGCTAAAGAAGAACTTTATGGAATGGTTCAACAAATCAGAAGGTCGTCAGCATCTATCCCTGCCAACATTGCTGAAGGTTATGGAAGACGGAGTTACGGAGATTATGCTAGATTTCTCAACATTGCACAAGGCTCTATTAACGAACTTCAAACGCACCTTTTTTTGTCGGAAAGAATAGGGCTTTGTGAAGAAGATGATATTAAGTCGATAATCTCATTGCTTAAAGAAGAAACTAGAATGATTTCTTCCCTTCTTAAAAAACTAAAACACTAAAAACGCCTACTTTTGCCTTGTGCCTATTGCCTCTTGCCTACTTCTGTAAATTATTTTTAAGGAGAAAAAAAATGACTGTTAATCGGAGAAAATTCTTGTTATTTATGGGTAGCGTCGGCATTCTTACCTTTGGGGGTGCTTGCGGTGCGTCGGGAGATGGTTTAAGCGGAGGAAATAAGAGTAAAATAGCTCAAAATACCGATGTTTTTAAACTGCCGCCTTTGCCTTACGATTATAATGCTTTGGAACCATATATCGACGAAACGACGATGCGGTTTCACCACGACAAACATCACGCCAGTTACACCGATAAATTAAATGCGGCGGTGAATAAATACCCGGAATTAAAAAGTAAAAGTGCCGAAGATTTGTTGCGAGATTTGAAGGCAATACCGGAGGATATTCGCGGGACTATTATTAATAATGGCGGCGGTTATGTCAACCATAAAATGTTTTGGGAAATTATGAGTCCCGACGGTGGCGGGGAACCTACGGGGGCGATCGCTGCTGCTATTAAGGAGAACTTCGGCAGTTTCGATGCTTTTAAACAGCAATTTAACGCCGCAGGTGGCGATCGCTTTGGCAGCGGTTGGGCCTGGTTAGTGTTGACTCCCGGCGGTAAATTGGAAGTGACGAATACGGCAAATCAAGACAGTCCGTTATCGGTAGGAAATTATCCGATAATGGGTAACGATGTCTGGGAACACGCTTATTATTTGAAGTACAAAAACGACCGAACCGCTTATCTAAACGCTTGGTGGAACGTAGTTAACTGGGAAGAGATTAATAACAGATACGAACAAGCGATCGCTTAGTTCGTAGTAACGACTTCAGTCGTATAGAATTAATATAGCAATTCTCTTTTCTATGAGGTACAGTTTTCGATCCCCCCCAGCCCCCCTTAAAAAGGGGGGAGCCGCGTCCCCCTTGTTAAGGGGATGCGCGGGGGATTGTAGGTGTACCTCACCAGAGAAGGAAACGCTATAGTAAATTCCCAGAACTAAAAAAGGCGATCGCCAGTTCGTATCTTAATTATTAATTATTAATTGATATTATCCAATTATGAAATTTTACATCGTCGATGTCTTTGCAGAAACCAAATATGCCGGCAATCAACTAGCAGTTTTTACGGGGCAAGATGTCGCCAACCTTTCCCCAGACGAAATGTTACAAATTGCCCGAGAAATTAACTACTCGGAAACCACTTTTATTATCTCCGATAAACCCACAAATGGCGGTTATGACGTGCGGATATTTACCCCCGCAAAAGAGCTACCTTTTGCCGGACATCCCACTTTAGGTACTGCTTACATCATCCAAAAAGAGATTATTAAAAATTCCGTCGAACGAGTAATTTTAAATCTCAAAGTAGGGCAAATTCCCGTTAGTTGGGAAACGACGGACGATTTGGGAGAGGTTTTATGGATGAAACAAAACACCCCGACTTTTCATCAAAAATACGATGCCGAATCTTTGGCAGCGGCGTTGAATCTCGAAACCGCCGATATAGATTCTCGGTTCCCCATTCAAGAAGTTTCCACTGGCATACCTTTTATTATCGTTCCTTTAAAAAGTCATCAAGCTTTGAAAAAAAGCAAAGTTAATTTAGATAAGTTGCTGTCAATAAACCCGGTTTTTTCAAAAAACCCCAGAAACCAGGTTTTTCCCGAACAACCCAGAAACCAGGTTTTTCCCGAACAACCCAGAAACCAGGTTTTTTCAAAAAACCTGGTTTCTAAAAATGCCACAGAAATTTTAATTTTTTGCCCGGAAACTAACAACAGCGGCAACGATTTAAGTGTCCGAATGTTTGCCCCCGCTTTGGGCATTACTGAAGACCCCGCCACGGGTAGCGCTAACGGTTGTTTGGCGGGATATTTGGTGGAATATAATTATTTTGGTGAGGAGAAAATTGAGGTTAAAGTCGAGCAAGGTTATGAGATAAATCGCCCTTCTTTGTTATTATTAAAAGCTGAGAAGCGAGGGGGAGAAATAGAGGTTTTTGTTGGGGGTAAAGTGGTTATGGTTGCTAGGGGAGAATTTGTTTGATGGGTCAAGAAACCTGGTTTTTTTGACAAACCAAGAAACCAGGTTTTTTGAAAAAACCTGGTTTCTGAGATAGATTAAAAACTGACAAATTACCGTTTTTTACAATTATCGCAACGACCGCAACGCATATTTTTCGCCTCTCGACCGAACCCAAATGCTGTTAATAAAAATTGCCAGCGACATTGACGGGTTGTTAAATATTTTTTCGTCTCTTTAACCGCAGCAAAATTATCGTTATTTGTCGCAATAGAACTGGCAGATTTATTAATAACAAAACGAAACGGATCGCGCCATTTTAACTGTCCCGAACTGTGGAGAAGAGAAAGAGCGATCGCTGCTTCTGGAAATTCATCGACTACCGCATTTATTTCTCCACTGGCGGGTAACTTTTTAATTAATTTTTGGGCGCTGCGATATTGCGATCGCAAATTATCTTCTAAAAACTTCCACCGCGTCTTATCGTCGGGGTCTAAAAACCCAGTCGGTTCGCTAATTAAAGTTAGCGCTTCTGCCGGTTTTCCATCCCTGCCGCCGCGCCCTACTTCTTGAATATATTCCGATAATAACATCGGCGCTTGAAAATGAATTACCCAGCGGACGTGGGGATGATTTATGCCCATGCCAAAAGCAGAGGTACAGACTACAAATTTCATCTCTCCTTCCAACCAAATTTTTTCGATTTCCCGACGTTCTTCGGCGCTCAAACCGGCGTGATAGGGCGCAGTATTATAGCCTTTTTCTCCTAATAATTCCGCCAAATATTCGCTATCTTTTCTGGTTCTAACGTAAACCAAACCGGCATCGCTTTCTCTGGGTTTGATAAACTTCAATAATTGTTGGCGGCGACTGCGGGGAGTGCAAATTGCTTTGACGTTTAAGGATAAATTGGAACGATAGGGATTTAATAAAAATTCCTGGGGTTTTTGCAGTTGTAAAACCTTTTTAATCGTTCTTTGCGCTTTAGGATCGGCGGTGGCGGTGAAGGCAGCGATCGCTATTTTACTCCCCGCAGGTTTGGATTTTAACAAGGCCGGACGCGCCGCCCCCAACCGTCGATAAGCGGGGCGAAATGTATCGCCCCATTGTACCAAACAATGGGCTTCGTCGAGGATTAAACCGTTAATTTCTATCTGTGGTTGAGAGATAGTTTCCCAGACCGGTTGACTAAATAAAGTTTCTGGGGAAAGATAGAGCAACCTCAACTTGTTTTTTTGTAGAAGTTTGAAAGTATCGCGGCGTTGTTGTTTGGGAAGTTGACTGTGGAGGAGGGAGGCCGGCAGAGAGCGATCGCGCAATTCTTGAACCTGATTTTCCATCAACGCCACCAAGGGCGACACCACCAACGTCAAACCGGTTTTCAACAAAGCGGGCAGTTGAAAACAGATAGATTTACCCCCGCCAGTGGGCATGACGATGAGGGCGTCGCGAGATTCTACCAAACAGCGGACTATCTCTCCTTGTGGGGGTCGAAAATTGTCGTATCCCCAGATGCGGCGAAAGGCATCGAGAACGTTTTGCCAAGATTGAGAGTGGTTCATGGGACAGTTAATAATTAATGATTGCTTGTCAGAAACCGGGTTTTGGCGAAAAACCCGGTTTCTTAATTTTCTACTTGCTAAGGGACATTCCCTCGATTATAATAAAATGAACTTACAAACTTGCTTTTAGGAGTAATAAATATGATAACCTCTGTTAAGTCATCCAGTCAAATCTCTTTGGAAGAGTTTTTGCGCTTGCCGGAAACTAAACCGGCCAGCGAGTACCTTAACGGTAAAATTTATCAGAAACCGATGGGACAAACAAAACATAGCAGGATTACATTGCGTCTATCATCAACTATAGAACGGGTTGGCGAACCCCAGCAACTAGCAGCCGCGTTTCCAGAATTACGATGTACTTTTGGAGGGCGATCGCTCGTTCCCGATATAGTAGTTCTTGAATGGTCGCGCATCCCCAGACAAGATAATGGAATGCTAGATAATAAGTTTAAAGCAGCACCAGATTGGACTATAGAAATTGTTTCTCCCGAGCAAAGTTCTAATATCTTAATTGAGAAGATTACCTTTTGTGTCAACAACGGCAGTCAGTTAGGATGGTTAATAGATCCAGAAGATGAATGTTTGATTACTTTTCAACCGAACAAACAACCGGAAGTTCGGTACAATTCCGAACCTTTACCCGTGCTTAATATTTTACCCGATTTGCAGCTTTCTGCAAAGGAAATATTTAGCTGGTTATATATGTAAAATTTAGCATGAAATACATTTACGATCCCCCTAAATCCCCCTTTCCAAGGGGGACTTCCGGAGTTTCCCCTTTCCAAGGGGGACTTCCGGAGTTTCCCCTTTCCAAGGGGGACTT
>CAZSTZ010000002.1:92379-94907 GCA_964609515.1 uncultured bacterium | reverse complement strand
GAGTTTCCCCTTTCCAAGGGGGACTTCCGGAGTTTCCCCTTTCCAAGGGGGACTTCCGGAGTTTCCCCTTTCCAAGGGGGACTTTGAGTGCTTCCGGTTCCCCCCTTTTCAAGGGGGGCTAGGGGGGATCGAGAATTTCATACTTTTGATTTTTTTCAACTATTAAGGAGCGCAATTAAAACCCATGTCTTTTACTCGTAAAAATGTCGAAGTTAACAAGATTCAACTTTCCTATTTGGAATGGAACCAAGAAGGAAAAGAAAAACCGCCTTTATTACTTTTACATGGTTTGGCAGATTTAGCATTAGTTTGGACGAATTTGGGGGAATATTTGAGCGATCGCTATCATATTATCGCCCCAGATATGCGCGGCCACGGAGACAGTACCAAACCAGAAAGCGGTTATAGTTTTACAGAATCTATTAACGATTTAGAAGCATTAATGGAATACCTTAACTGGGAATCTGCCCATATTCTCGGTCACTCTTGGACGGGAAAATTAGCTTGTATTTGGGCGCGACAGCATCCAGAAAGATTTCGCACTATGGTTTTAGTTGACCCTATTTTTATTACCAAAATGCCCGGCATTCTCAAACTCAGTTTTCCCATTCTCTTTAAAACTTTAGAAACCCTTAAAGGGATGGGGCCTTTTGCAACTTTTGAGGAAGCAGAAAGTCTGGCGCGTCAGTTAGGAAAATATGAAGGTTGGAGCGAGTTACAAAAATCTGTATTTGAGGGCAGCATGGAACAGAAAACCGACGGTAAATGGGGCAGTAAATTTACGATTCCCGCCCGCAATGAAATCTTCGATGAGGTGATGGATGTTGCCGGTTTAACTGAAGCAATTCAAGTCCCGAGTTTGTTTATTCAATCCGAAAAAGGAGTTAATCGGATGGAATGGCAAATGAAGCCTTATAAGCGGTTTTTAAAGAATCTAAAAATTACTAAAGTTCCGGGAAATCATTGGGCTTTTTTGGTCGAACCGGAGGCTTTTAATCAAACCGTGGGCGAATTTTTAGCAAGCAATCCGTAGAACAGGCATCTTGCCTGTTCTTTGTAAAAATCTGGTGCGCGGTGCGCACCCTACCCGGGGAAAATTAATTGAAAAGTTTGGTGCGCGGTGCGCACCCTACTACGAGAAAAAACCATGAAAGAAATAGAAATAATTGCCCATAGAGGGTTTTCGAGCATAGCTCCAGAAAATACTAAAGCGGCTTTTATTGCTGCTATCGAAAATGGGGCAGATTCTCTCGAATTTGACGTTCAGTTTTCCGCCGATGGAGTGCCGGTAGTTTTCCACGATTTGAATTTGGATCGCACTACTAACGCCAAAGGCAAATTAAGAGAAAAAACTCTGGCAGAATTAAAACAGGTTGATGCCGGAATTGGCTTTAATTCCAAGTTCGCTGGAGAGGAAATCTTGACTTTACCAGAAGCGTTAGAAATCCTCAAAGCAATTCCCCAATTTCTCTATTTCGATTTGAAGTCCTATTCTGAATGGTCCCAGACAGAAGTAGAAAAGTTGGTGGAAATTGTGATGACTTTTGAAGTTCAAGAAAAGGCGATGATGACTTCTTTTAACGACAGCTTAAACGAGGAAATCCGCGCCATCTCTGGAGATGAGTTAAAATTCGGTTATGTAGTAGCTAACAAATCTAGCTATGAGACTCAGTTAACAAAAGCTGCGAACAAAGGCGATCGCTTAATTTGCAGCGAGTACCACATTTTATTAGAAAATCCTGCCTTAATCGAACAGACAAGAAGTCAGGGAATAGATGTTGTTGCTTGGACGGTGGATAACCCCGAAGAATTTCAACAGTTAATCGATTTGGGAGTAACTCGAATCATGACTAATTCCTTGATTAACAACTAACAATTATTTCGATCCCCCCCGCCCCCCTTCCCAAGGGGGGAGCTAAAATCATTCAAAGTCCAATAATTCAAAGTCCCCCTTTTTAAGGGGGATTTAGGGGCATCAAAATCATTCAAAGTCCAATAATTCAAAGTCCCCCTTTTTAAGGGGGATTTAGGGGGATCGAAATCTTCTATTTACCCATTACCCATTACCTAAAATGTCAAACACAGTCAAAGTTCAAGTTCCCGCAACCACCGCTAACTTAGGCCCCGGTTTCGATTGCATCGGTGCCGCTTTATCCTTATATAATAGGTTCGCATTTTCTCCCCTAACTTCCGACTCGGTGGCAGTAAAAATCGACGTCAGCGGCAAAGATGCTTCCCGAGTTACCACCGACGAAACCAATCTCGCCTATCAAGCGTTCGTTAAATTCTATACCAAACTCGGCAAAACGCCCCCGCCCGTATCTATAGAAATCGAGATGGACGTTCCCTTGGCGCGAGGTTTGGGGAGTTCGGCAACGGCCATCGTCGGCGGTTTGGTGGGGGCAAACCAACTGGCGGGGGCTCCTCTGGGGGAAACCGCATTGATGGAATTAGCGATCGCCATCGAAGGACATCCAGATAACGTCGTTCCCGCTTTATTGGGAGGTTGCCGCCTCGCCGCCACCGCC
>CAZSTZ010000002.1:79169-92279 GCA_964609515.1 uncultured bacterium | reverse complement strand
TGGGCGATCGCCGATATTCTCTGGCATCCCGACATCCTACCAGTAGTAGCAATTCCCGATTTTGAACTCTCCACCGCCGAAGCGCGGAAAGTGTTGCCCGCCGAATACAGTCGCGCCGACGCCATTTTCAACACGGCCCATCTGGGGTTGTTAGTGCGGGCCTTGGAAACCGGGCGCGGCGACTGGTTGCGAGTGGCGATGCAAGATAAAATCCATCAACCCTATCGGCAGACTTTAATCAAAGGATACGAAGAGGTGCGATCGGCTGCCCTAAGTGCCGGTGCTTGGGAGATGGTTATTAGCGGCGCCGGTCCGACATTGTTAGCGCTGACTTCTCCTGCCACCGCCCCCGCCGTCGCCGCTGCAATGGCCGACGCTTGGAAATTGCTGGGAGTGATGCCAGAAGTTAAAGTGTTGTCAATTGAAAACGAGGGCGTAAAGAACCTGTAGGGGCAAAGCATTCGGGCGATAACTTTTGACAAAAATCGTTAAATTTTATGTCCGAATGCTTTGCCCCCACCCCGCGTTTAATTTTCTGAAACTACCTCCCCTTACTCAGAACTTTCGGCAGCTTGACGCAAAGTTAAAAAAGCTTCTTTTAGTGGTTGACTAACTGCGCTTTCCGGTTCAGCCAACACCAATTCTTGGTAAGCTTCTAAAAACTCCATCCGCAAACGATGAAATAAGTGGAGAAAATGACGTAAAAAACTAATGCAGTCTAAAATTACTATTTCAAGACCACCTGTTCGATCGTAGATGCTAGCGGCGTATTCCTGGACTTTATCATCAATGGCTTCCGTAGTGATAAAAATGTAGTTATCAATTTTGCGATCGGTCTGCCTCAAACTCTCATCTATCTTCTGTAAAGCCCGATCGATGTCATCCTGACTAACTTGCTTGATTTTCATTTCGTAACTTGTTATTACATTATCTCTACCTTTCAGCGTAATTTCCAAATCTCCCAATGCTCCTGTTTGCCTATCAGCAGCCTGGTGAGCATGAAGTGGCAAATGTCGCTCTCCTAGATGTTCAGATGCACATTTATAAGCTGCTGCAACAATAAGAACCGGTAATCGACTTGAACCACGACATTTTAGATGTTGCTCTATTAAAACTATAATAGCTTCCGCAGAAAGTGGAAAACTATCTTTTGAAGTTTGTAATCCTGCCAGTAAAGTTTGCATTCGCTGACGCTTTTCATTTCTTACAATTAACAAAAACCTTAAAGTTTCAGCAAGTAAATCAGCCGCAGAAATTTTCTCGACATGAACATCATTAAGCAACTGTAACACTTTCTGATAAAGTTGTCGAGGTCGTCCGACCAAATTAACCTCTGAAGTCAGGATAATGTTACGGTTGCGAAGAGCAGGAGTTAAAAAAGCAGTAGTAGGATTACAAGGCAAATTGTGTTCGTTTATGAAACCAGTTATGTAAGTTTCGTCATAAGTCCTTCCTGAGTAGCAATCTGGATCTCCAATTTCGGTATATGGCTTCCGAATGTCCAAACTCGGCTTATGGACTTTGGCAAGCGAACAAGCTAGTAATAATCTAGCACCCGCTCGATTTTGAAGGTTCCGACAAACGTACTCAACCCTACTAACAATTTCTGGGTCATTTACAATTGGTTGGTCAATATTTTCCGATGCTTTTTGCAATCCTATAATAAGGATGTCTGGTGGTAATGACATTGTTTTACTTTCTCCAAATTATAATTAGTCCAAAGAACTTCTTGTCTGGGTTTCTTTACAGAATGACAATTTTTAACCGGTGCCTCCCAACACCGCCAATCTTTATACAACTCCTCCATCAACTTGCCATGATAACCGGACACCGCAACTTTACCCTTAACGCCGCGCACAACCTCCGCCAACTCTCGATGTTCCCCGTCGGTCATTTCATATAAATAAGCATTTTTATCTCCCCGAGAGTCGTGGGGGTAGGGCGGATCCAAATAAAACAAAGTTTCGGCGCTATCGTAACGTTTAATAACTTCAATGGCCGGGGCGTTTTCTATTTGAACTCGCAACAACCTTTGAGCGATTTCTGCCAAACCCTCCACGCTGCCCAACCACCGAGAAACCGCCCCCGCCATCCCCGCCCGACTGGTTAACAAACAATTCGCCCATCGACCTTTGCTGGCCGTTTGCGCCAAACCGGTTCTCACCTGTCGGGCGCGAACGAAAAACCTTCGGGCTCTTTCTAAGTCCGATATTTCTGGAGTGGGAGGAGTTATGGCGAGTTCAAATTCGGCGCGGGAAAAGGGAGTTAAACCGATCGCTTCGATTAAAGCATCTTTTTGTTCGCGCAAAACGCGGAAAAAGTTAACCACTTCGCCGTCGATATCGTTATAGGTTTCCACTGGCGAAGGTACTCGATTAATTAATACCGCCGCCGAACCGCAAAATGGTTCGCAATAATGTTTACTTTCTGGTAATAGAGGTAAGAGCCAATCTAAATGATTGAATTTACCTCCATACCAACCAAATGCTATCTTTTTTTTCATGTTTTTGGGAATCGAGAATTGGGAATTGGGAAGATAAGCTTTTATGGGAGCCATGCCGATTTGGTTAATGCTTGTAACTCTTTATCTTCTCGGTAAATTTCGGCATAAAGTTCTGCCGATTTTTCCAATTCTTTTGCTTCTAATTCGGTTTGATATCCAAATTCCTCTTCAATTGCTTTAGCCATTTCCTCAATATCTTCTTTAGGAATGCTTCCAGCAAATTTGAGTAAGTCTTTACCCGGCACTCCTACGGGTTTTGTGGTAGTTAAAAAGCGAGCAAAGTTCAACAATTCTTGCTGTTGCTGTTCGTTCATTTTTTTCAAAAGAACGATTATTTGTTTTTCTATTGTGGAATTAATCATATTGTTACCTTGATTTTCATCGTTATTTTAGTTTCCCATAAACCGCGTTAAAGTGAAATGCGATCGCATTCCACTTTAACGCTCAAATTATTCTACTGCAAACCCAGTAAACTTCCTTTTATAAGGAGCTTTAAAAGCAAGAACGATATCATCTTTAGGAACTCCAGCAGCCACTAACTCGTTAGCAACGCCTACCTCTGTCATATCCCGTTGAATCCAAATTTTATCCTCCTTAATATCGATGTGGATCGTACAACCATAAACTCGTCGCGTTCCATTTTCTACCCATCCTAAATTAAGGAGCTGATAATGGTGGCGTTCTTTATCTAAAATTAGTTGAGCTTCTGTTGTCTTATCTGTTACATGGTAGCTATAATGCTCTTGCAAAATATCTTGCACTATTTGAGAGTAGTTTATTCCTTCCATAACAAAACCTCCTCTTTTATTTCATCAAAAATCAAAATTTTTACTTCATCTTTCTTGAGAACTTTTTGAATAAATCGAGTCGAAAACAAATCATCGTAAATTGTTTTAGAAACTGCCAAATATAAAATTCTATCTGGTTCTTGTTCTATTAATGCCGACTCATAAATTGAAAATTTACCCAAAGCACTATAAAGCTCGGTTATCTCAGATGGCCCTAAAAAAGATTTTATTTCAACTGCTATCTTTTGACCAGCTTTTTCAGCACCTAAAGTCCTTTCTGCTCCTAAATCTATATAAAATTCAAACTCTTCTACTTTAGTAAACAAAGGATCGTGGGTAATCGCCCAACCATCCTTTTCTAAAGCTACCCGGACAGTATTATGAAAAACGTCTCTTGCCGGCATCTTCACCTCCTTTGCTTTCCTCAACCATTATACCCCATTTTTATTGCTAAAAGAAGTTCCCAAATTACAATAATTAGTCTTGTTGGGTTTCACGTAGGTCCGCACAACCTACAAAAAGTCTAGCTCCCCCCAATTCAGCGGGGGGCGGGGGGGGGATCGTCGTTACTCTTCACCCGAAGAATACACCTGTCGATAATAACTCTGGTACTCCTCCGACAACAGCGGTTCCCACCAGTCGCGATGGGTTAAATACCATTCTACCGTCTGCCTCAAACCCTCCTCCACCGTTACCGAAGGTTCCCAACCTAATTCGGTTTTAATCTTGGTCGCATTAATAGCATAACGCCTGTCGTGCCCCGGACGGTCTTTCACAAATGCAATTAACTTCTCGCAAGGTTTTGTCGGGAGAGCGATCGCCATCTCGTCCATCAACCCGCACAAAGTTTTCACCAAATCGATATTCTTCACCTCGTTATTGCCGCCAATATTATAAGTTTCTCCCGGTTTGCCTTTATGAATTACAACATCCAACGCCCGACAGTGGTCGATAACGTACAACCAGTCGCGCACGTTTTGTCCGTCGCCGTAAACTGGCAGTTGTTTACCTAACAACATATTGATGCACATCAACGGAATGAGCTTTTCGGGAAAATGATAGGGACCGTAGTTATTAGAACAGTTGGTGATAACCGTCGGCATCCCGTAGGTGTGATAGTAAGCCCGTGCTAAATGGTCGCTGCCCGCCTTCGAGGCAGAATAGGGACTGTTGGGGGAATAGGCCGTCGTTTCGCTGAAGGCCGGGTCTTCCGGGCCCAGACTGCCGTAAACCTCATCCGTGGAGACGTGGAGAAACAGCGGGCGCTGGCCATCTCCCGCAGGTAAAGTCTGCCAGTGGTGGCGGAAAGCTTCCAGAAGGGTAAAAGTGCCGACAACGTTGGTTTGGATGAAGGCACCCGGCCCTAAAATCGAGCGATCGACGTGGGATTCTGCCGCAAAATGGGCTATAGTGTCGATGGTTTCTTCTTTCAGGAGGCCATCTACTAGGGAGCGATCGCAAATATCCCCTTGGACAAAACGCAAATTGGCCCGTTCTTCCAAATCGGCCAAATTTTGCCGGTTGCCCGCATAAGTCAAAGCATCTAACACGACCACGCGATGGCCCGGGTAAGTCTCGCACCAGTGGCGCACAAAATTCGACCCGATAAAACCCGCGCCCCCAGTGACCATTAACCGACGCCCCATTCGCTCTTGATTTTCAGTCATTTTTTTTCCTAGTCCAAAAATATTTGCTATTAATTTAACGTAGTCCCAAAGCAGGCCAGAGGAGATAAATAGTGAACCAACAAAACATCTTACAACTAGCCAAACAAGGCAATCCTAACGCGATCGCCACCCTTATAGAAAAGGCCCTCAGTAAAAAAGGCATTACGGCCAAAGCAGGTTTAGAAAATAATTGCCTCCATCTATTACTGGAGGCCCCTCAATTACTGGAGCCCCAAGCTTGCATTCGAGTCATCGAAAAAGGAATGCAGCGCCTCCAACCCGCATCAATAGAAGCGATCGCCGTTTACGGGCGCAGATTGGGCCATCGATTGCCAGATTGGACTCGCCCCGTCCATTTTGAGAAACCCACTCCGCCCCGAACCGAAATTTCTATTTCCCTCACTGACGAAACTCCGGTTTCTACCACTCCAGAAAATACCGAGACTAACTTTAAATTCGTCGCTGTCGAACCCAATTTTGTGCCCGACGAACCGCCACAAAATCCAGATTTTACCCCCCTCGAAGAACCGCCTAAAACTACTACAAAATTAGAGGAAGAAGTAGAAGATATCCCCCTCCATGAAACCGAATTAGAAACAGAACCAGATGCCCCTCACCCCCGCGAAAATTATAGTCCAGAAGAGCCACCTACTGCCGCTCCAAATGTTACGATTAAATCTGCATTCAGTCAATTAAAAGAAAAGCTAAAAAGCCTTCGCCAACCCTCAGAAAATTACGGTCAAACAGATTATCGAGGTTGGTTGATAATTAGCGCGATCGGTCTGGTAATAATTCCTTTTACCGGATTTTTTATGGGCTATCAAAAATACCGCGTATCGGCAATTAATTCTACTATTAACAACCCCAAAAATCCCGAATTTGAAAGCAATTTTACTCTCGAAAACTATCAAGAATTACTGGCTAACAGTTCTTTCGGTAGTGGGGCAAATAACTCCGATTTAACATCAAATTCTCAATCAGATTCGGATGTTTTTGAACTCTCAAACTTTACTACATCTGAGAGCCAAGCCCAAGCTACTCCAAACAACAACTCGATCGCCATCAAAGCAGTGGGCGATATCGTCATGGGCAGCAATTATCCCGCCAATAATATTCCTAGCGATCCTAGGATTTTATTTCAGTCCGTCAAGCCTCTTTTAGCAAACGCCGATATTTTATTCGGCAACTTTGAAAGTACCTTAACCGACTATCCTTACACTATTAAAAATGTGGAACGAAGTATGGTTTATGCTTTCAGAAATCCTCCGAGTTTCGCCCGCTATTTACAAGATGCCGGTTTTGAGATTTTAAGTATTGCCAATAACCACTCTAACGATTTTGACGAAAAAGGCTTTGAAGATACCATCGCCCATATTAATAATTCGGGAATGCAGGCTGTTGGCAGAAAAGGTCAAATCGTTTATCAAGAAGTCAACGGCATCAAAGTCGCTTTTATTGGCTTTACTAATTACGATTTACATAATTCAATTTTAGACTTTGAAGGGGCAAGACGAGTTATCAAAAAAGCTGACGAAACAGCAGATATTGTCGTTATTTCCATCCACGCAGGGGCGGAGGGCAAGGCAGCTTTACATATCAGAAATCAAACGGAATATTATTATGGAGAAAATCGCGGTAATAAATTTTTATTTGCTGAAGCTGCCATTAAAGCGGGTGCAGATTTAATCTTAGCTCACGGCCCCCACGTTCCCCGCGCTTTAGAACTGTATGATGGTAAGTTAATTGCCTATTCTCTGGGTAATTTTGTCGGCTATGAAACTTTATCCACTAAGGGCGAACTAGGTTATTCTTTAGTATTGGAAGTTCGCCTTAATTCCCAAGGGGATTTTCTCTCTGGCAAAATTCATCCAGTCCGTTTAAATAACAGGGGCATTCCCTATCCCGATCCTGAAGGAAAGAGTATTTCCTTAATTCGCTATTTGACTCAAAGCGACTTTCCCAATACTCCTCTGGAAATTGATGCGGATGGCAATGTTTATAAAAAATAGAACGGGAGCATCCCAATGCCAGAATAAAACCAAAAGCTTATCGCTTTTTGGTAATGGGGAACGCGGTAATGGGTAATGGATTCGAGAGCCTTTTTGCTTTCTATGGGATGCTCCCAATAGAACAGCCATCGGGAGCATCTCAATGCAAGTAAAAACCCAAAAATTGAACGCTAATGGTCCTCGGTCAGAGGTCAGAGGACCTCCTTAAGCGGGAGGTAGGAGATGTTTGAGGTTTGAGATTTGAGGTTTGAGATGTTTGAGGTTTGAGATTTGAGGTAAAAAAATATTTTTGCTTTCTCACCAGATGCTCCCCAGCCATCTTCCTAGAACAGCCATCTTCCTAGAACAGCCATCTTGGTAGAATATGCATCTTGGTAGAACAGGCATCTTGCCTGTTATCCTTTTAATTGTTAGTTGTTAGTTGCCCGAAATGATTTCTATTACTCTTGACGAAATTCAACGGGATTTGGTAAGTTATTTTCAACGAGTTAGAGAAGGCGAAACGCTGTTGATTATGGAAGGCGATCGCCCTCTAGCTGAGATTAAGCCTATCAGTTTATCTCAACAGAAAAAACAACCTCGCCCCTTTGGTTTGTGTGCCGGAGAATTTACAGTGCCAGACAATTTCGACGAACCATTAGCATTTGGGAATGGGGAATGGGGAATGGGGAATGGTTAGGATTGACAATTAGCACAATTTGTAAAACGGGAGCACGTCAGTTTTGCATATTTATTTTCTCATGACGAGTACTCATGACGAGTACTCATACTCAAAAAAACCGCTTTTTATTTGAGTATTCGTCACGAGTATTCGTCACGAGTATGAAATTATCGAGAGAGAAAAATTACAAAACTGACTTGCTCCCTGTAAAACTTACAAAAATTTGGGTGGATAGATTAGTGGAATATCGGGGTACTGAACGCCAAGTTCTCAAGAATGGAATAGTCGTTATAGCAACAGAAAATCCGGCGGCAGATATTATCGCTGCCCGGATTTTTTTCCGCACCGGCAGTCGTTACGAACCGAGACAAAAAGCAGGAATTTCTAACCTTTTAGCAGCAGTTATTACTAAAGGAACTGACCAACTTTCTTCCCTAGAAATTGCCGAAATTGTAGAATCTGCAGGGGCAAGATTAAGCGCCGATACTACTTCTGATTATTTCTTGGTAGGTGTAAAAACTGTTTCTCAGGATTTTGCCGAAATTTTAAAGTTAACCGGAAAATTGATTAGATCGCCCAGTTTCCCAGAAACAGAAATAGAATTAGAAAAACGCATCGCCATTCAAGGGATACGCTCTCAATTAGAACAACCTTTTGCTGTGGCTTTTTCTCATCTGCGAGAAATCGTTTATGGAGACCATCCTTATGCATTATCGACTCTGGGAACTGAAGAAACTTTATCCTCAATAAATCCCGGGGATATTCTACAGTTTCATCAAGTCTATTTCCGCCCCGATAATATGATAATATCTATCGCCGGTCGCATCGCTCCAGAAGAAGCGATCGCTCTGGTCGAAAAAGTATTTGGAGACTGGCAACCTCCCGCAAAATATCTGCCAAATTTAACTTTGCCAAGGATAAATTCCCAACCTTGCGAGTCCCTAATTCCCCAAGATACCCAACAGTCTATTGTGATGCTCGCCTATCTGGCATCGAAGGTGAAAAATCCCGATTATGCTACTCTAAAATTGCTCAATACTTATTTAGGTAACGGGTTATCCAGTCGCTTGTTTGTAGAATTACGAGAAAAGCGCGGTTTGGCTTACGATGTTTCTGCTTTTTATCCGACTCGTATCGACGATTCTTATTTTGTAGTTTACATCGGAACTGCACCAAAAAATACAGCGATCGCCCGGGAAGGACTAAAAATGGAAGTCGATCGCTTGGCAACTATTCCATTAGATGAAGAAGAATTACAAGCAGCTAAAAATAAGCTTTTGGGGCAGTATGCTTTGGGCAAACAAACTAACGGCCAAATCGCTCAAATTTTTGGTTGGTACGAAACTTTGGGTTTGGGAATAGAATTTGACGATCGCTTCCAGGAAAATGTCGCCGCCGTCACTGCTGAAGAGGCCCAAGAAGTGGCCCGTAAATATTTCGGCGACCCTTACGTTTCCATTGTCGGCCCCAAAGAGGCGATCGAATAATACGAGGCAAGAGGCAAAAGTAGGCAAGAGGCAAAAGGCAAGAGGCAAAAGTAGGGAAGGGGCAATTCCCAATTCCCAATTCCCCATTCCCCATTCCCAATTCCCCAAACAGAAAATGTTGCGAAAAATCAAAGATTGTTAAGTTTGGTAAAAAAGGGTTGTCAGTTCCAAAAACCGATGCTAGATTAAAAAATAACAAGGCACAAATCGAGCTAAGAACTCGATTCCGGCTCTAGGGTTACTGCCCGTGCCGCCCGCAGTTAGCCCCCGTGACAACAAACCAAACGTTTCAGACTAATTTCCTAATTTCGACGAAAACTAGCCAAATGTGGGCAAACTAACCCTCCTCCAAGCAACCTTCCTTGATGTTCTGTTTATTCTGTTAATACAAATCAGAGTTGAAGCTTGTGTGGGTTGGTACCAAAACATAAATCCCGTTAGGGGCAGCTAGTGTCGAAAACTCACAGATAATTAATGTTGTTGCGGATAAAGTCCACCTTAGTTGTAACTTGTTTTCAATTAACTTACCATCTTTTTGAATCAGTCTAATTTGCATTATTTAAGGGTCTAGCAGCCGCCTGCTAGACCCTTAAATAATGCAAATTGTTTGGGAATGGGCTCCCCCTCCCGTCCTCCCTAAAAAGGGGGAGGCCAGAGGAATAAGGAATTGCTTTTATTCTGACTCGCTGCTAGTCCCAACATTAGGCCGAACGATGATGCGGCAGCTATACAAAGCGAACTCTTCTTGAGACTCTTCGCCCCCAACTTTTTCGGCACTAAATTCGTGGGTGACGGTGGTAAATTGAGGAAAATAAACCCAGTTTTTCTGAAAATCTTCGCCGATACGATCGCACTTTTCCTCCAAATCTTCTCTAGAAGAATCCTCCCCCGCTTCAAACTGAAAAGTGTTTCTCATGCACATATACCAAAAATCTATCTCTTTAACCGGTTCGCCCGCCCACCGAGAGTCGGAAAAATCAAACCAACCGTAGTTAGTGGCGTGTCTGCGAGAAAATTGCGATAGTTGCCCCTGCCATCCCCGACAAGTATTAGCGTATTCGTCAATACTTCTTTGGGTAGGAATTGGGATGGCTGTTTCCGTTTCGCGGGCGATCGCCCGAAAAGCCGTTCCCCCACCAACTGAAATCAAACCAGAAACTAACAAACCCGATAATAACTTTTGACCGACGTTCATAGTTTTTTATTCTTAGCTGCAAAAAGTAAAGAGATGTTATTAACGACTCAATACTTCTGGGAATGATGTTGGGTTTCGTTTCACGGAGCCCGACCTACAAATTTAACCTAGAAGCATTGATTAACCGCTTACTCAATAACATCTCTTTACTTCGCTTTCAGCTACACGCTAACCAATTCGGGTTGATAGCGAATGCCCGCTTGCTTCCAGCGACGCAAAGCTTCTCCCAAGCGATCGCATTTATGAATCAAACTAATCCTCACATAACCTTCCCCGGCAGTACCAAAAGCATTCCCCGGCGTCACTACCACCCCAGTTTTCTCCAAAACCGATAAAGCAAAATCCGTGGAACTAATTCCAGGAGGACAAGGAACCCAAAGATACATAGTCGCTAAAGTCTTGGGTACGTTCCAGCCCAAATCTGCCAATCCCTGAATCATAAAATCTCGGCGAACCCGATAGCGTTCCCTCACCTCTGCCAAATAGGAATCTGGCAAATTTAAAGCAGTTGCCGCCGCTGCTTGGATGACGGCAAATAAACCGTAATCCAAATTATTTTTTAAGGTTCCCAACCAACTTAAAATTCTGGAATTTCCCGCAGCATAACCCACTCGCCAACCGGCCATATTATAAGTTTTCGACATAGAGTTAAACTCTACACCGATATCCTTTGCCCCGGGAATTTCTAACAAACTGGTAGGTCTAAAACCATCAAAGGCAATATCCGCATAACACAAGTCATGGACTAAGATAATTTCATGCTTGCGGGCAAAGGCGACGATATCCTCAAAAAACTCCCGAGGGGCAACTGCGCCGGTGGGGTTGCTGGGATAATTGAAGTAGAAAATCTTCGCTTTTTCCGCGATGCGATCGGGAATTTCTCCTAAGTCGATTATCCAGTCATTTTCCGGTTTTAAAGTAATGCTATGAACCTGGGCCCCCGCAATTAAAGGACCGCGAAAATGAGCCGGATAAGTAGGATTTGGAGTTAAAACTAAATCCCCCGGATTCACAAAAGCCATCGCTAAATGAGTCAAACCTTCTTTAGAACCCAATAAGGCTAAAGCTTCCGTTTCTGGGTCTAATTGTATGCCGTAACGATGCCAATACCAATTAGTCATAGCACGCCGAAAACCAAGGGTACCTTGAAAGGGGGGATAGCCGTGATTATCGGGATTTTTTAAAGCCGAAACTGCCGCTTCTACTACTGCTTCTGGAGTAGGGCCGCCGGGATTTCCCATGCCTAAATCGATTAAATCGACTCCTTTTTCTATTGCTTCGGCCTTGAGTCTATCTAAACGAGCAAAAACATAAGGGGGTAATATTTGTATTCTATCTGCGGGCTCGATCCAATCCATATTTGTTTGAAAATTCATTTTTTTCGCGTGTTGTTTGCTAGTTCGTAGTAATCGCTTTAGCGATTTAAAAGATTTATTTTTTCCCAATTCATCTTCATTAAAAAGAAAGCACTAAAGTGCTTACTACAAACAAAAAAAGTGCTTGCTAAAAACTCGGTAATTCCTATTTTTATTAAGTACGAACTTCCGACTCAATTTCCCCATTAATGGCTAAATTTGGTCTGCCAGTTTCCACGGGAATAGTAGTAGAAACCATTGCTGCCATTAACTGTTCTGGAACTACCTTAAAAGGCAACCTGTGAATGTCGGAATTGGCATGACAAGCTATTTCAGCGGCGCCATGCAATTGCCTTAACGTCACATCTGCCAAACCTAAATCTTCCAAGGATTTTGGCAGCCCAATTTCTTCGTAAAACTTGAGCAATTGTTGTCTGGCTGATGCGGCTAATTGATTGCCTAAAATACCTTCTTCTAACCTTAATTGAACGAGGATACCTAATGCAACCTTTTCGCCGTGCAAAGTTTTATGACAGGCTGGCAAATGAGTTAGGCCATTGTGAACGGCATGGGCGGCTACCGTCCGACATCTGGCGCCGCCGATGCCGCCAATAACTCCGGCAAGCAATACCGTGGCATCTACTACTTCCCGCCAAGTTTCTCCTCCTGGCTGTTGTAAGGCCGAGGAAGACTTTTGGAAAAGGATGTCCCGCAAGACTCTAGCTTGTTGGACGGCGGCAATAATCATCGTTTCTTGAGAATGGCCGCTGCTGACCGAGGCTTCGTACCATTTGGCGATCGCATCCCCAATACCGGCTACCAAAGTCCTTGGGGGGGCGCTGAGGATGAGGTCGTAGTCCAAAATTAAAAGATCCGGGCATCTGGCTAAACTTACATCATACAAGAACGCTCCCTCGTTGGAGTAAACGTTCGAGAGGGCCGTCCAGGCCGCGCAAGTAGCCGCAGAAGTAGGAATAGTTACCACGGGCAGCCCTAATTGATAGGCCAGAAGTTTAGCCGCATCCAAGGCTTTGCCGCCCCCAACAGCAACGATGAAGTCTGCTTGGTGGCTGGTGGCAGCTTGGCCGAGGTTGGCGAGGGAGGCTTCGCTACAGTCTGGGGCGTAGTTGGCGGCGGCTAATTCTCGTTGATGCTGTTTGAGGAGAGGTTGGAGAATGGGTAGGGTGGCCTTTAGAGAGCGATCGCCTCCCACGATTAAAGGCCGGCGTCCAAAACGAGCGATCGCCTCTCCCGATAGGGCCAATGCTCCCGCCCCACGGACGACCCGCCCCGGGGCGATGCTTAAAGATAATAAGTTAGGGGTTGTTTGGGGGTTGTTGACAGACTGAATCATGGCAACTAAGGTTAGTTAAACTCGATTTATCGAGTATAAGCAAAACTTCCTTAAGTTGTGGGGTTTTCGATGAAAATCTTAATAATTTTTT
>CAZSTZ010000002.1:77051-79069 GCA_964609515.1 uncultured bacterium | reverse complement strand
GAGGAAGACTAATGCGTTATGCCATTGTAATCGAAAAAGGAGAAAATAGCTACGGGGCTTACGTTCCGGATCTGCCCGGATGCGTGGCGGTGGCGGAAACTTTGGAAGAAGTTAAAAAACTAATTGTTGAAGCGATCGCTTTTCACATAGAAGGATTAAAAGAAGAAGGTTTAGCAATACCCGAACCTACTAGCCAATGCGAATATGTCGAAGCTTAAATTAGGGGAATTGGGAATGGGGAATTTTGCGAACAACACAATATAAAAAAATAGAACTGTAGGGGCAAAGCATTCGGACGATAAACAATTAACAATTAATAATTAACAATTGGGTTATTGACGGGCGATGAAAGTTATATTTTGAAATCGGTAGCTGCGATCGCAAACTAATTGTTAATTGTACATTGTTAATTAGAAATGTCCGAATGCTTTGCCCCCACCCACAGTTTAATTTGGGAACTAGAGGACCGTTCAAGAAACCCGGTTTTTTAGGACTAATTATAAGCAATGAGATGTAAGAAACCGGGTTTTTTTAAAAAACCCGGTTTCTGGCGGGCGAGTTAGTCTTGAAAACCGCGTCTCTAACCACTAACAACTGACAACTAACTATTTTCCCTACTTCCCAATATAAACTCTCCCACCGAAGTTTCTACATAATAATCAGTTCCCGCCGCTTCGACAAATAAATCAGAATCTCCCGCCCCCAAAGCGCAAGGTGCCAAGTTCATCGCCGTTGCCACTAAATACATCGTTTGATACAAACAGCCGACGTGTTTTAAAACCGCATTATAAGCCATAGATTCGTAATCCCAAGCCATTCTTTGAAACCTGGCCGCTAGAATAATTAAAACTTGCGGTCTTTTTTTCGAGCCGCTGGCTGTCGTCGCATTTTTTAACAGCTTTTCTACTGGGGGAGTAATAGCAGAAATCTTCTCTAATTCGTGGTCTAAAGGACAGTAATGATAGAAACCAGAATCCAAATTTTCGCAGCGATCGCTAACTACATACAATTCCAATTCGTGACAGGCACCGCCAGCAGCAGAAGGTCGATTGCTGCGTTCCATACTCCTAACAAAAAATACTTCCTTTATCCTGGCGCTGCGATAGAGAAATTCTCCCAATTGTTCGGCGGTAATGGGGCGATCGCCATAATATCTTATCGTCTTTCTTTCCTCCAAAACTTCCGTAAAGCGATCGCTCTTTTTCAACTCCTCAATATCCGGTTTAAATAATCCTATTTTCTCCGTTTCTGCCATTTTAGGTTTCACCACTGGCGGCGGTTCGATTTTCCCTAAAAAGCGTTGAGTTTTCCCCACGGGATAATTATGCCTTCCCCGGCGAGTCCTCGCGTGAAACAATAAATCGTGAAACTCCCACTGTCGAAAAGTTTCGTTTTCTTCTTCAAAATAATCGCCGTTTTCGTTGGCGGCAGCTACCATTTTTCCTCCCAAAAGCAGCTTAACAAACATCTCTGCAGTTTCGGGAGAAATACCCGGAATTTCTGTTAGTTCGGCAGCAGTTTTTTCTCTGGCAAGTTCGTTAACTATCGCCGCCATTCGCCAATCTTTCAAAATAACTTTTCCCCCAAACAAAGGAGATTCAACTACAAATTGCGAATCTTGTTGGTGGCAGTAAGCAAAGCGGGATAAACGATATTTTCTCTCCTTGGCAATGTCGGGAAAATCGACTTTATAAGGAGTAGAAATAGGAACTAAAGTTGCAAGAGTAATTCCTTCTATTTCCAGAGAATGACAGATAACTCCCAGAGAAATAAACTGTGCCAGATAGTGATGGAATTTCACCATCCCCAAAAAACTATCTTTCTCTGCAACAATATCTAGCATTTGCGCTTCCGTAGCGCCCCCTTCCCCTAACAATTGGAAAGCGGCAGTCAAACCCGGAGAAAGTTCCTTGAGAGGTAAAGAAGAAGAAGGGTTAGAAAACAGAAGCAAGCGATCGCCCCCATTTCCTTCCCCCAAAGAGACACCTTGTTTAAAAGATAAAACCAATGACATTTTT
>CAZSTZ010000002.1:65922-76951 GCA_964609515.1 uncultured bacterium | reverse complement strand
ATAATACCGTTTGGGATTATCCCAGAGAATCTTTTGTGCGGTACTGCGGGACAGGCGATCGCCCAAACCTACAGCTTCATCAATAATCTCTGGGTCGAAATCTATGTGCGGATAATCGGAACCCAAAATTAGATTATCTTCCCCAATATAATCGATAATCCTCTCCAAATAAGGTTCGTCCGGTTCCACCGAGATAAAACACTGACGGCGGAAATATTCCGAAGGCTTCATTTTCACGTTATCCCTCACTTCCCAAGCCAAATGCTTGTACTCCGCCTCATCCATCCGCCACAACCAATAAGGCAGCCAACCGCAACCGGACTCCAAAAACCCGACCCGCAGTTTTGGATGCCTTTCCAACACTCCGCCTTCTATTAACGATAGCAGCGCCATCATCTGTTCCATCGGGTGAGAGCAAGCGTGCATCCCGAAGCGACTTTCAAAGCGATCGTAACCCGTCGTCGGCAACCGGCTGTGGGTGCCCTCATGCAAGCTAACGGCAATATTAAAATTCTCGCACTCGGTCCAAAACTCCTCGTAAGCAGGATCCGAGAGCGATCGCCCCTTCACCAGATTCGGTCGCAAAAACACCGCCCGCCAACCAAACTCAGCGATCCGACGTAACTCCGGCACCATCTCCGAAGGTTCGTGCAAATTAATCGCCCCCACCCCGCGCAACTTCTGGGTATCGTAGCTGCAAAAATCCCGCAACCAATTATTGTAAGCGCGAGTCAAAGCACCCGCCAGCTTACCATCCATCGAGTCGATCGCCAACATCCACAACCCCACCGTCGGATAGAGAAAGGCGATATCGATGCCCATTTTCTCCATTGCCATAACGTGAGACTCCGCATCCACCCCCAACATCTTCCTTTTTTCCTTTTCTTTTTGGGCATCGAGGATCGACATCTTCACCCCCTCCATCCAGACTGCATCGGAGATTTTATGATAAATCTTCTCCCCATCCACCTTTAAATTCTTAATCGGTGACGAGAAGACATCGAGTCTGATAACCCCATCCTCTCCCACTTGGCGAACCTCAACATAAGGGGCGCGGTCTTTAAACTCCGGTTCGATATATTCCGCCCACATCTCGGCCGGTTCGCTTACATGAGAGTCCGCATCTATTATTTTATATTCTTTGAGCATGGTAGTTGTTAATTCTCAATTGTTAATTGTTAATTGTCCCACCCGTTACATCCGTTGCCAATCAAACCCCCATCGCCCGCCAGAAACCGGGTTTTGCCGGAATTACCCGGTTTCTCAAATCTCCCGGAACGCCCTTAGAAAAATATCAAAAAAGGATTGAGCTCGCTTTCCTGGTGAGGTTTCGGCAACCAACCCAACTTTACCGGCACGTCGTATAACCGACCGGGGCCCCAGCGCTTCCAAAAAATGCGCGTCTCCGGGATAAAAACCTTAACCACGTTTAAACCGATATCCGGGCGAGTTTGGTCTAACACCAAAGTTTCCAAACCCAAAGATTTCGCTATGTCCGCGCACTTAAGTACGTCGTCCTTAATATCGTCCGTCGCCAACTGGGGATAATCCGATCGCGCCTTTAGTTCCCCCTCCGCCGGCAACACATAAGACTGTTCTTCAGCTTTACCCCGCTTCCACCAATCGATCGCCAAATCGTCATCGTAAATATATTTGGTACTGCCATCATCTTGCCGAGATATCACCGCAGGCAAACACTGATTTACCTCCGTCAGCGCCCTGCCGATCGCGATTTTCGGATCGAAGTGGGCGCCAAAACCGTAAATAATATCCTCTATTTCGCTATCGGTTCTCCGAGAAACCCCGGCAAAAGTGGGAATGCCAAAATCGCTGGCGAGATCCAGCACCCAAATCTCGCGGTTAATGCTGCGGTAGTAATCCCTTATCTTCTGAAAATACGGCTCGTCGAAACTATCTAAATCCACTCCCGGACGTCTGATGCGATTGTACCACCACATCGAAACGGAATCGCGCTCCACCAATTCCATAAAACCTTGCAAAATTGCTTCTTCCTTGGTATTGCCCGCCGCCGCGCCGTTGGAGTCCGCCCAAAAATATTGTTTTGGCAAATCTCGATAGCCGTAATAGCAGTAGGCAGTGGGTACATATTTCCAGGTTTCGTTTGTCAGCGACCAAACTGGAGTCCATTCGATCGCGACATCTTCCTCGAAGGGTTCCGCTACTCTTTGAAAGGAGCTTTTGCAGTTTTCGTTCCACTCTTGGCGGGTGCGGTATTGTTCCTCGCTGTAATTGGTGCAGCGGTTGGGATGAATTGCCCCATCTCCCAGTTCTTTATATGTGGCTGTTTTCCGAATTTCGTAGCCCTGATACACTCCCGAATACCGTTCGATCGCTTCTCCCAGGGCGCTTGCCTTTGCCTGAATTTCCGTTTGACCTTTGCCGCCGCTTTTACCGCGCACGTTTTCTCGCAGAAAATAGAGGCTGTCGAACATGGTCGCAAAGTTATGCCCCGCCACATAAGAATAGGTGAATTTATCGAAGGATTCTTGTTTTAGGGGGGTTAGCTGTCTGACGACTCCGGTTATGGGACTGACTTGTTTTTCGTATTTCTCGATGGTTTCTTCTGGAGAACTGGATCTGTGTCCGCCGTCGCTGGTAAAGGTTTTTTTGTTGCTTTCGAGGATTACCGGTTTGGGGCTTTGGTTTCTATATTCCTCTTCCCCGCAGGCGGGGCATTGGGGGCGTTTGATGGCGGCGTGGCGTTCGGTTTTTAAAGCGTTGGTGTTGATGGTGATGAGGTTTTCTTCTAGGGTTTTGTGTTCTCCCCGCAGAACCCATTTCAGTATCTCCGTTGCTGCTAGGTTTAAGCCCGCGCTTACAGTTGCATCTATTTTTGGGGGGTTGGTAATTAGGGGTTGGGATATTTTTAGTTGACTTTGGATGAAGGTTTCCACCGGGCGGTTCGATCGCACTCTTTGAGCCAAACATTCCCAACAAGCAGTTTTTCCAGGAGCAAATATCGGACCCAACCACATAATCGTTCCTATGGGTTTTATTAACATCCAAGGGCGTTTTTCTGCTAAAGATTTTTGGTTGAAATTCTCCAATCCTTCCTGCAAATAGTCGTCGGTTAATACTGCCGTTATGTCTCCTTCTTCTGCTATTAATATTCCTTGATTTTTTAGGATAGAAACGAACGGTTTGGGGTCGATATTGCCGCAGGCTTTTACGGCAACTTTGGTGGTTTTTAGACATTTGCCCGCTGCTTGTCTATCTATTTGCAATAGGTCGCACAAACTGGCTATTTCTGATGGTAAAAGTTCTTCGCTTTCTACGATATAATCTTTTTGTTCCATCAGCATCAAAGCATAGAATACTTCCGCCGCCGATGCTTTCCCCGCCACCAGTCCTATCAATTCTTCTGGGGTTCTCTCTCCGTTTATTAGCGGTGCTAATAGTTCGTAGAGTTTGCCCGTCAGAACGTAATAGTCGATTTCGGAGAGTAAAAATACTCCCACGGATTTTACGGTTATTACTTTAAAGCAATTTTTAAATTTTGGTTTTTTTAACATGACACCCTTGGGCTTGTAGTAAGCACTTTAGTGCTTTTAATTATAACCCGCTACAAAAAAACCATCCAACACCTTACCCGTCCCAATAAATGTGACGACGATCGCATCAAAAGACGATCGCGATCGCTTACCGCTCCCTTCCTGCCAAGGGACAATCGAGATTGTCCTTAAAATTAAGACTTTTTTGTGGCTTTTCTTTGAGGCCATCAAAAAAAATATCCAGTAGTTGCTTTAAAACTACGAACCGTAGTAAGCTAATAAAAAGCACTCAAACCAAAATAAACGACCGAATCTTTGAGGTAAGCGATCGAAATCACAAAAAAAAAAGATGGCGATCGCGTTATCCGTGCCCAAGCAGTTACATACTTGGGAAAAAGAGGCGGGGGTTAAATAAGGATTGGGTCGGTCCAACTACCTCAGTTCCATTAGCCCGAAAAAGGCTACTGGCTGGCTAGATACGGGCAAAACGACAGCCAAATTAGGCAAATGTAGTAAATAAGGGGAAGGGAAGGCCGATGTTAAATAGCGTCTATCTTCCAAAGAAAAGGAAGCAAAAGTAGAAAACCACCGACGGAACTGGATTAATTTTAGCAGTTCTACAGGTAGGACTTTTGCTTCCTTTTTAGCTTCTAGCTACAGTCTTACCTCTTGGGGAAAGCTCGCTCCCCTGCTATGGCTAAAGGGATTTTAGCAGCAGCTAGCAGTAGCTGGAACAAAAGAGTTAAACCAGGCGAAAAGCTGCTCGGCTTCTAAGTCTTCGGGCTTAGAGGGCAAGCTAATCTCGTAAACGGTAGTGCCAGCTTCTGCCCCGGCGAGGACTGCAGAAGAACTGCCACCCTCGTTGACCACAACCTTGACGGAATCTTCGAGAGCCATTCCGGCCTCGCGAAGAACGGCAGCAGGTTCGGCGAGGAAGCGCTGGCGGAAGCTTTCATCGGCCCAGGTTTGGGCGACAACTTTGGCCAGGCTAATTTGCCAGTTTTGAGATTCAATTTGCATCTATTGTCTCCTTAAAAGAAATTGGCATAGCCCGACCTCTAGTAAAAACTGTCCCTCTTGGGAGCGTGGGATTGGGAGTCCGTCCGCTCTAATTCCATGGAGGGCAACAGTTAGCAGAGAGGGCTGCGGAAGCCTGGCAGAATAACGAGCTGGGGGAGGACTGCCATCCTCTCTTTGCTCTTTTTTTGCCAGCCACAGATGAGTATATTTACAGAAGCCAGCAGATTTGTCAAGCCGACAAGCAGTGTTTAATTATTTCTTAAGATTCTGGGCTGTCTGATGCTCCGAAAGTAGGCAAAGAGTGCGGGGGGCAGGGGGAGTTTAACTCTTTTTTAGCAAGGGCTACAGCAATTGTAAGGTGCGCATTGCGCACCCAGGGCTGTCAAGGTGGTCAACAGATTTTGTGGTGGGGGGAGGCAAAAGGCAAAAGGCAAAAGGCAAAAGGGGGGAATTAAAGAGCAAAAAACGACCCACTAAGTGCCAATTCCTATCTCGTTCATTAGCTCAAGATAGCCTAAAGTAACGTTTTTTCGTTCTCGTGGCTGCACCTTGACAGTGCTGGCATTGCGCACCCTACTAGCGCAGCACAGTTAAAATGGTGGGTAAATGATTTAGGTCAGAGGTCAGAGGTCAGAGGTTTGAGGTCAGAGGTTTGAGGTCAGAGGTCAGAGGTCAGAGGTCAGAGGTCAGAGGTTTTGGAGGTTTTGAGGTTTGAGGTTGAAAAATTGTAAGGTGCGCATTGCGCACCCTACGGAGTTTATTGTAAGGTGCGCATTGCGCACCCTACGGAGTTTATTGTAAGGTGCTACTAAAAAATATGTCTGTTACGGGAGGTAACAATGTCACTTCTTCAACTAGAAAAATATCGGATAACGGAACAAATAAACGCGGGACAAAATGCTTTAATCTATCGCGGCGTTCGGAATAACGACAGCCACAAAGTAGTGGTAAAAATCCTGCGCAACGAATATCCAACCCTAGAACAAATAAGCAGCTTGAGGCAAGAGTATAAAATAACTCAAACTCTCAAAAACACAGAAGGTATAGTTAAATCCTTAGATTTGGAAAAATACCAAAGAAGTTACGCTCTCGTCCTCGAAGACGTAACGGGAAAATCCCTCAAACAGCTTTTGGCAGAGGAAAAATTGAAACTGCGAGAAATTCTGCGCATCTTCATCAAACTAGCAGAAACTTTGGGAGAAATTCATCAAATACCGGTAATTCATAAGGATCTAAAACCAAGTAATATTATCGTTAACAACGAAACGGGACAAGTAAAACTAACAGACTTCGGCATCGCTTCCCAATTATCTAAAGAAACGCCGACGGCGGGCAGTTCAAACTTCGTAGAAGGAACTCTTGCTTATATGTCGCCGGAACAGACGGGACGGATGAATCGAGCTATAGACTATCGCAGCGATTATTACTCTCTGGGAGCGACTTTATACGAAAGTCTGACGGCAAGACTGCCCTTCAGCACGAGGGAACCGATGGAGTTGGTACACTGTCACCTAGCAATTAACCCGAAACCGCCTCGCGAAGTCAACCCAGAAATACCCGAAACGCTGTCGGAAATCGTAATGAAACTGCTGGCAAAAAACGCAGAAGAACGTTACCAAAGCGCTGAAGGGTTAAAATACGATTTAGAAAAATGCTTCCAACAACTGACAAACGAAGGCAACATCGAGTATTTCCTACCGGGAGAGCGAGACCGAGGAACTCAGTTATCGATACCGGAAAAACTCTACGGACGGGAAAAAGAAGTTCGGAGGTTGCTGGCCGCATTCGATAGGGTTAGCGGCGTGTTGGCCTTCGATCCCCCCCCCGCCCCCCTTGAAAAGGGGGGAGCCATCGGAGCCCGTAGGACAGGCATCTTGCCTGTCGATGAAGGTGTCGATGAAACGGACGAAGGGGGATTTTTGCGGTCGGAAATGATACTGGTATCGGGTTACTCCGGTATCGGGAAAACGGCGATCGTTAACGAAGTACACAAACCCATAGTCCGGCAGCGGGGCTATTTTATCAACGGTAAATTCGACCAATTTAAACGCAACATCCCCTACGCCGCCGTAGTTCAAGCCTTCAGCGAATTAGTTCTGCAACTGCTGGTCGAAAGTTCCCAAAAAGTAGAAATCTGGAAGCAGAAAATCCTCAAAGCAGTAGGTGCCAACGGTAGGGTAATTATCGATGTCATCCCCGAACTCGAATTTATCGTCGGTCCCCAACCGGAAGTACCCCAACTCGGACCCACAGAATCTCAAAACCGCTTTAACCGAGTCTTTCAACAATTCGTAAGCGTCTTCACCCGAGAGGAACATCCCTTAGTCGTGTTTTTAGACGACCTGCAGTGGGCCGATAGCGCCTCGTTGAAATTAATCGAATTATTGATAACCAATCCCGAGAGCAAATATCTGCTCTTAATAGGCGCTTACCGAGATAACGAAGTCAGCCCCACCCATCCGACAATTCAAACTATCGAGAAAATAAAAGCCAGCGGTGCCCCAGTTAATAATATCGTCGTCAAACCCTTAGAACTGTCTCACGTCAGCCAGTTAGTAGCAGAAACCTTGGGAGAAAAACCGCCGCAAACAACCAACGGACGCTATCCCGAGAGAAAAGCCCAACAAGCCAGCAAGCCCCTAGCAGAACTAATCTACCAAAAAACCCAAGGAAATCCTTTTTTCATCACCCAACTGCTGAAAAGCTTGTACTCGGAACAACTGTTAGCTTATCGAGCATCCACCGATAGTTGGGAGTGGAACCTTGAGGAAATCCAGGCAGTAGGCATCACCGATTATAATGTAGTAGAGCTCGTCGCTCGTAATATCGAAAAACTGTCGGAATTTACTCAGAAAGCCCTAAAATTGGCAGCCTGTATCGGCAACCAATTTAACCTCAAAGTCCTGTCCATAGCCAATCAAGAATCGGAAACCGTTACCGCCGCCCAACTCTGGGAAGCTTTGCAGGCGGGTTTGATTTTACCAAAGAGCAAAACTTATAAGATACCCTTGAGTTTGGGCGGGCAAGAAGAGACTGGGGAGGATTTATTTATCGGTTTGAGGCTGACACCCTCGCCAACATCTCCTCTCCATACTACGGCCCCGGACCTCAATATAGAGTACAGGTTCTTGCACGATCGCGTCCAGCAAGCGGCTTATAGTCTCATTCCCGACAGTCACAAACAACAAGCTCACTTGCATATCGGTCGGTTGCTGCTGGCAAATACTACGGAAGAAGAACGGCAGGAAAATATTTTTCCCCTGGTAAACCAACTCAATTACGGTATAGATTTGTTGGCAAACAGGGGAGAAAAACGAGAACTGGCAGAGTTGAATTTAATTGCGGGAGAGAAAGCCAAGGCATCTGCGGCTTACGAAGCGGCCCTGAATTATCTCAACGTAGCGATGGGGATGTTGGATGCCGACAGTTGGGAAAGGGATTACGAATTGGCGCGGGATATTTATGTGGGGGCTATTGAAGCGGAGTATCTCAATAGCAATTACGAGCGTTCTGACGAGTTGGTAGAAGTTGCTCTGGCAAAGGTTAAAACTTTGTTGGAAAAGGTCAACGTTTACGAGATTAAAATTAAATCTTATGTCGCTCAAAATCAGCTACAAAAAGCCATAGAGCTAGGGCTAAAAGTCGTAGAAATGCTGGGAGTGAGTTTGGAGAAAGAAGCGCCAAAAATAGAGGAAGAGATAGAAGAGTTGGCAAACTTGCCGGAAATGACCGATGGAAATAAACTGGCAGTCTTGCGGATATTAGATGCCATTAGCAGTGCTATTTTTACGACAAATTCAGAGCTAGCGTTGCCAGTCACCTTTACCCAGGTTAACCTCTGCATCAACTACGGCAATTCGGCTATAGCTTCAAAGATATACGTTAGCTATGGTACGCTCTTATGCGGGTTGATGGACGATATTTCTCAAGCGCACCAATTTGGCAAGCTGGGTGTAGCAATTTTAGATCGGCGCGACGTGCGCGAATTTCGCTCTACAGTCTTTGAAATCTTTAGCGGTCACATACAACACTGGAAAGAGCCAATACAAGCTACCCTAGAACCTTTGCAAGAAGCTTTCTTTTCCGGTTTGGAAACGGGAGAATTACTCTATTCCGGTTACGCCGCTTTAGTTTATTGCAGCAACCTCTTTTCAACAGGCGAACACCTCGAAACCGTCGAAGAAAAACAACGAGAATACCTCAACGCCCTGCAAAAACTCAAACTAGAATACCACGTCGGCTACGGCGTCATCGGCAGGCAACTCAGCCTCAACCTCCTCAACCGCGCCCCAGACAAACTCAAACTCGTCGGCGAAGCCTTCAACGAATCGGAAACCCTGCCAATTTTAATCGAATACAACATCGGCACCGCCCTCGTTTACGCCTATCTCGCCAAAGCCATGCTCGCTTACCTGTTTAAAGAACCCAAACTGGCCGCAGCCTGCGCCCGAGAAGGAGCCAAATACGAACAAACCGCCGCCGGTTTATTAACCGTAGCCGAGAACAACTTCTACTATTCTCTGGCTTTGCTGGCCGACTACCCCAACGTCTCGGAAACAGAACAACAACAATACCTCAGCGAACTGGAAGCCAACCAAGCCAAAATGAAACATTGGGCCGAACACGCCCCCGCGAACTTCCAGCACAAATACGACCTGGTAGAAGCAGAAACAGCCCGCGTTTTCGGAGACCGTTTAACTGCCATTAACTGCTACGAATCTGCTCTCAACGGAGTCCGCCAACAAGGCTTTACCCACGAAGAAGCCCTGATAAACGAACTGGCAGGAGAGTACCACTTACAGCACGGTCAAAAACATATCGGTCGCTTTTATATCGTCGAAGCTTACTACTGCTACATCCGGTGGGGGGCAGTTGCCAAAGTCAAAGATTTAGAGGAGCGATATTCCTCGTTTCTCCACAAGATTAAATTGCCCCAGATACCGTCCGGGATAGACGTTACCATCACCAACACCAGCACCACTAACAGCAGCGCCAGCTCTCACATCTTAGATTTGCCGGCAGTCATGCAAGCTTCTCAAGCTATATCTGGAGAGTTGGAGTTGGAGAAGTTGCAGGAGAATTTGATTAAAATCGTCGTGGAAAATGCCGGGGCAACTTCTGGGGTATTGATGCTCCTGCAAGAAGGGAAGTTGTTAGTAGAAGCGGTGGCAAAAGTCGAGAAAAATGGAACGAAACGCGGACCGGATAAATATATCGTGCGGGTGATGAATTCGACTCCCGTAGAAGAGAGCAAAGACATTTCGCCGACGGCATTAAATTATGTGCTGCGAACTCAGAAAAGTTTGGTCGTAACCGATGCGTTCAAAGAACCAAAATTTACCAACGAACTTTACGTCAAACAGCATCAAATTAAGTCGATTTTGTGCGTGCCAATTCTCAAGCAAGGAGCCTTGTTGGGGGTAATTTATTTGGAAAATAATCTGGCGACGGGGGCTTTTACAAAAGACCGAGTGCAACTGTTAAAACTGTTGTGTTCTCAGGCCGCCGTTTCTCTGGAAAACGCTCGCTTGTATCGAGTTTCTCAGGATTATTCTCAACAGTTGGAACGTTCTTTGCAGGAGTTGAAAAATACTCAGTTGCAGTTAGTTCAGAGCGAGAAAATGTCGGCTATAGGTCAGTTGATGGCGGGCATCGCCCACGAGATTAATAATCCCGTCGGTTTTATTGCGGGTAATGTGGAATACGCTCAAGATTACGCTCGCGATTTAATCGAGTTGGTGGAGCTTTACCAGCAAAATTATCCCGAACCCGCTTCCGATATTTCTGAGAAAATAGAGGAGGTAGAGTTGGATTATTTGGTGGAAGATTTTCCAGAGATTATTGCTTCGATGAAAACGGGAACCGATCGCATCCGAGATATCAGTACCTCCCTGCGGACTTTCTCCCGTGCCGATGCGGTGCAAAAGAGCGAGTTCGACCTCCACGAGGGCATCGACAGCACTTTATTGATTCTCAAACATCGCCTCAAGGATAACGAGACTCGTCCGGCCATAGAAATAGTTAAGCAATACGGCGACTTGCCCGCAGTATTCTGCTATCCGGGCCAGTTGAGTCAAGTGTTTATGAATTTGATGGCTAATGCCATTGACGCTTTTGACGAGTTTAACCAAGGACGTTCCTACCAGGAGATTAAGGCTAATCCCAATATTATTACCATTGTTACCGAAGCGCGGGATAATTCTGCGGTGGTTCGGATTAAGGATAACGGTATGGGCATGAGCGAGGAAGTGCGGCAGAAGTTGTTTGAATATTTATTCACTACCAAACCGGCGGGTAAGGGTACTGGTTTGGGTTTGTCGATTTCCCACCAAATTGTTGAGGACAAACACGGTGGAAAATTGAGCGTTATTTCTGCTCCCGGGCAGGGTGCCGAGTTTATTATCGAGATTCCCATTGAGGAAACTGATAGCAAGTAAGGCACCCTCCCCAGAAACCCGGTTTTTTGCCTCCCCAGAAACCCGGTTTTTTGCCTCCCC
>CAZSTZ010000002.1:54519-65822 GCA_964609515.1 uncultured bacterium | reverse complement strand
CCTCCCCAGAAACCCGGTTTTTTGCCTCCCCAGAAACCCGGTTTTTTGCCTCCCCAGAAACCCGGTTTTTTGCCAACCGGGTTTCTTCAACCTCCCCAGAAACCCAGTTTTTTACCTCCCCAGAAACCCGGTTTTTTGCCAACCGGGTTTCTTGTCGGCGCTAAAACAAAAACGTCGTTCTCAAAGTCCACAAAACGATATCTTCGTTATCGCGATTTTGATTGGGAGCAGTAATCCAAATCAAACCCGGAGTTAGCCAGATACCTTCGCGAATCTGGTATCGATAAAAAGCTTCCACATGAACCGAAGTATCGTTATTCGGCAGTTCCACTCCTTCCATACTGGCAAGATAAGGCTGAACCCCCAGAACAACACCGCCCAAATGTCCCGGACCCCCCAGATCCGGAAAAGCGAAAGTGAGGGCGTAATTCCAAATCTCTCCATCTCCGGCATCGATCGCCTCCACCTCAGTCAGCCCCACCCAACCGCTAAGAGTAAATTTCGGACTGGCACGCCAAGAAAACTGACCCCCGTAGGAGTTAGAATTAACCGTAAAAGGAGCTAAAACATCTTCAAGCACGCTGCTGCCCACAGCTCCGCGAACCCTAATTACCCCGCTATTATCGCCAAAGGTAAAAGAGCCCGCATCAAAATGAGCCCGGTTGTAGAGAACCGACAGGCCAAAATTAGCGCTGGGAGTCCAGGTAATCTGAGCTAAAGCGGTAAAATTACCGTCAAACAAACCGGCGCCCATACTAGGATTAGAGCCCTCTCCGGCTAAATAACCCGCAGTAAAAGCCAAGGCCGGATTAAATTGGTAAGTAAAACCGGCACCGACGCCGCCCCCCAGTCGATAAACCGGGTTTTTATTACCAAAAAGACTCAAACTCCCCATTCCTCCCTCAAAGTTCTCAAAATAAGGATTGAGGTAGTTAACTCCAAACCATTGATAGCCATTTAATCCAGAGACATGAACTCGCATTTTTTCCCCAACGGGAAAGACGTATTCCAGAAAACTGAAGAAGGCTATATCGTCGGGAATCTCGCCAAAATATTGATAGGTTTGAACGATTTCGCGAGTACCGCCCGCTAAAACCGGAGGGTTGGCGTTGCTGGCATAAACAAAACGCATCCAGAGTTGGTCTTTGCCGGTGAAGCTAGCTAGGGCAACCAGTCGAGTGCGGTATTGGAAAACTGTATTGTCTTGTCCTTCCCCCGAGAAGACTCCGTTTAAACCGAAGATAACTTCTCCCAGAAGTTTGCTGGTGGGGGAAAATTGCCCTGCTTCTAGTTCGCCCATGCGAAATTCTAGAATGTCTATGCGATTTTCCAACTCCGCTAGTTCTATGGCAAAGTCTTCTTGGAATCGCAAAATTAAGTCTAGGTCGTCCTGAGTAACCGTATCTAAGCTGCCAAAAACTTCGGTAATTCGTTCCAGACAGGCGTTTAAGGCGGCGGCAAATTCGTATCGGGTGATGGGGCGATCGCCTCGGAAGCTTCCATCTGGATATCCCGCGATACAGCCGTAGCGTTCCACCAGAGATTGTAAGGCTTGAAATGCCCAATCCGTCGGGTTGACGTCCGAGAGTTGGGAAACCGAGGTTACTTGTTCGAGGGCATCGCTGTAGGGAGATTCGATCCCCCCCGGCCCCCCTTGGTAAGGGGGGAGGTTTATCCCCCCCTGCCCCCCTTGGTAAGGGGGGAGGTTTATCCCCCCCCCCGGCCCCCCTTGGTAAGGGGGGAGGTTTATCCCCCCCTGCCCACCTTGGTAAGGGGGGAGGTTTATCCCCCCCGGCCCCCCTTGGTCAGGGGGGAGATGGTTTTGTTCTAATTTTTCTACTGGGATTACTGCTGCTGGGGATAAATTGGTTTCCCCTGGGGTAGCATTTGAGGGAATGGATGAGGCGATAATAGCTAGGGTGCCGGCGGCGATCGCTGTTGCTGAAATTCTCGGTTTTAAAAACGGGCCCTTGTCACTCATAATTTTTCCTTTTTATCTATCTGAGGATGGGGATTAATATAGCGCTATTGCTGAGGGCACCCTGCTTTTTAATTTGCTTTCCCCATTAACGGTAGTTTTAAAAACTATTCCAAATTCAACAGCTACTTTAGAATAATCGAGGAAAAATTACAAGACTTTTGTTAGAAAAATTTACAATTTTTGCGGCAAAAAAAAAGCACCGCCATCAGGGACAATGCAGAGTAAATTTGGAGCATTTAAAATGTCTAATTGCTAATTGCTTTTTTACTGCTTTTTTTACAATTAGCAGTTAGCAATTAACAACTAACAAATTAAAACCCGGTTAATAATAATCGACCTGTGGTTGAGGTTGGGGCATTTCAAAATTAGAAGGATCGCAAATGTAGCGAGTGGTTTCTTCCTCCAACCTGTGAACGTGATAAGGTTCGAGGCTATTGCTATGCCTTAAAGCTGCCAGATAACCATCTAAAAACAGCCGTAAATCATCATAGCGATAGCCTCGATTCCACATTTCGACTAAAGAATCGGTCAGTTTTTGGTAGTGGCGGATTGTCAGAGTGTCGGTAAGCATAATGGCCTCTTGTTAACTTTTAGCTAATTTTTATTTCTTTTACATTTTTACGGTGGGTTGGCTTGGGAATCGTGACATTAGCCAATTCGTTCTTGGTATCCTAGCACGTTTCTCCAGTTTGCGCCTTCGAGCTCTTCGGGTTAGGAGCGTCCCAGGGAGCATTGGCCTCCTTCACCTAACTTTACATTTTAAAACAATTTATCGGGAGCGATCGCTATTTTCACAGTACAATTACCCAGTTTTACCAAATTTTTAACTTTTTTTTCTCTTGTTTTAACTAAAATTCTCAACTTATTGACTCAAAAACGATTAAATGTTATAATCAGCCAGATAAAAAAAACTAAATTAACCGAGAAAAAAGAGCGAAAGTAGTAGATGTTACAGAAGTAAGAGCGAACTTTTGTTAAGCTAATAAAGAACGAATTATAAATTTTGGGTAAAGGTGGATCGGTGAAATCTCGTCGGATTTTAATAATAGAAGAAAATCCAAATTTGCGATCGCTCTTAGGCTGGCATTTACAGCAAGAGGGATATTTGGTATCTCAATCGGGAGATATCCGCAGCGCCAAAGAAAAATTGCCGCAAATTCAGCCCAGTCTAATAATTCTTGAAGCTGAATTGCCAAATGGAAACAGTCTCGAATTTTGTCAGTGGCTTCAGGAATGCCAACAAAGTCTCATTTTAATCTTATCGGCCCGGAACACCGAAGCAGATATCGTCGCGGGTTTGAGGGCGGGCGCAGATGACTACCTCACCAAACCCTTCGGCATTAAAGAATTTTTGGCCCGAGTCGAGGCCCTATTGCGACGCCAAAGAAAAATAACTCCACTTTTCAGTCTCGATTATGGCGACTTAACAATAGATTTGGTGCATCGTCGCGTTAAGTTTAAAGGTTATTTTATCGATTTAACTCCCCAAGAGTTTAGCCTTCTCTACGTTTTAGCTCAAGCGGGGGGCCTAGCTCTGAGTCGTTCCGAATTGTTACAGCGGGCCTGGCCCGATGCGATCGACAACCCCCGGACTATCGACACCCACGTTCTCTCCCTGCGCAAAAAAATAGACCTCCACCCCGGCGAACCCAGTTTAATTCAAACAGTCCGCAGCGTCGGCTATCGCTTCAATAAAGAAAAACTCGAAGGCGGCCCACTGACAAATACTCCCAAACAACCGCTAGCGGTGGCAGCAGGTAAAAGTTAAGAGGCAAGAGGCAATGGTGAAGGCAAGAGGCAAGAGGCAATGGTGAAGGCAAGAGGCAAAAGGCAAAAGGCAAAAGTAATTTTGTAAGGTGCGCAGTGCTACTGAAGGCAAGAGGCAAGAGGCAAGAGGCAATGCTGAAGGCAAGAGGCAAAAGGCAAAAGGCAAAAGTAATTTTTTAAGGTGCGCAGTGCGCACCCAGCACTGTCAAGGTGCAGCCACGAGAACGAAAAAACGTTACTTTAGGCTATCTTGAGCTAATGAACGAGATAGGAATTGGCACTTAGTGGGTCGTTTTTTGCTCTTTAATTCCCCCCTTTTGCCTTTTGCCTTTTGCCTTTTGCCTCCCCCCACCACAAAATCTGTTGACCACCTTGACAGCCCTGGCAGTGCGCACCCTACTAGCACTGGGGTTAATGGAAAGAGTCGTGAGAGCGGAAAACGCTCTCTTGAGTACGCATTTTTACTTACAAACCTTCCCCACTCTTGCCTCTTGCCTCTTGCCTTTTGCCTACAAACGAAGTGCGCACTGCGCACCCTACTAGCTCCATTCCTCAGTTTCCCGCACTTCTGCCGCAATTAAGTTTTGCCGCAACCCCACCCAGTCCACTTCCTCAGAGGAAACGTCCGCTACCAGTTTCCCAGACTCTAAGTGGAGGACTCGGGTGCAAAATTCCCGGGCAATCTCTAATTGATGGTTGGCCATTAAAATAGTCGTGCCTTTGTCCGCTAATAATTGAAGCGCTTTTAACAACTGAGCTCCTTTACCGCTATCCAGGGCCGAAACGGGCTCGTCTAATAAGAGAATTTTCGGTTCGATGGCCATTGCCCGAGTAATGGCTGCCAACTGTCGCTGCCCCACGGAAAGTTGTAACTCCGTCCGCGATAACCAATCTTGGGGAACGTGCAATTGTTCCATCCAGTAGGAAGTACGTTCCGAGATTTCTGCTGGCCCCAAACCGCGCAACTTAAGAGGATAAGCGATCGCCTCCCCTACCGACATCCCCAACAATTTCGACTCCTGAAGCACCAACGTCACCTCTCGCCGCCACTCCAACACCGATATTTCCCGAATATTCCGTCCTTCCAGATAAATAGAACCGACGGTGGGAGAAGTTAATCGATTTAACACTCTTAATAAAGAAGTTTTACCCGCTCCCGATGGCCCGATTATGGCCGCTTTTTCTCCGGGTTGGACGGCAAAAGACAGATCGGTTAGCAAGCGGACGCCCAATCTCGTCGCCAAGCCTACCTCTTCCAATCGCAGTTTATAACCTGGTTTATCCATATCTATCCCACCAAACTTTACAAAAGTTCATAAAACTTCTTTGAAAATTAATACAATAGTTCGTAAGACCGCGAGTCGGTCGAACACCGGTAGCAGTTAAATCGCGCCCAAAACTTACGAGAAAAAAATCATGCAGATATCTTCAAATTCCCCCTACTCCCATCGAGACAAAGTTAACCAGGCGCAGAAAAAGGGCTCCTTCGATACTAGCGAAGAACGATATAAAACTTTAGTTGCTAATATTCCGGGTGCTTTCTACCGCTGTGCTTGCGACTCCCATTGGACCATGGAATTTATCGGCGATGCCATTGAGGAAATCGCTGGTTATCCACCTTCAGATTTTATCAACAATCGGGTTCGTTCTTTTGCCAGTATTATTCATCCCCAAGACCGAGAAAAAGTTAAAATCGAAGTTAAAAAAAGCCTAGAAGCTTGTAAGCCTTATATCTTAGAATATCGCATTTTGGCAGCAGATGAAAGTTTAAAATGGGTTTATGAAAAAGGTCAACCTGTTTATGGAGAAGGAGAAAATAACGCCGCAGCTATTCTGTATTTAGATGGGGTAATTTTAGACATTACCGAGAGGAAAAAAACAGAAATTAATCTCAGAAATACTACAGATTTCCTCAATGCAGTATTAGATAATCTCCCAGTTAGCGTCGTTATTAAAGATGCGATCGAACGGCGTTTTATTTACTGGAATAAAGCTAGCGAAGAACTTTTTGGTTATAGTTCCGAAGAGGCAGTGGGTAAAGGGTGCGATGAGATTTTCCCCGCCAACAAAACCAGCAAACAAGAATGGGAAATGCTAGCTACAGGGGAAACTGTAGAACGTCCCTCAGAAGCCATAGAAACTCCCCAGGGAAAAAAGCGCTTTCTCCACACTAAAAAAGTGCCCTTGTTTGACGACGAAGGAGTCTCTAGATATGTGTTAAGGATTTCTCAAGATATTACAGAAAGAAAGCAAACGGAGTTAGAATCATCTCGCTTGGCGTTGGTAGCTCAAAAAACTCAAAATGCTGTCATTATTACCAATCCTCACGGTTCCATTCAATGGGTAAATGAAGCGTTTACGAAAATTACAGGTTATCAATTAGAAGAAGTTTTGGGACGAAAACCGGGTTCTTTTCTTCAAGGAGAAAAAACTAATCCAGAAACGGTGGCAAAAATTAGAAAAGCCATCGCTGCCCGAGAAGAATTTGACGGGGAAATCTATAATTATAAAAAAGATGGAAATGGCTATTGGCTATCTTTGTCTATAACCCCAATTTACGACCATCAAACGGGAGATTTGCAGGGTTTTATTGCCATCGAAAGCGATGTCACCGAACGGAAAAAAACAGAAGAAGCTTTGAGAGACAGCGAAAGTCATTATCGTTATATTGTCGAGACAGCTTCCGAGGGTATTTGGATGTTTGATGCCGAGAGCAAGACGACTTTTGCTAACAACAGGATGGCAGAAATGCTCGGTTATAAAGTTGAGGAAATGCTGGGGCGATCGCTCTTTGAATTTATGGATGGCGACAGTCAAAAACAAGCAGAACTATATGTGGAACGCCGCCGTCAAGGCTACCACGAACGCCACGATTTTAAGTTTAAACGCAAGGACGGTTCCGACCTTTGGGCTATTGTTTCGGCAACGCCAATTTTTGATGCTAGCAAGGAATTTTCCGGGGTGTTGCGGATGATTACCGATATTAGCGATCGCAAAGCTGCCGAAGCCAAATTACAACAAACTCTCAAAGAATTAGAATTTCAAAAATTCGCTCTGGACCGCTCTTCTATTGTAGCCATAACTGACGAAAAGGGTGTCATTACTTATGTCAACAATAAGTTTTGCGAGCTGTCTCAATATTCCCGGGAGGAAATCATTGGCAAGACCCACAAAGCAGTTAATTCTGGCTATCATTCGCGGGAGTTTTTTCAAAATCTCTGGTCAACTATTAGTCAAGGAAAAGTCTGGACTGGAGAAGTGAAAAATCGCAGCAAAGATGGCAATTATTACTGGGTTTACACTACCATCGTACCTTTTTTAAACGACGAACAAAAGCCCTATAAATATGTAGCGATTCGCAGCGACATTACTGCCAGAAAGAAAGCCGAAGAGACTTTGCAAAAAACTGTAGATGAGTTACATTTAACCTCGCAAAAATTAAGAAGTAAAAACTACGAGCTTGCAGGGACTTTAAAGGAATTAAAACAAACTCAACTTTTAATGGTTCAAAACGAAAAGATGGCGAGTTTGGGGCAGCTCGTAGCTGGCGTCGCTCACGAAATTAATAATCCCGTCGGTTTTATTTCTGGTAATATTAGCCACGCGAATCAGTACGTCCAAGATTTATTACGACTGATAGAACTTTACCAGGAAGAATATCCAGAACCCGCGCCGCTAATTCAAGAAGAAATAGAGGCAATGGAACTCGATTTTATCTTGGAAGATTTACCAAAAGTTCTAAATTCGATGAAAATAGGGGCAGATAGAATACGAGAAATTGTCCTCTCCCTCCGTAATTTTTCTCGTTTGGATGAGGCGGAACAAAAGCGGGTTAATCTTCACGACGGTATCGAAAGTACGCTCTTGATTTTAAAGCACCGCTTTAAGGAAAATGGAGAAAGTCCTCGGGTAGAAGTTGTTAAAGAATATGGAGATTTGCCGCGAATGGATTGTTATCCGGGTCAGTTGAATCAGGTTTTTATGAATATTATCGGTAACGCTCTCGATGCTTTGGAAGAAGGGGCGATCGCTGGTAATTTATCCAGGGGAAATGATTCAATTTTTCCTACTTGTTCTTTGCCAACAATTAAAATTTCTACGGAAGTAAAGCAAGGTTCTTTTCTCTCTAACGGGGAACTAACAAAGGGTCGGTTTGTAGAAATTAAAATTGCCGATAACGGTCCGGGCATTCCCGAGAAGGTTCGCCAAAAGTTGTTCGACCCGTTTTTTACGACTAAACCTGTGGGTAAAGGCACCGGTTTGGGTTTATCTATTAGCTATCAAATTGTGGTGGAACGCCATCGAGGAAATATTGAGTGCGTTTCTAAACCGGGGGCGGGAACTGAATTTATTATTAAGATTCCCGTTGGTAATGCTTAATTGTCAATTGTCAATTGTTAGTTGTTGTTTTTTCGCATTAACAATTAACCATTACAATTGTTAATTAAAAATCGCCGCCGCAATAGTCGCTGCATCTACTAATAACAAAAATAAAGTTAATCCTAACAAAATAAAATACATCCACGGTTGAGAAAGAGGGCGGACGTCAGTGGTATCGATGCCGGTTTTTTCTTCGACAATTTTTACTAATTTAGCAAACCCGGACACTCGCATCGGTAATAAATAACCTTGACCGGAATTATTGAGGAAATAATAAACTATTCCACCTTGTCCGGTGGTTCGAGGTTTTAAAGCTTTTACTTCTGCCCAAGGCAGGGACCAACCTTTGCGAAAGAAATTAGGCACCCACTGGGGATAGCAAACGTCAATTTTTTCTTCATCGACAATTACTCTTTCTGTTAGGGCCGCATAAACAGCGATCGCCCCTAATACCAATGCCACGGCCAGCAGGGTTGGAGGTACTGGGGCCTGGGTGACTTGGGATAAGAAAGGTAAAGGTAAGGTTAAGGCAAAATATAAACTCAAAAGAGTAATTCTAATTAGAGGAGACAGACGAAATATAGTCATTGTTAATTGTTAATTGTCAATTGTCTGTTGTCTATTGTTAATATTTAATTGTTAATTACCAAAAAAACGATGGTTGTATTTGATTTGGACAATACTACCATCGTTGTTGTTATTTTAAATTGCGAAGGAGCTCCAAAAGCTGAAAAAAGCTTAGGGGTTGAGCTCTAAATAGACTAATCAACGGCACTCAAAGCAGGCTCGGTTTTCTTTTCTGGTTGGGGTCGAGATGCCGAAGCTCGTTTAAGATTTTGAGCAGGGCAAATGGTCGAGAAAGGGCCTTGATTCATTTGCAAGCGATCGCAAGGTACTGTATCTGACAATACCGAACTTGCCATCATCCCCGTATGAATTTCTAGCAGTGCTTCGGGTAGAGCTTCAAACACTAAACGTTGTCCTGGAAACACAACCCGCTCAAAATACCAGTTAGAAATATTGCTGATTCTAGCAATCTGAATTTGACTGGTAGCGTTGACGTAGCAGCAAAGAATTTGGCCGTCGCTGTTAGAAGGTAGGGGATCGAGAATTTGTGCCATGATATACAGTTCCTAAGGGATTTGCTTTTAAAACATTTAGTTATGTAAACCAATGTAACATTAACTTTTTCGAGTTGCTGTAATTTCTAATACCAATTTCTAATTTTTTTTGAATCAATCATAAGTATTTAAGATGACAAGCTTAAATAATTCTAAATAAAGAGGGTAATTTTTGACATTTGTGTTATAATTTGCAATTATTTTAAATTTAGAATTTAGAAGAGAAATTTAGAATTTAGAAGAGAAATTTATAACTTGACAAGGTAATGTAAGCGATCGCTCAAGCAAAGTCCATTAAAATAAAAGATATGCAACGATTAGTAAATTTTTCTGAAAAAGACCTTGACAAGAAGTTGAAATTGTGGTAAAAAAAATCAAAAAATATCATGGACAATAAAATCCTTTACGTTCGGCTGCCGTGCAATCCCATTTTTCCCATCGGGGTAGTCTATCTGGCAGACCACATCCAGAAGCTCTTCCCAGAAGTAGAACAGCGAATCTTCGACCTGGGAGCAGTGCCGCCCTTAGACTACAAATCGGCCCTGGATGACTGCATCGATGAATTTCAACCAAACCTCTTAATCTACTCCTGGCGGGACATCCAAATTTATGCCCCAGTGGGAGGGCGCGGGGGCAACCCCTTGCAAAACGCCTTCGAGTTCTATTACGCCAAAAATCCCTTAATCAAATTGCGGGGAGCTTTTGGGGGAATGCGGTTGGCGTTTTCCTATTATTCGGAGTTGTGGCGCAACTTGGGATTGATAGAACGGGGCTTAAAACGGGCCAGAGCTTATCGCCCGGAAACTCGGGCCGTAGTCGGCGGCGGGGCCGTGAGCGTTTTTTACGAACAGTTGGGCCGGAGCTTGCCCCAGGGAACGATTGTTTCGGTGGGAGAAGGGGAAGCGCTATTAGAAAAGTTGGTGCGAGAAGAAGATTTAGCGGGGGAACGCTGCTATGTGGTAGGAGAAACGCAACCGCGCGATCGCCTCATTCACGAAAAACCTGCCCCCATCGAAAAAACCGCTTGTAATTACGACTACATCAAAAGCATCTGGCCAGAATTTCAATATTATTTACAAGACCGAGATTTCTATGTGGGCGTACAAACAAAACGAGGTTGCCCCCACAACTGCTGCTATTGCATTTATACGGTCATCGAAGGCAAACAAGTGCGGATAAATCCCGCAGATGAAGTAGTAGCAGAAATGCAACAGCTTTATAACCGAGGCGTTCGTAATTTCTGGTTTACCGACGCTCAATTTATCCCCGCCAAGAAATATATGGACGATGCGGTGGAACTGCTGCAAAAAATCGTCGATGCCGGCATGGACGACATTCATTGGGCGGCCTATATTCGGGCGGATAATTTAACTCCCGAGTTATGCGATTTGATGGTAAAAACCGGCATGAATTATTTTGAAATCGGCATTACCAGCGGTTCCCAAGAACTGGTTCGCAAGATGCGGATGGGTTATAACTTGCGGGTTGTGTTGGAAAATTGCCGGGATTTAAAAGCAGCAGGTTTTAACGATTTGGTATCGGTTAATTATTCTTTTAACGTCATCGATGAAACCTACGAAACGATTCGCCAAACCATCGCCTATCACCGAGAATTAGAGAAGATTTTTGGTGCCGATAAAGTGGAACCAGCAATATTTTTTATCGGGTTGCAGCCCCACACTCATTTAGAGGAATATGCCTTTAAAGAAGAAATGTTGAAACCGGGATACGATCCGATGAGTTTGATGCCTTGGACGGCAAGGAAGTTATTGTGGAATCCCGAACCTTTGGGAGGGTTTTTTGGCGAGGTTTGTTTGGAAGCTTGGCAGCGAAATCCTAACGATTTTGGTCGGGAAGTAATGACGATTTTAGAAGAGCGTTTGGGTCGTTCCGAATTGGAAGAAGCTTTGAGCGCCCCGATGGGTTCTAAGGATAATAAAAAAGAGTTGGTGGCGGCGAGTTAATTAAAAAATTGTAGGTTGGGTGGAGTGAAACGCAGCCCAACTTTCTAAAAAATTGTAGGTTGGGTGGAGTGAAACGCAACCCAACTTTCT
>CAZSTZ010000002.1:37338-54419 GCA_964609515.1 uncultured bacterium | reverse complement strand
ACGTATTTTGTTGGGTTCCACGGAGGTCCGCACAACCTACAAAGATTAACTAAACATATTTTGTTGGCTTCCACGGAGGTCCGCACAACCTACAAAGATTAACTAAACATATTTTGTTGGCTTCCACGGAGGTCCGCACAACCTACAAAGATTAACTAAAAAGATTAACTACAACATAAAAAAACTCTTATGAAAACCGAAGAAAACCCTAAAAAAACACCCCATCATGTAGTAATAGTCGGCGGCGGATTTGGCGGACTATATGCGGCGAAAGAATTAGGAAAAGCCGATGTAAAAGTTACTTTAATTGATAAAAGAAACTTCCATTTATTTCAACCTTTGCTCTACCAAGTGACGACGGGTAGTTTGTCTCCAGGAGATATTGCTTCGCCCCTGCGGGGAGTTTTAAAAGGTAATAAAAATACCACAGTTTTGTTAGGGGAAGCGATAGATATTCAGCCCGAAGAAAATAAGTTAATTTGGCGCGATCGCGACCTAACTTACGACAGTTTAATTGTAGCTACGGGAGTCAAAGATTTTTACTTCGGTCGCGACGAATGGCAAGAAAAAGCGCCGCCGTTAAAAACAGTAGAAGATGCTTTGGAAATGCGGAGGCGAATATTAGGAGCTTTTGAAGAAGCGGAGAAAGAAAGCGACCCCCAGAAAAGACGGGCTTTGCTAACATTTGTTATCGTGGGCGGCGGACCGACGGGAGTGGAATTAGCGGGGGCTTTAGCAGAGTTAGCTTATAAGAAATTTAAGCCAGATTTTAGGAATTTTGATACTAGCGAGACCCGCGTTTTTTTAATAGAAGGAGTGGACAGAATTTTGCCACCTTTCCCACCAGAATTATCGGCAAAAGCAGCAGCAGCTTTGACAAATTTGGGAGTAACGATACGGACTAAAAGTCTGGTGACAAATATAGAAGATGGTAAAGTGACAGTCCGGAGTGGGGACGAAACCGAGGAAATAGAGGCTGAGACGGTATTGTGGGCCGCCGGGGTGAAGGCATCGGGGATGGGAGAGGCGATCGCTCGTAAGACGGGGGCCAGCCTCGACCGGGCCGGACGAGTTGTGGTAGAAAAGGACTTGAGCGTACCGGGCCACGCGAAGATTTTTGCGAGATTTAGCAAATTATCCCCACCAAGAAGAAAAGCCCCTACCAGGAGTGGCCCCCGTAGCCATGGAGGAGGGGTCTTATGGGGCCAAGGTCATCAAAAACCGACTTAAAAATCAAACTTCGCCGCCTTTCAAGTATATTGACTATGGAAGTTTAGCCGTAATCGGTCGCAACCAAGCCGTCAGCACCCCGCTCTGAAGAGCGGGGCTTCGTGCCTCGTTAATTTAGATATGCTGAAGAAGAGCTAAGTCCCTAGAGGACTACGTTATCGGTAAGCGTTGAAGCTCTTACCTTAGAATGCCTCGCCAGTTCTGGGCTGCTAAAACTTAGTTGTTAAACAGTTCTACGAGGGGTAAAACAGTGCAACTAAGAAAGTACCGACCGATAACTTTGCCAAGGCGAAGATTACCTCAGAAATGAGAGTTTAACTTTTATGCGTACAGCCTAAAAGCATGAGTTCATAATTGCCTGGACGAAAGACAAATGCAATATGTCACCGTCGTTAGTAAGGCCAAGGCGGTAGAAGATTAGGGAGGAAAAATCCTCCCACCCTTTTAAACCACGGCGGTTGAAACCGCCTGAGTATAATTCCCTCCGCGAGTTAAAACGTCGCGGCTCCCATTCTTCCATTCTTTTTTTTCGTGGGTATTTGTCCACATCTACTACGTCATCGAATTTGATAATAAATTGATAGTGATGATTCAGTGGGCGTGGAGTTATTTTACCCGAGAGGGCGGGGCTCGTTTGATTACTGAAAAGCCGTTGGATAGGTAATGGCTAATTAACAATTAACAATTAACAATTAGCAATTAACAATTAGCAATTAGCAATTAGCAATTAGCAATTCCCAACAACTGCGGCGAAGTAGAATTATAAATATGGTTAGCAGACTTTTAGACGGACGTTATCAAATCCTTGAAGTCATAGAATCAGCCGAATTTGGCAGAACTTATCTGGCTAAAGATACTCGTCGGCCTGGAGAACCGCGCTGTTTTGTAAAACACTTACAACCGGGAAATTTCGACCCGCGTTTAATTGAGATTATTAGACGTCGATTTCAACAAGAAGCCCAGACTTTAGAAAAGCTTTCTCAACACAATCAAATCCCTAGACTTTACGCTTATTTTGAAGAAAATAAAGAATTTTTCTTAGTTGAATCTTATGTGACGGGAACCCCATTAGAAAAGGAGATAATAGCAGGTAAACCGCTGTCGGAAGACCAAGTAATTGAGATTTTCAACGAGGTTTTAGAAATTTTAGTTTTCGTTCACGGAAATGGGGTAATTCATCGAGATATTAAGCCAAGCAATTTAATCAGACGGGATACGGATGACAAGTTAGTTTTAATCGATTTTGGTGCGGTTAAAGAACTGAACGGTCGTCAAGGTCAAAGTCCGCGAACGGTGAGAATTGGCACTATTGAATATATGCCGATCGAACAGTTTGAATACAATCCCCAGTTAAACAGCGATATTTATGCTTTGGGGATGATTGGCATTCAGGCATTAACGGGTTTGCCGCCGGAGGAATTATCAAAACTAAAAGATTATAAAAAAGGGCACAAACGAGAGATTGTTTGGCGTCATTTAGCGGTATGTTCTCCGGGGTTTGCAGAGATTTTAGATAAGATGGTTTGCTACGATTACCACGATCGCTACCAGTCTGCTGCCGAAGTCTTAGCGGAGCTAAAAAAATTAAAAGAGTCTCCCCAATTAGCGATAGATAAAAAAATGACCTATCGACAAGAAGTAGTGCGTCTTTCGAGTCACCGGGGAGATATTTCTGTGGTGGGTAGAGAAATTTTAGACGCATTACGAGATAGTTTAGAAATAGACATAGAAGAGACGGAGGCGATCGAAGATGAGATTTTAAATCCTTACCGAAAATATCGAGAAAAGGGGGAACGATACGAACAAGCTTTATTAAAGGAGATGAATAATGGATATCCTTTTACTAAAGAAACTCGGGAAGAGTTAATTCGCTTGCAGCAAGTTCTCGGAGTTTCCGATGAAGATAGCGCTTTAATTGAAGAACGATTGGCGCCTAAATCTTTCTCTATAAAGTTGAAGAAGTTTCTTCAAGATTTGCAGGAATCTCAGTTTATTTATAACTTACCTAGTGCCAGAGAGCGGGAAGCAGCGACGATGAGGTTAAAGTCGCAACCGGCAGCGATTAATAATTCTAATAATTCTAATAATTCTAATAATTCTCAAACACTCCGGCAGCGAAGAAGTAGAAAAAAACGTTCTTTAGAATGGTGGTTGTTGGGAGTTAGCATTACGGGAATTTTAGCTTTAATAGCTGCTCTTTATCTTTACATTCAATGGCAAAATTTACAGGAAAGAGTAAGGTTAGAAAAACAACGAGAAGAACTGTTAGCACGAGAGGCGAGAGAATTTGCTACAATTGATGGTTTTTATCAGAATAGAAATTACGATCGCTGCATCGAAGAAGCGGCAGAAGTCCCCGAATCTTCGAGTAAATTTGCTGAAAGTCAAAACGTCTTGCAAGAGTGCCAAGAGGCTCTTAATTGGAAAAATGCCACTGTTGAAGACTTAAGCGACAATTATGGCATAGTCAGAAATGTTGTTTTTAGTCCTCAAGGTGAATTAATTATTAGCAACGGTGAAAATAATTCTCTTGAAGTTTTAGAATTGCCCATCGGCGAATCTAGCAAAACTTTTTTTGGCGATGGTTCTCCTATTTGGTCTTTTGATGTTAATGTTAATAACGGGCAAAAACTGGCTGCCGCTACTTACGATTGGCGGCTACTTATTTGGGATTTAGAAACAGAACAGTTTTTGTATTCTTTAGACCATTACGGTCCCGTTTGGTCCGTTGCTGTTAGTCCTGATGGCAGAACAGCTATTACCGGTAGCGGGGATACCGTAGTTAGAATTTGGGATACGGATACGGGTTTTCTTATTTACAATCTTTTCTATCATTTTAATATTATTTATGCGGTGGCGATCGCTCCTGACGGTGAAACTTTTGCCACGGGCAGCGAGGATACTACTATTAAAGTTGTTAATTTACAAACGGGGGGTTTAATTCATTCTTTGGCAGGTCATACTGAAGGCGTTAGAACTTTAGCTATTAGTCCCGACTCTACTAAATTAGTCAGCGGCAGTTATGACGATACTCTTAAAATTTGGGATTTAGAAACTGGAGAATTAATTAATACTTTAGAAGGGCATTCTAATGATATTATTGACGTGGATATTAGCCCGGATGGTAAGTTTATTGCTAGCGGCAGCAAGGACAATACGGTGAAAATTTGGGATTTAGAAACTGGGGAGTTATTTAGTACCTTAGAGGGACATACTGATGAGGTTTATACCGTTGCTTTTAGTCCCGATGGTAAGACTATTGCCAGCGGCAGCAAAGACAATACTATTAAGTTGTGGAGGCAGTAATGAATTGTTCGTAGTAATCGCGGAGCGCGATAAAAAGCTTAGTTAACAGCAAATTTTGCAACAGACGTAGCAGATGAATTATTGCTGAGAAAAGAGCAATTGTTAATTATTAATTATTTGAGGAGGTGCGGTATGAATAAAGGTCAAACTCAGGAATCATTAGAAACTGGGGGAGTAATTAGACTCAAACCCCAACAGTATATCCACATTTTAGATAATAATAGTGGAGTCACCAGACTAGAAGTAGGTCCGCGGACGGTAACTTTAGGTCAGGGCGAACGTCTAGTTTTAGCACCCCAACAGATGATAATAGTGCCGCCGAGGCATTATTGTTTAATTGCTAACCCAGTGATGCGCGACAGTCGGGGAGAACCGCTGGCGGACGCTTACGGTCAGGTGAGGTTGCATTATGGCGATCGCGAATATCGTTTCGAGCAAGAACCTTTCCCACTATATCCCGGGGAAGAACTATTAGGAGATATTAAAGAGCTACAGGTTGTAAAAAGAAATCAAGCTCTCCGTTTGAGGGCGATTCGCGATTTTACAGAAACCACTAGAACGACGACGGCACCCCTCGCTACAGAAACTACGGCAACGGAAGCCGAACCTATGGAACGTTTGGCGGGAGACGAATGGCTGTTTGAGGGTCCGGGAACTTATATTCCTCGAATTGAAGTTGAAGTAGTACAAGTAGTAAACGCGACGATTATCAAACCGAACCAGGCGTTATGCTTGCAGGCGCGGCGAGACTGTATAGACCGCCAGGGCAACCCTCGCATCGCTGGCGAGGAATGGTTGGTAAGAGAAGTGGGGGCCTATTTGCCGGGCGTGGAAGAAGAAGTGGGAGTAGTAGTAGAAGCTTACGTTTTAACGGAACAAAAAGCATTACATTTACAGGCGAGGCGAACTTTTACGGATATATTCGGTCGGTATCGCAAGGCGGGAGACGAGTGGTTGGTAACTTACGAAGATGCGGAAACTCACATACCCGATGTTTATGAAGAAGTCATCGGCGAAGTGGGAGTAGTTACTTTAAGCGATCGCCAATGGTGCGTTATCGTTAACCCGGTGGATGACAACGGCAAACCCCAATTGGGCAGGCGAGAAATTCGTCAAGGTCGCACTTCCTTTTTCTTGCATCCGGGAGAGTATATCGAGGGTAGCGAAGAAAATAGCGAAACCTTTGACGATGTATTCCAAGAACTAGAGCTAGGTTTAGATTTAGAACCCGAGTATAACTACCAAACAGGCATTCGAGATGTTTACGTTCTGGGAGAGCGCGAAGCTCTGTTGCTGCGGGCAACGGAACGGTTTACCGAGGGCGAGGGTACTAACGCTGTGCGACGACAACCGGGGGATTTGTGGACGATTTACGGTCCTCGGGATTATGTGCCTCCGTTGGAAGTGGAGGTTGTGGAAAAACGCGAAGCGATTCCTTTAGACCAAAACGAGGGAATTTATGTGCGCAACATCCAGACGGGAGAACTAAGTTTAATTCGCGGACCGCAAGCATATTTATTAACTCCTTACCAGGAACTTTGGGAAAAGGAAATTCCGCCGGCGGTTGAAGAAATATTGATGAAAAAAATCGACCCCTTGGCGGACAGGGGGCGCTACCGAGGGGGGCATGGCAATCCCTACGGGGGCCCGGCAAACCAGCGGGATAAAACTAGGGCGGTTGTTTTCCAGGTTCCCCAAAATGGGGCGGTGCAGGTTCATAACTACAAAGAGAGAACTGCTCGCGTTGTCTTCGGTCCAGATTTGGTAATGTTAGGACCGGAAGAGGAAGTGACGGTGTTGAGTTTGTCGGGTTCGGTGCCGAAAAGACCTCACGTTATTAAGTCTTTGGCTTTGCTGTTGGGGCCGGATTTTATGACGGATATGTTTGCGGTGGAAACTTTAGACCACGCCCGGTTGCAGTTGCGGTTGTCTTATAATTGGTATTTTGATGTTGACAAGAACAGCCAAGAGGAAGCGGCGAAGTTGTTTCAGGTTCCCGATTTTGTCAATACTGCTTGCAAGGCGATCGCTTCTCAAGTTCGGGGGACTGTTGCCGGTGTCAGTTTCGAGCAGTTCCACCGCCAGTCGGCGCAGATTATTCGGGAGGCGGTGTTCGGGTTGGATGAAGGGGGAAATCTGCGGGAGGAGTTTCGCTTCCGAACTAACAATCTGGTAATTACTAACGTCGATATTCAGTCGGTGGAACCGGTTGACGAGGAGACTTTAAAGAGCTTGCAAAAATCGGTACAGTTGGCGATAAAGATTACCACCGACGCTCAAGAAGCGGCTGCCAGAAACGATGCCAAACGGATCGAACAGGAGGCAAAAGCGCGTTTGGAAAGGCAGGGAATTGTCGATGAAAGCGCGGCAGAAACGGAACGCAGAAGTTTACTGGAGTTGCAGGCTGAAAATGCGGCTATTGAAGCTACTGGAAGGGCGAACGCGGATTCGAGGGCGAAGGCAGAAACGGCGAGAATTCGCGGGGAGGCGACGATTATGTTAGCCCAGCAGGAAGCGGAGGCGGCGCGGATCCGTTTTGAGGCGGAGTCGGCTATTATCAGGGCGCGTCAGGAGGCGGAGATTGAGCGCAAGCAGGCTTTCGATAGTTTGGAGTTGGAGAAGGCGAGGCGTCTGGCGGGGATGAATGCGGCGGAGTTTCGGGAGAAGGTTCAGGCTTTGGGGGCGGATACTATCAGGGCGATCGCTCAAGCCGGCCCAGAAATGCAGGCGCGACTGTTGGAGGGGCTGGGTATTGAAAGCGTGTTGATTACTGATGGCAAGAGTCCGATTAATTTGTTTGGCACTGCGAAAGGTTTGATTAATCCTAATCCTGGGGAGGATGAGTAGGTTGGTTTGTAGCGGATCGATCCCCCCCCCGCCCCCCTTAAAAAGGGGGGAGCCAGAGGAAAAGTTTTGATTGGTTTGTAGCGGATGGGTTGGTGGTGGGCGATGGAGGTTGGCAATATGTCATTGCGAGGGGGGGTGGGAAACCGATTAATTTGGGTCGATTTTCGTTAACCCCCCCGTGGCAATCTCAGGAGAAGGCAAGAGGTAAAAGGCAAGAGGCAAAAGTAGGTTGGGTGGAACGGAGTGGAAGGATAATTATACTGGTGCGCGGTGCTACGTTTTAACTACCTGCTGCAAATATTTGTTCCGCCGTTAAATTTAATTCGGGAAAAATTGATGATTCGATTCTGTCGCTACCTCGAAACGTTTTTACTTCATATTCGCCATCCACCATTACATAAACAAAAATAGTCGGCTGTTTGGGACTGCCAATAAATCGCCTTCCACCTAATCCTAAATAGTCAACTATCCAATATTCATAAATTCCTAGATTTTCATATTCAAACAGTTTCATTAAATAATCATGCTGCCAATTAGTGCTGACAACTTCAAGGGCTAACTTGACAGTTTCTCCGTTGGTAATTGTGGAACGTTTTTTCCACATCGGCTCGTTTTCTAAAGCGTTTTTATCGAGAATTGTTACGTCGGGATTGAATCCAGAATTGTCTGTATTAATTGACTTAACGATGCATTGACTGGGAATAGTGTAAGGAAGATGTAAGCGCCGAATTTCTAAGAACAATTCCCCAGAAAGTTCGCCAGCAATTTGTTGGTGAGTGCCTGTGGGTTGCATTTCAAAAATAACTCCTTTATGTAGTTCGTAAATTTTCCCGTCTTCTGGATACCAGGCTAGAAATTCGTCTAGGGTCATTAGTTGGGGTTTTTCTATTGCTTGAGTCATGGTTTTTTCCTTTTTTTAAATATTTTTTTGGTGCGCGGTGCGCACCCTACTAGGACAGTTAATAGTTAATCTCCCTAACATAGTTAGACGTAAAGCTGTCTAAAACTAACTTTCGATCGCCGCTTAATTCCCTATCTTGAATTATAGCTTTAATTTGCCACGGGGCATCGGCAACTGTAAAAAGTCGATAGATATCGGGAGGTATTTCGCCGTTTAATTCTTCCAAAGCAGTTAGCAAACCGACGATTAAATCTATCTCTTCAAAACTGGCGTTTCTGAGGCGATCGCTTATAGGATTAATTGCTATTTTAATGCCCGCTGCTGCCAAACAGCTTGCTGCCAAACAGGGATATTGTTTGTCGCGGGAGATGGCATTTAATAAAACATCAACTCCTACCTGGGAACCCAATCTTAACAGTACGACTGCTGCTAGAATTTGGGTTTCTAAATCTTCTGTTTTTTCGAGCAATTGTTCTAGGTGGGGTACCATAATCGAACCAAAGCGATAAAGGCGATCGGCGATGGGAAATTTGTGGGAAGCTTTCTCGAATGTTTCAACAGTTTTAAAGGCGAGTAAGTTAACTATTTCTACTGCGCCTTCTAGCGCACAAACTTGTTTTTCTAGTTCGCCAGACTCTAAATTTTCGACAGTTTGATAAAGGTCTAATTTATTCATTATCTAACCCTCGTTACGAGAAATTTACCTACGAGCGTAGTGCCACCAGGGATAGTGTAAATACTGCTGCCCGATGTCAATACATTATAAGAGATTTTCACCGGTCTGACTCTAATCTTATTTAAGACTAAAGCAGTTTCTTCTGAGAATTGAATTAGAAACATTTGCTTGTCGCCAAAGACACCAATTAAATTCAAATCACCTACAGTTGCTTCCACGTCAAGTTCTGTTACAAATATATCTCCTGAAGCGTTAGCATAAAAGGGATTTGAACCTTGTCCGAATTGCAGTTTAGTGGCGATCGCCTGCTGATTTATATCGAGACTATCCCCAATAATTCCTGTAATTCCAGTAGCTCCCTCAGAGTTAGTAAAATGGCTAAATATCCGACCCATTCCTAAATTTGGACTTCTCCAGGGTGGCAGTAATAACTGCGACTGACTCATTCTATTCTCTACTTTTTTTCCTTCAATAATTATACTGGTGCGCGGTGCTACGTTTTAACTACCTGCTGCAAATATTTGTTCCGCCGTTAAATTTAATTCGGGAAAAATTGATGATTCGATTCTGTCGCTACCTCGAAACGTTTTTACTTCATATTCGCCATCCACCATTACATAAACAAAAATAGTCGGCTGTTTGGGACTGCCAATAAATCGCCTTCCACCTAATCCTAAATAGTCAACTATCCAATATTCATAAATTCCTAGATTTTCATATTCAAACAGTTTCATTAAATAATCATGCTGCCAATTAGTGCTGACAACTTCAAGGGCTAACTTGACAGTTTCTCCGTTGGTAATTGTGGAACGTTTTTTCCACATCGGCTCGTTTTCTAAAACGTTTTTATCGAGAATTGTTACGTCGGGATTGAATCCAGAATTGTCCGTGCTAATTGATTTGATGATGCATTGAGTTACTAGCAAGTATGCAAGTTGGAGATTTTCAAGTTGCACGGCAAATTTAGTTACAAGAAAACCAATAACTTGTTGGTGAGTTCCAGTTGGTTCCATTTCAAAAATAACTCCTTTATGTAGTTCGTAAATTTTCCCGTCGTCTGGATACCAGTCCAGAAATTCGTCTAGAGTCATTAGTTGGGGTTTTTCTATTGCTTGAGTCATGGTTTTTTCCCTACGTCTTTAGCCCAGAAACCCGGTTTTTCAAAAAAACCGGGTTGATATTATTTTAACAAAAATTTATTTGGTGCGCGGTGCGCACCCTACTAACTACTAACTCTATCAGGCGATCGCTTACTATTTCTTAATAGCAGATTTGCTGGTAGTGGCGAGATATATTCCGAGCAAAATTGTCGGAAAAGCTACTAAATTATAAAAATCGAGACTTTCCGAAAACACGAGCCAACCCAGAATACCATTAAGCACTGGATTGAGTAACATCGTTACAGAAACTAGACTCGAAGAAAGTCGATTGAGACTATAAATCGCCAGTCCGTGACCGACAACAATAGTCATAGCCAATCCTACAGCAATTAACCATCCATTCCCAGATGTGGGGAAAATATTTCCCTCCCTCCAAGGTAAGATTGGCAAGAGAAAAAGGCTGGCAATTCCGCAGAAATAAAACAGTGCCTTTGTGGTTTGCAATTGCTTTCGCACTTGTTCTGCCAGCAGCAAGTATCCTGCATAAAAAAACGCAGAGAGAAAGGCTAAAATATCTCCTTGAATTTTGTCAAATCCGTAGTAAAAATCGTCGATACCAACAATACTTGCTCCGGTAATAGCAATAACTAGACCGAAATAAAATCGGCGATCGAAGTTTTTACCGAATATTATCCAGGCTCCTAAAGTTGTAAAAAATGGGGTTAAATTGTGCAGGAGTGCCGAATTGGCAATGCTAGTTTCCGTAATCGACCAAGCCCAGATAACTTGTTGAACGGCAAAAAAAATTCCTGTTACTAATAATAATAGGCATATTTTGCCAGAAAAAATTGGTTTTGCATCGAGTTTTTCTCCAAATTTTTTAGGTTTTAACCTTTCGATTACTTGCCATAATCCCAAACAAAAAGTAGCAATCCAGACGCGATGAAACATGGTCGCTGTCGGACTAATTTCGCTTTCGCTAAATCGGGTTAAGATTGGCATAAAAGCGATGATGCTGATGCCAGATATCAGAGCAAAAAGGGCTGTTAAGGTGGCGCTGTCTAAAAAAGATTGTGGTGCTTTGGCGAGTTTGTTAGTCATGTTTTAAATTATTGCCATGTTTTGAGGTAGTTTGAGTGCCATTCAAGGAGGCGATCGCGAAACTTAATTCCATCGTTAATTTGGTAATTTTCATTTAACCCCAAAATTGGGTTAACCATGCCATTGCATACCGCGCAGCTTTCCAAACACAACTGCGTTATCGAATCGTCAGAATCTCGCGATAAATGTTTCAAAAATTCTATTACGCAACTGCTATAGCGTTCGGAAGCCTCTTTCGGTCTTGAGGTAGGATATCCCGTTTTGCTTCGCACATCCGCTCCCCCGCAAGAAGTATTTTTACCGTACTGACTGGCTTCGCAATTTCCTCCCAAACTTGCTGCTAAATCGTAAATTATTACTTTTTTTTGTAATTTTAATAATGCCGATTTAGAAATTAACAAGGGTGCGAGCTGGCAGCGTATCCTAGCACTGCAAACAACTAGATCGAAAAAATTTGTTAGCAGTATCTTTTCCACAAATTCTCGTTTCTTCGATTCAGCATTTCCTTCAATTTTTAGGAAACGCCCCCCTTGTTTTGCGACTAGATTTCGATAGCGATCGCTACGAGTAATTGTTGTAACTTTAGCTTTTTTTTCCCAGGCATACTTGGCACAAGATAAACCCACATTTCCCAAGCCAATTATTAAAATCTTCTTGCCTTCCAGATTTTCGTTATAGTTCTCGATGTAATCATCAAGAACGACCTCCCCCGTAATTTGACTCATCTGAGCCATAGGATCGAATAACTGGGTTTCGGGAAGGTTTGGTAAAAGTTCAAAAGCAAAAGCAGTTACTTTTTGTTTTTGATAAAAATGTAGATGTTTTCCCTTTTGAAAATAAGGATCTAAAAATCCTACAATTAATGCTTCTGGAACCAGAGTAGCGATGGTTTGTTTTTCTATTTCTGCCGCCGGTCTTTTCAAGGGTAACACAATATTTGCTGCCGCCAACAAAGATGGAACTTCTTCGATAATTTCCGCGTTACTGAACAGATATTCTGGGTTAGAAAATCCAGCTTTTATCCCTGCATTTTTTTGGACTTTAACCTTGTAACCCAATGCTCTTAATTTTTTAGCGCCATCTGGTGTAATGGCGACTCGCGTTTCTTCAATTCTGGTTTCTTTGGGAATAGCAATTGTTTTAGACATATCATTCTACCTCTGTAAACTCCAATGGATTAACTCTAACCGCAGCCCAGAAACCAGGTTTTGCCGAAATTACCTGGTTTCTTAATTCCACGGTTATAATTCCAATTGAGCGGAAACAACGATTTGATAAATCATAATTCCCACGGAAACAAGCCCGGCACCAATCATTAAAGCTGATGGCATTAATTTACGGGTTTTTATCAGTCGGGAAATAAATGTAATTACCAAAAATGTTGCTATTACCGACGCTAATATCAATCCCCAATTCATTCCCATCAACGGCAGAATGCCGGCAATAATTAACAAAATGCCGCAGCTAACTCCCGCAAATAATGAGATTTTGCTTTTGGCTTTGACGTAGCCCATAATGCCGCCGCCTACTGCTAATATACCGTAGGCGATCGCTGCTATTATTCCTAGATTCATTGGTTTTTCTCCTTAGTTAATAACTTATTCGGTAGCCCAGAAACCCGGTTTTTTGAAAAAAACCCAGAAACCAGGTTTTTTTGAAAAACCTGGTTTCTTATCCAATTATCAAAACTTAACATAAAAAAGAGCTAAAAATTTGAGAAGATGGGGGCGTTCTTTTATAAAGAAAGATGGCAAGATGTCCTATTTAAACTCTCAAGCGATCGCTCAAATCAAAACCATAGAACGACAAGCAGCATCCCTCTTGCTCTATCAATCGGTTCTAGAAAACTCGGTGGGTCAAACCTTTCTCGACCTGCTACAATCTCTCCGCCATAACGACATCACCGGCATGAAATCTCTCAAGGCCTACGGTGGATGGTTTAAAGCCATTGCTGCCGAAAATACCGACTGGCAAAATTACTTAATCGGTCAAATTCTCGCCGATGAAAACCCCTTTAGCCGACAGGCCCAACAAACCGACTTTGCCAAATTGCCCCCTGCTTTGGTGGCAGCGGCAAAACACGACCTCCAGGGGCTACAAATTATTTACCAATGCAGCGAAGACCGGTTGGGCAGTTGGCTGCGGGTGGCAGGCCAATTAAAAGAAGCCCCCGTGGTTTGGCATGGAGGGGCCGAACCTGAAATGCCCCCCGGCAAAAAGTCTATCTGGGACAAATTGCGGCAGCTTGGCGACTGGGGCGAGGCCGTGGAGGACTTGGGCAATTACTATCGTCAATTTGGGACCGGTTTGTTTGCCCGATATCCAGCCATGCAGTGGCGGGGGGGCCAGTTAGTCGGTATCTCCGATCCAGATTCCGTCGAATTATCGGAATTGGTAGGATACGAGTCCCAGAAAGAAACTTTAATCAAAAATACCGAGTTCCTCCTAGCAGGTTATCCCGCCCTCCATGTCATTCTTTATGGCAGTCGCGGCAGCGGTAAATCTTCTTTAGTTAAGGCCTTGTTAAATCAATATCAAGAACGGAACTTGCGTTTAATTGAAGTTGCTAAGTCCGATCTAAACGATTTGCCTTTAATCGTGGAGAGGTTGCGAGGTGTGCCCCAGAAATTTATTATCTTTGTGGATGACCTTTCTTTTGAGGAGGATAACGACGCTTTTAAGGCACTCAAGGCGATTTTAGAAGGTAGCGCCATCGCTCGTCCCGAAAATGTGGTAGTTTATGCTACGTCGAACCGGCGACATTTGGTCCGAGAGTTCTTTGAGGATCGGCCTCGTCCCAAGGATGGCGATGAGGTTCATAGCTGGGATACCGTCCAGGAGAAGCTGTCTTTTAGCGATCGCTTTGGTTTAACTTTAACCTTCGAGCCCGCCGACCAAAACACTTATTTAAACATCGTCCGCCACCGGGCAAAACAAGCAAATATTCAACTCAAGGCCGAAGATTTAGAATTTTTGGCCTTGCAATGGGCCACCCGCCATAACGGGCGTTCTGGACGGACGGCGCGGCAGTTTGTTGACTTTCTGGGGGCCGAGTTAGCAATTGCTCAGAAATAGGTTGAAAAAAATCTGCGGGTAGTGGCATCATGGTCTAGGTAAAAACACTCTCTAATTTAGGAGAACTAAATATGAGTCTATTTCAACAGGGTAGCGGCGAACTCCAAGCCAGCGATATTAAACTAGAACCAGCAGAAGCTTTTGCAGCGATCGCTTTAATTGCCGTAGCTGCCGATGACATAATTACTACTAGCGAATCTCAAGCTATTACTACTCTTTTCTCTCGCATGGAACTTTTTAGTAAGTATTCGGAAGAGGGACTAAAAGAAATGACAGATAAGCTGCTGGGTATTATTAAGAACAAAGATATTAAACCTTTGTTCGATGCAGCGGTGAAAGCATTGCCAAAGGATTTGAAAGAGACGGTTTTTGCTGTTACTACCGATTTGGTATTAGCAGATGGAGATTTGGCAGAGGAGGAGGAGGAACTTTTGAACGAACTTTATACAGCCTTAAAGATTTCTGAAGAAATGGCAGGTAAAATTATTGATGTCATTTCTATCAAGAATAAAGGTTAATTGCTAATTGTTAATTGTTAATTGTAAGTTAGCAATTAGCAGCCACAAAAAATACTAGCAAATAAAGACAATGGAAAAGAGAAAATCTTCTCACCAAAAATATGTAAAAGAAAACAAGGGTAAAATCTGGCGGGGAGTGCTAACTTGTTTGATGCCAGTAGCGATCGCCGCCTCAGTTTTTATTGGGGCAATGCCATGCCTGTCTGCCATTCGCGAAGGCAACCGAGGCAGGGAAGTAACCGAAATTCAAAACAAGTTAAAAGAGTTAGGTTACTTCCCAGAAAGCACCAGAATTACCGGCTATTTTGGCAGAGTAACTAAAGAAGCAGTAATTAAATTTCAACGGGATAATAACCTCAAAGCTGACGGTATTGCCGGCGACGATACTTTAGCTGCTTTAGGAGTAGTTGAAAATGAAAGTTCGGCATCGGCAACTCAAGCAAATACTTCTACTTTGAGAGTGGGAAGTAAGGGGGAAGCTGTCAGATTATTACAACTGCAACTGGCAGTTTTTGAATATTATAAAGGAGAAATTAACGGCGAATTTAACCAAAGTACGAGGGCGGCATTAGTAGAATTTCAAAGAGAAAACGGTCTCGAAGCAAATGGTATTCTCGATGGGGAAACTCGACGAGCTCTCAAAGAAAGAGAAGATGAAGTTTTTGCTAAAAATTAATGGTTTTTAGTTACATTAGAACGGTTCGCTTTCAGGATACCGATGCCGCAGGAGTGGTTTATTTTGCTAACGTTTTGGCAATGTGCCACGAAGCTTACGAGGCATCTTTAGCGGCATCGGGTATTAACCTGAAAGCGTTTTTTAGCAATTCAAAAGTTGCAATTCCCATCGTTAATGCCAGCGTCGATTTTCGCCGCCCCATGTTTTGCGGGGAAGATTTAATAATAGAATTGACGCCGGAAAAGTTAAGCGATAACGAGTTTGAAATTGCCTATAAAATCTTTATTTCCGATGCTAAAGACAAATGGGCAGTGAAGGCAATGACTCGCCACGTTTGTATTAATCCAGAAACGAGAAAGAGACAAAATTTCTCAGAAGAAATGATGGAGTGGTTGTCTGGATAGGCGGTCAAGAAACCAGGTAATTTCGGCAAAACCTGGTTTCTGAAATAGTAGTAAAAAAAATCTTTCTGCTGTCATTGCGAGGCGGCGGGAAAACGAGTTAAGGTTGTGGGAAAATTATTAAGTTAGCCGTGGCAATCTCAGTCGCACAATTAAGTTATGAGATTGCCACGGGGGGGTTTAAGGATGAAACTGAATTTAACTCTTACCCACCCCCCCTCGCAATGACAATATCGCTTTAGCGATTCTTAAAAAAGCAACTAAAACCCAACCCATGTCAAATAAAACTTACACAATAATCGGTACCGGTGCGATCGGCGGATTTTACGGCGCAAAACTGCAAAAAGCAGGTCATCGAGTCAGCTTTTTATTACGCAGCGACTACCGCCACGTCGCCGCCAATGGTTTAATAGTAGAATCCGTCGATGGCGATATTATCTTACCCGAAGTCGATGCCTATAACGATGTTCAAAAAATGCCGAGTTGCGATGTAGTTATCGTGGCATTGAAGGCGACGCAAAATCATCTTTTAGCAGAATTATTGCCGCCATTAATCAACGACAACACCGTAGTTTTATTATTACAAAACGGCATCAATATCGAACCAGAAATAACTCAAATTATCGGAGACAAAATCCTCATCGGTGGTTTATGTTTTATCTGTTCTAATAAAGTAGGCCCCGGTCATATTCGCCACATCGATTATGGTACTATTAGCATCGGGCAATATGCTAGTAATTATCGAGCTGCTGGCGTTACCGAAAAAATGCGCGAAATAGCCGATGATTTTGAAACAGCGGGGGTTCCTATCCAACTTAACGAAGATTTATTTTTGGCAAGGTGGAAAAAGTTAGTTTGGAATATTCCTTATAACGGTCTTTCGGTGGTATTAAATGCGAGAACTGATGAAATAATGGCAAATGCCGACACGCGGTTTTTAGCAGAAGAATTAATGAGAGAAGTGCAGTTGGGGGCGAAGAGTTGCGGGCGGATAATAGGCGATCGCTTTATCGAAGAAATGCTCGACCACACGGCAAAAATGAAACCTTATTTAACGAGTATGAAATTGGATTACGACGGGAAAAGACCTTTAGAAGTTGAAGCAATTGTTGGTAATGCTTTGGGGATGGCAAAAGAGGCGGGAGTAGATTTGCCGATGATTTCTCTGCTTTATCGACAGTTGAAGTTTTTGGATGTTAGGAATAGACTTTAATTGTAGATTTTAATTGTAGGTTGGGTGTAGCGTAGCG
>CAZSTZ010000002.1:0-37238 GCA_964609515.1 uncultured bacterium | reverse complement strand
AAACCCAACAGAGGATTTTAATTGTAGGTTGGGTGTAGCGTAGCGAAACCCAACAGAGGATTTTAATTGTAGGTTGGGTGTAGCGTAGCGAAACCCAACAAAATTAGCAGCGGATTTTGTAGCGGATGAAACGGATGGGTTGTTGGCGTGGCAATTAAGTTGAGAACAGGCGAACGGGCAGGAATGCCCGTTCTACGTTTTCACAATTTCTTTTACTTTTTCTCTACTAATTTTACCTTGAGAATTGCGCGGCAACTGTTCGACTTTCACCCAAAATTTAGGACGTTTAAATTTACTCAATTTATCCTCCACTGCTGCCGCTAAAACTTCCGCCGAAACTGCCGAATTATTAGCAACATAAACCGCCGTTACCACTTCTCCCCAAAGGCGATCGCTCAAACCAATTACGCAAACATCTTTCACCAAACCGGTCCCTAAAATTGCCGCTTCCACTTCTGCTGGAAAAACGTTTTCCCCGCCGCTAATAATTTTATCGCTGCCCCGCCCGACGATATGTAAAAAACCTTTTTCGTCGAGATATCCTAAGTCGTCGGTAGGGAAATAATCTTTGGGGAAATAACGGGGGCGATCGCGAAGCGTTGCGGATGCAAAATCGCTTACTATTTCTGGATAATAACCCCGCGCCAGCGACTCCGCTTCTATCTTCACAATACCGATTTTATTTGCCTCTAAAATCTCCCCACTTTCCCCACAAATCCTAACTTTAGCATGAGGTAAAATTCGACCGCTGCTATTATTTCCAGCTAGAAAATCTATCGGTTTTAAAGTTGCAATTTGCGAAGCAGTTTCCGTCATGCCGTAAGTAGGCGCTAAGTTTATTTCGTACTTTCTCGCCCTCTCAAATAACTCTCCCCAAGCGGGGGCACCTCCTAAAAGTACGGTTTTAAAATTAGCCAACCATTTAGCGGTTGCTGGCGTTTCTAATAAGCGTTGCAGTTGAGTGGGAACTAGGGAAATAAAAAAATCTTGACAGTCAATATCCCATTTTTGCCGTTGCCAAATATCTTTATAAGATGGCAAAATTACTAACTTGCCTCCAGAAACAAAAGAACGGATAAACTGCATTAAACCGCTGACGTGGTAGAGAGGCAAAACGCAGAAAGAGTTAATTTCTGGAACTTGGAAATATTCTTGAAAACCTCTCACCGATGCCGTTAAGGTTTCCCAACTATGAACGGCAAATTTTATCTTTCCCGAAGTTCCGCCAGTGGGAATTAGTATTGGGGAATTTGGCAACGGATTTTGTAACGGATTTAACGGATGGGTTGTCGGTGGGGAGTTGAGATTATGGGTTATTTTTCCTAGAATTAAATCGGGTTTTACTAAGTTAAAGACTTGCTGCCATTCCGATTTTATCCAGTGGGGGTTGCAGAGGAAAACCGGGCAACCTGCGGTCACGGCGGCGATGAAATAGGCGATAAATTCTAGTTGTTTGGTTTCGGCAATTAGGATTTTTAATGGAGTTTTGCCGCGAGATTTATCGATTATTTGCTGGTAAGTGTTTTTGGCAATCTCTGATACTGTTTCGCAGTCGAAACCAACTATCCAATCTTCCTTTTGTCGCTGCTGGAGATAGTTTAATAGTTGTTTCATAGATGCATAAATCATGTTTGTAAATTTTAAGCGCTGTTCGTAGTAATCGCGAAGAGCGATGGTTCTATAAATCGCGCTCTGCGATTACTACGAACAATATTTATGAAACCAACTCTCTACTCCAAAACCCAAGGCGCGTTTTTTAGGAAGAATAGTTTCTAATTCTGCCGCAAATTGCAACGCTGCCTTTCTGCCAATTTCTGTTTCAAAAACCGAGGAAAAAACAACATCGACTGGATGAGTTTTGCAGAAATTTATGAGGGGCGATCGCCTCCCGAAAATACTCGGTTTCACCACAAAAACTCCCCGCCACCCGCCACGATAACATTCTTCCATTTGCCGCCAACTCGCCACCGACTCATCTAAAGCGATGGGAGTAGAAAAGCTATTACTTAATCTCAACATTCCCTCAAACTCCCCAACCCCCAAAGGTTGTTCCACAAATTCGATTATTTCCCCAAAATTATCGCACATTTCCAACCATCTATTCGCCCCTTCCCCACTCAACCCGCCATTAGCATCCAACCGCAGTTTTGCCGTTTTTGGCGCTGTTTTTGGTAAGGCATCGACTAAACTTTCAAATAATTTTAATTCCTCTTCAATAGGATTAACTCCTATTTTCCATTTAAAAGTCCGATAACCGCCCTCCCAGAGATGCTGCCAACTTTGTAAAGCAATTTCTCCCGCTGGCAACAAACCGCTATAAGTCAGAGAATTAAGATTAATAATTGGTTTTTCTACTGCCACTTTCGCCGACTCAAAAGCAAACTGAGAGGCGGGTAATTCAGCAGGAATAGAAAAAATCATCTCATCAGTTATTTCTGGGGGCAGTTGCCGACAAAAATCTAAAGCTTCCCCCAAAGTTTCCGATCCAAACCAACTCAAAGGCGCAATTTCTCCCCAACCAATTTTACCCGTTGGGGCAGTCAAGTTTAAAATAATTCCCTCTCTAATCTCCCAGATGCCATGACTGGTTTTTAGAGGTTGTTTAAACTGACGTTGGTAGGCGCGAAACTCAAATTTATATCCCATTTATTTACGCAAAATTAATTATATCTTCGACCCAAAGTTGGGGATTTTCCAGATGAATGTTATGGCCGGTATCGGGGATAATTTGCATCTTTACCTCTGGCAACAAACGCGCCATTTCCGAATTAATTGCGAGAAATTTATTATCCATTTCTCCTACTAACAACAACAGAGGAATTTTAACTTCTGGGAGTTTTTCCCAGAGAGAAGGTTGATTTCCAGTTCCCATGTTGCGGAGAGATTTTGCTAACTCAAACGGGTTATTTTGTAACCGTCGTTGCAGCATTTTTTCAAAGTTTGGATGTTGGGATAAAGATTGAAATAGGGGCAAGTCGTACCAGTTTAATAAAAACTCTTTAAAATCCGTAGTTTCTAATTTATTTGCAAGTAGAAAATCGGAGGAGATGCGGCAATACCGCTCTTCTTCAGTGTTCAACCCAGGCGAAGCAGATTCGAGGATGACTTTCTCAAACCGCCGGGGAAAATTAACCGTTAAATACAATGCCAGTCTGCCACCCATAGAATAACCGAATAAATAACATTTATTAATCCCTAAAAAGTCAAGGAGATTAATCAATTCTCGGGCAGTCTTTGGCATCGTGTAATTTTCGTCGCCGCCGTTAATTCGAGTTTTTCCGTGTCCCGGCAAATCGACAGTTAGGCAATAAAACTTTTTTGCTAAAAAGGGAATAACCTCGATAAAATCGCTGCCATTCCCCATAAAACCATGTAATAAAAGAATTACTGGATTGTTTTTATTGCCAGTTAAAGAGTAATGAAATTGATAAGGTTTTTGTTCTGTCATTTTATAAGAGCAAGTGGAGGTCTTCTGGCCACTCCCCAGTATGTTCTATGGCAAAAGATTTGCCATTTCTTAAATGAAGATTGTCGTAAATATCGTCGCGGTCTTCCGATGCCAGTACCACTTCTCCGCGAATTACATTGAGTTCTTCATCTAGTTCTGGGTCTGCAATTAAAAGCCATTGTTCGGGATATTTTTCGTACATTTCTTCTAGGGTTAGTCTTTCAATTGTTGTTGGTTTGTTCATATTGAAATACCTCTTAAAAATTGTTTGCTTTTGAGTTACCAGCATACACACCTCTAATGTCTATGCTAGGCAAAAATACTATTTTTGTTGAAAACTAATCTCGGCATCAGCAACAGAAATAACTGCCTGAAAATTCAAGAGAAAGTTCATACCAAGGATGCCATCTACACGAGTGACTTTGGGAAGATTATAGGCAGCTATTTCAAAATTTTTTGCGGACTGCCCTAAAGAGTTAAACCAAGATACACTAATCACTGGAACATAGATTTCTCCCTGTCCTGTAATAAGATTTTCCCTGCGTACAGGATTGCGCAAATCGTAACCTAACTCTTCTAAAATTTTAACAGGTAATATCGTGTAGCTGCTCCCTGTATCTATTAACAAACGTCCCCTACCAAAAAAACCCTGTTTTTTGGAACCAAAGGTGCCTGATGTTAGTAGCAAATTACCACGACGAGATAGTCGATAAACTTTTGGATATTTAGGCATTTTTGTTACATAATCTTTGGTATGTTTTCGGAATAAAACCCGCAGGTCAATTAATTAGCGGACAGGCAAGATGCCTGTCCTACCGTAGAACAGGCATCTTGCCTGTTTACGATCGCTATTTTTTCTCAAAATCAAGAGACGCCGAATTAATACAATAACGCAGACCGGTAGGTCGAGGACCGTCGGGGAAAACGTGACCTAAATGGGCATCGCAAACATCGCACAAAACCTCCGTTCGTCGCATGAAGAAACTGTTATCTTGTTCCTCCTTAACATTCTCCTCATTTACCGGTTTGTAAAAACTCGGCCAACCGGTTCCAGAATCAAATTTAGTATCGGAACTAAATAACTCCGTTCCGCAACAAATACATTTATAAATACCCTGCTCTTTATTGTCGTGGTATTGACCGGTAAACGCTCTTTCCGTTCCCTTTTTGCGGGTAACTTTAAACTGTTCCGGCGTTAGCTGTTCCTGCCACTCTTTGTCAGATTTTTTAACTTTCTCAACCATGTTTTTCAACTTTTTAATGATGGACTTTCGTTATTATAACATAAGCGGGAATCTAGAAACCGGGTAATTTCGGCAAAACCCGGTTTCTGGGAAAGGAACATCCTCTAGAAACCAGGTTTTTCTAAAAAACCTGGTTTCTGGGGAACCATAAAGCGATCGCCTGCTATAATAGTAAGCTCCAACTAAACTGTCCAATTAAACCATGCAAACAACCATAGACCGCCTGATAATTAACTCCCCCTACGAAGAACCAAAATATCATTGGAAATACCACCCCCAAACCCGCCTTTTCAGCAGAGAAGAAGGCAGACGCCCCGCAGGATACACCATCGCCTCCGCCAAATCAAAATCCTTCAATGACCCCGGAAAATTTGTCGAAATTCCCCTCGTAAATCAAATTCGCCCCCGAGTTAAAGAGTGGCGAGAAGCAAAATATCCAGGAGTTAGCGGCGTTACCAAAAGACTTTTAGAACACTGGTACAACTTAGAAGAAAGACAAAATCGACGCTTCTTTTTTTGTCAGTTAGAAGCAATAGAAACCATCATTTGGCTAACAGAATCACCCCCAGAAAGTCGCACCGGCATAGAAATACCTTCCGACGGCGGTCTTTTCCCCCGTTTTTGTTGCAAAATGGCGACCGGTTCGGGGAAAACATTAGTCATGTCGATGTTAATTGCTTGGCAAATTCTCAATAAAGTAATTCATTCTCAAGATACTCGTTTTTCCAAATATATTTTTGTCGTTGCCCCCGGTTTAACAGTCAAAAAACGCCTCCAAGTATTGCTGCCCTCCAACCCAGAAAATTATTATCAAGCTTTTAATCTCGTTCCTTTGGGTTTATTAGATAAACTGCATCAAGGGAAAATCTTAATCGAAAATTGGCAGGCTTTAAATTGGGATACGGAAAATATCATTTATCAAAGAAAAAGCGTCGATAAAAGAGGGCCTAAAAGTCACGAAGCTTTTGCCAGAAAAGTATTAGGAGAAATTGCCAGAGGGCGCAATATTGTTATTATTAACGACGAAGCACATCACGCCTGGCGGATACCGCCCCAGTCGAAAATTAAAGGCGTAGCAAAAGATGAAATCGAAGAAGCTACTAAATGGATCGGAGGTTGCGATCGCATTCATCAAGCACGGGGCATTCTTAGCTGTTTCGATTTCTCCGCCACCCCCTTCACTCCTTCTGGCAGAAAAAGCAAAGGAGAAACCTTATTTAATTGGATAATTAGCGATTTTGGCTTGAACGATGCCATAGAATCTGGATTAGTTAAAACCCCCAGAGTCGTAATTCGCGACGACGGTCAATTAACTAAAGAATATAAATCCCGCTTCTATCATCTTTACAAAGATTCCGAAGTTAAAGAAAATCTAGGTCGCAAAGCAACCCCAGAAGAACCCCTTCCAGATTTAGTATTAAACGGTTATTATCTATTGGGAAAAGATTGGTTGGAAACAGCAAAAGCTTGGAAAAAAGCAGGTTTTTCTACCCCCCCAGTAATGATTACAGTTGCCAATCGAACCGAAACCTCTGCCCGAATAAAATACGCTTTCGATCGCCAGCAAATTAACATCAATGAATTGTGCGACTCAGAACTAACATTGCAAGTAGATTCAAAAGTATTAAATGCAGCAGAATCTCAAGAATCGGAAGTTACGATAAAAGCCAAATCTGGCAAAACAAATAGCCGTTCTAAAACCTCAACAAAACGCAAAATTCCCAAAAAAGAACAAGGAGAATTTTTAAGGCAAATAGTCGATACCGTCGGTCAAGTTGGCAAACCCGGCGAACAAATTCAACAAGTAATTTCCGTGGGAATGCTGTCCGAAGGTTGGGATGCCAAAACCGTCACTCATATTATGGGTTTGCGGGCATTTTCCAGTCAATTATTGTGCGAACAAGTAGTAGGCAGAGGTTTGAGAAGAACCGCTTATGAAATCAATCCAGAAACGGGATTGTTAGAGCCAGAATACGTTAACATATTCGGCGTTCCTTTTACCTTTTTACCCCACGAGTCGGGAGAAGATATCCCGCCACCGCCCCCAACTCCTAAAACCGAAATCAAACCAGTTTCAGAAAAAAAACAATACGAGATAAAATGGCCGAATATTATTAGGATAGAACGGATTTATAGTTCCGTATTAAAACTAGCAATTAACCAGCTAGAACCCTTAGAACTAAATGCTGAAGAAATGAGTAGCTTAACAGCATTAGCACCAGATGTAAGCAAAATCTCTTTTATCGACTGGCACATTTTAGCCGAAAATTTTCGCTTGCAAAAAATAATCTTTGAAACCGCAAGAGAACTCTTCCATCGCCTCTTACCAAATTGGAAAGGAAAAAAAGAATCGTTATTATCTCAGTTAATTGTCATTATCGAAGAATTTATTAACTCAGATAAAATCAAAATTTATCCTAACATCTTAGCAGAAGACGAATTAAAACGTCGGACCATAATCGGCTTAAATCTGAGTAAAATTTATAGCCATTTATTGCCAGCTTTCTTCGTAGAAAATCGCGAATCATCCGTACCCATATTCGATCGCGATCGCCCCATCCTTTCCACAGGAGAGATGCCCGTTTGGTACGCCGGTAAACCCTGCCAATACACCAAAAAATCCCACATTAATTGTTGCACCCTCGACACTGCCTGGATCGCTTCAGAAGCTTGGGAACTAGATCGCAACCCCAACGTTAAAGGTTGGGCCAAAAGCGATCGTTTTGGTTTGGAAATCTTTTATCTATTTAAAGGAGTGGTCCGCAAATATCGACCGGATTTTTTAATCCAGTTAAAAAACGACACCTTTTTAATCTTAGAAACCCAAGGTCGGGATAGCGATCGAGATCTAATTAAAAGGAAGTATTTAGATGAATGGGTCAAAACAGTCAATCTAGATGGAAGCTTTGGTAAATGGCAGTGGGCCGTCTCCAGAAATTCTACAGATTTAATTCGGATTTTAGAAAAAGCTACATTTTCACCAAAGATGTAGATACCGAACAGGCATACCGAACAGGCAACATGAGCTGTTCGGAATTAATTTTGCGCGGGTACTTAAAACCAAAAACCCGGTTTCTGGATGAAACCGGGTTTTATAGCCACTTGGAATCTTAAGCTTAAAATTGACCTTTTAATTAATCTTCAAAAGTCAAAGTCTTTAGAACCAAAAGTCATTTGTACAACCATTGTCTTACCGCCGCGTTTGTGATAGCGATCGGCCCATTCCCTAATAACTTCATCTAATTCTTCCATAGCTCTGTCGATGCGGTCTTCTGGAATATCCAGCTCCTCCAAAACTCGCATGACATTACCTTCGCGTTCGGCCCAATCCTTCATCATCCGGAAATAGCGGGCCGTCTCCTCAACCATAATGTAAGTACGCTCTTCCTGGTCCTCAGGGGAATAAGTAGAGCGAGTGAGGGCATAATAAGGCATTCCCCAGGGAGAATCAATCTTAGTAACAGTGCCAGAAAAAAGCAGGCGACGTTTAATGTGTTCTGTTAAAGCTTCGCTGAGGGGCATTCGTCTTTCTGGAGGCAAATCTTCCTGAGAGCGCCTGTGCAAAAATTCGATTAACTCCATGAACTGAAAAGAATTAATCAACCTAGCATCCGGCAGATTAGGCGGAAGCTTGCCTTCAATTTGTCGCTTCTCTTCATTCGTAAGATTAGTACCTGGAACCCGCGAACGACCCGGCATCCAAGGATATTGTTCCAGCCAGACATAAGGAAACTGAATGAGATAGCGAGGTTCCGTCGAACCCAGCATTTTTAAAAGTTTCCCCTTAGTCAGAGCTTCTTCCACTTCTTGAACGATGGCCTTCACCCGTTTGGGTTCGATGTGGTGAAGATGTCCCGTCATCCGCAAGTTTTGACCTTGCTCGATATAAGTCGTGTAAATGGCACACTTAGCCGCCGTCGCCGCCGCATCCAAAAAAGCCCCGTGGCGGTGCCCGCTGGTTCTCATGGCACTAAAGGCCAAATAAAGCATTATCTGATCCATAGCGCTAGGGCTAAGGCTTTTGATCAGATCCTTTTGATCGATCGTGTCGTTTTTCATCACAATCCCCGAAATAGCAAACTCTAGTAGGCAGAGGAATTTTACTCTCCTCCCTTGTTAATTAACCATTAGCTGACTAGAGCGATGCTCTAATTCTACAAACCCAGTCAGCAACTATACCCGCGCCAATTCACCTGAGGCCATCTTAAAAACAGGAAGAGAAGAGGAATCTCGCCTGTGTTGGCGCGGGCGCAATCGCAGATACGCGAGCTTTTGGCTATTCTAGTAGATTGTTGCACCCTCGATTTCCCCGTGACCTCATTACTTATTTAAGATTATAACATAGCAAAAGCACCATTAACCCCAATTTATTTGTGGGGTTAATGGCGAAGATTCAGTTTTGTGTTAATTTATAAAAGAGAGGGTGCAAGGGGGACCGAGACCATCCTATGAAGCATTGAATAATATGTGCCCGGGAACTTCATCTCGTCCGCTACCCCTTTCTTGAGGGTAGGCAGACCTCTGTCCAGGTCTGTTTGGTTGAATTTCCGAATTTCTAAAGCTCCGAGCTCCTGCTCCAGGAGGAGGGTCAGTTGGCCCTTTATGAGTAACTTGAGCGGAGCCCATATAGAAGGCTGTAGCTGATTCCAAGCTATTATTGACTTCTAAGGCTTGAGCTCCTGTAACCCCGCCCAAAAATATTAAGCTTGATATTACAATAGTTTTGTAGGTTTGCATAGTTAGTGTCCGTCTCAGGGTATCTATTACCTGATACGGACTTTCACTTGTCTGTCAGGATTTCTAGCTCAAATCTTGGGACACTTTCTCGTGGCCTTAAAAGCAACTGCTGGCGAACGCTCTCCAGCCGCTACCACATCGCGGGCGATTTGTCAAGCAAAATTAAGATTAGCCACAAGTAGCTTCCTTTTGTCAAGAAAGCGATCGAGCGTGTAAAATCTCTCTTGGGTTAGCTCCTTTAGTCAACGGGTGGAAGTCAGCAGGTGCATCTGGTGTTTTGAAGAAAGCCAACAATTGACCGCTTTTTGTCAATTGTTAATTCTAAAAGAGAATTGCCTTAGTAGCTCTCCCTGGTTTATTTCAAAAGTGACTGGCTCCCGAAGTAAACTATCCCTGATTAGGGTGCATTTATTAAGTTTTAGTTAATCCTAGTCTTTCTCCTAATCTTTCGAGGAGAAATAGAGTTAGCTGGGAAAAACTAAAGTTTTTTTGAGCAGCTAAACCCTTCAGTTATCAAACAAAAAATCAAGAACTAGCAAGCAGCAAAAACAATGGAAAAAGGCGCAATTTTGTGGTTTACCGGTTTAAGTGGAGCCGGAAAAAGTACCATCAGTAAACTGGTAGAAAAAGAACTAAAAGCCAGAAATCGAAAGGTAGAAATATTAGACGGAGATATCGTCCGCACTAATCTATCAAAAGGCTTAACTTTTAGCAAAGAAGACCGCGATACTAATATTCTCCGAATTGGATTTGTTGCTAATCTCCTAAGTCGCAATGGTGTCATCGCAATTACGGCAGCGATTAGCCCCTACAAATCAATACGAAATAAACTTCGAGAGCTGTACGAGAACTTTATCGAAGTTTACATCAAAGCGCCTTTAGAAGTCTGCGAAGAACGGGATGTTAAAGGATTGTACGCTAAAGCAAGGGCAGGGGAAATTAAAAATTTCACGGGCATCGACGATCCTTACGAGGAACCAGATAACCCAGAAATTATTTGCTACACCGACAAAGAAACTGTGGAAGAAAGCGTAGCTAAAATAATTTCTAATTTGGAGACAATGGGTTATTTAACTAAGTAGAGAATTGTTAATTGTTAATTGTTAATTGTTTTTTTGAGATTAGCAATTAGCGATTAGCAATTAGCCATTAGTCATTAGCAATTATTGAGAAATATGGAAAATCTGGAACCGGGAAAAACTTCTAGTCTTTCTCTATACCAACCTAGCAACAAACTCGCAGATACCAAGAGAAATACGCCGCAATACGATCGCTACATTTACGATGCCGAGTTTCAAAAAGTCCGTGGTAACGAGTCCTCGAAACGGGATAGCATTTGGAACGTTTTCTTGAAAAGATGGTTTCTAATTCTGGGAACAACTGCCACTACAACTACTGCTGTTTATTTCTGGAATCTCTCTCAAATATCCCAATATCAAGGGGATTTTAAACTATTAATAGAACCGGTAACGTTAACGAAAATAGAAAGCAATTTTTTCGACAAAAAACCTGAAGAACAACCAACAGATGAAACCGCCAATTTGGAAGAGCGTTTAAAAAGCTTATTAGCAGGAAATTATCAGAATAAAGTAGCATGGCCAGCCAGGACAAGTTCCACCGAAAACAACGTAAATTCCCAACCAGATGAAACCGATTATCAATCCTTAATTGAAGTCTTAACCAGTCCTCAAGTAATGGAACCCATAATTGAGGAAATACAAACAAAATATCCCGAAATTAATTACAACTATCTGTTCGGTAAAACAAGAGTAAATCGCTTCTGGGAAAATCAAAAATTAGCCGTAGAAAGAATCGACGAAACTAAAATTATCAAAGTAAGCTACCGGGATGGAGATACCCAGAAAATTTTAGGGGTTTTAACCGCCATAGCAGAAGCTTATAATAAATACGATCGCCAAGAACGCAAAACCCATCTTGGGGAAGCAATTAAATATATAGAAACTCAATTACCAGCATTAGAACAACGAGTTGCCAGCTTGCAACAAAAAGAACAAAGATTATTAGAAGATTATCAATTAATCGACCCGGAATTTGAAGCAGCAAAAATTGCCGAAGAAATGAGTAAAATAAAGACTCAACAATTAACCAATGAAATCGAACTAGAACAACAGCGAACGCTCTACCAAAGCATCGAAAATCAGTTAGGATTAAAACCAGAACAAGCCCTAATAGCTTCGGCCATCTCCCGCTCTCCTCGCTATCAATCCTTACTCAATAAACTTCAAGAAATCGAAACAACAATCGCCCTAGAATTAGCCCGCTTTAAAGAAGAAGCCCCCCAGATTCAAGCCCTAGTAAATCAAAGACAGCGCCTGGTGCCCCTTTTAAACGAAGAAGCCCAAAAAGTAGCGGGTAAAAGTATAGAAGAAATCGGTCCTGAAGCCCTAACATTTCAAGACGAAATCCGCTTAGAATTAATTCAGGAAATGGTGCAAGCTGCCAATCAAATCGAAGTATTAGCAGTTCGGGCAAACGTACTGGATAAAGCCGAAGCAGAATTAAGCCAATACGCCAAACAATTCCCAGTAATCTTGCGAGAATACGCCGACATTCAACTAGAATTGCAGCTCTCAAAAGACAAGCTTAAAGATTTATTGGCAACCAGAAATGCTTTGCAAGTAGAATCGGCTTTAAAAGAAATGCCGTGGGAGTTAATCGCACCGCCGCAAATGTTGAGAGATGGTGCCGGAAAATTGGCAGTAGTTTCTCCTAATTATATTTTAAATTTAGTTTTAGGAGGATTGGCAGGTTTGCTGTTGGGGCTCGGATTAGCCAAACTGGCAAACCGTTTAGAAACAGATGTTTATGAAAATCCCAAACAAGTTAAAAAATCTATTGGTTTGCCCATGTTGGGAGTAATTCCCGTTCACGATCGCCCCCTGTGGATGAATGAAGAATTAAAAGCAAGTAGTAGTTCGTCTTTGGCGGTTTATCCCTCAGATTTTGACGAAGCTTTTCGCAGCATTAATGCCAACCTTCGCTTGTTAAATTATGCCAGTCCGCTCCGTTCTTTTGCGGTAAGTTCCGCCATGCCGGGAGATGGTAAATCAACGGTAGCGGCTAATTTGGCCAAGGCAGCAGCGGCAATGGGCCAAAAGGTGTTGTTAGTGGATGCCGATTTGCGATCGCCCCAGATTCATAACATGATGGGGTTGTCCCACGAGTGGGGTTTGAGTAGCGTAGCGACATCCGGGATGCCGTGGGAGGAGGCAATAGAGCGATCGCCCTTTGACGAAAATCTCTTCGTCTTGACGGCAGGCCCCCAAATTGCCGATCCGACCAAGATTTTATCCTCCCAGAGGATGCGAGAGTTAATCCCGGAATTTGCCAGCGCTTTCGATGTGGCGATCTTTGACACGGCACCTTTGTTGGGCAGGGCCGATGCTAGTCTGTTGGCGGCTTCTACAGACGGCCTGATTTTGGTTGTAGGGTTGGGCAAGACCGAACGGGAGGCTTTAAATTGGGTTTTGGAGGATTTGAGTATGGCAGGAGTGTCGGTTTTGGGAACTATTGGCAATGGATATCGTGGAGATTCTTTCGATCGCCAGTATTATAGTTATGATTATATTGGTAATCGTTAATTGTTAGTTGCGTTCTTGTTAATTGCGTTCTTGTTAACCGACTGTCTTCTATGAAGAGAGAACGCAATTCCCCATGGACCATGGGAGCATCTCATATTTGTAAAAATATAGCAACCCGTTTAGGGGTTATCAAAAATTAAAAAAGTAGAAAAAAATCGAAAATTCTGTTCCTTATCTACTCTTGCCTATTGCCTATTGCCTCTTGCCTACTCTTGCCTATTGCCTCTTGCTTCTTCCATAAATGCGACAAATTCTACTTCTTCGTTTGGCATTGAGATGCTCCCTGGACCATTCCCCATTCCCTAATCTTATGAGTGAAATTATTACCCAACTAAAATCAGAACAAAAAGAACTAATTCCCATTTACGGTAAAAAATGGCTGAACATCGCCCTTTCCTGCCAGCCTCTAGACCGAGAAAAAGCTACCGAAGCTGTAAAAAACGCTTATGCTGCTATGGGTTTATCGCCACCAGAAATGGTATTTTGTCGGGGGCCCCTAGCAGCTTTAAGAATTATCATGCAGCATAAGTGGAGGCAATTAGAGAAGGCGGGAGAGGGGGATTTTTTACGAGAAAAAATCTCCAAAAAAGGAGAGAACTTGGCTGCGGAGCTCGGGAAATTAATGACAATTGAATTGGGAGAAGAATTAGACGAGCAACTTTGGGAAGTTTTATCTTTGCAATTCTGCGACGATTTAATAAGTCAAGTTCAGCCGTGGGTGTTAGAAACAATTGAAAGCAAAACCAACTACAGGCAATTATTAAATCAAATAGATAGACTGGGAATTTATTTGATAAATTTGCTGATAGAAGAAAGACCGAGAGAACTAGAAAAAATGCTGGCAAATTTAGAAGAAACCAGGGATTTTTCCGAGCTGGTAACTGCTTCGTTAAAAAATGGTTTTCTCGGTCCGGTAGAACCTTGTATTTCGACACCAAAATTAGTAGCAGTTACGATTTGGAGCGACTTTTTAATTTCGGTTTTAGGTTGCCAATACGATAAAAATAAATGGGAAATTCTGCGTTCTTTAGCTACAGAATGTAGCTGGTTTTTTCCTTTTAAAAATATTTGTTTGATGTGCGATCGCCCCCTAATTTTCTCGGCAGATAACCAACAACGACTCCATGGAGAAGGAGGACCGGCAGTAGAGTTTGCCGATGGGTTCAAAGTCTATGCTTATCAAGGGGTAATCTTACCAGAAACTTACGGAAAATTGCCAGCTTCGCAATGGCATTGCGAGTGGCTTTTATCAGAAACTAATGCCGAATTGAGGCGAGTATTGCTCCAAGGCATAGGTTACGATCGCATCTGTCAAGAATTACAATGCAACACCATAGATTCTTGGCAAGAATACGATTTATTAGAGATTTATTCCGAAGTAGATATAGAACCAATTTATATCATAAAAATGACTTGTCCTAGCACGGACAGAATTCATGCTCTGAGAGTTCCACCTAATATTCAGTCCGCTAGAGAAGCGATACAGTGGGTGAATTGGGGAATAGATCCTCCAGAATTTAAAGTGCAAACTTGAAATTGGGAATGGGGAATGGGGAATTGGGAAGGGTACACTGCAATGCAAGAAGAAAACCAATAATTTAACGCTTTTGTCAATTGTCAATTGTTAATGGTAAAGCAGTCAATAAGCGTTCCGGAAAAATTTTTCTATTTTTGCAAAATTGAGATGCTCCCAATTGGGAATAGAGGATAGGCGGTTAACAATTAGCAATTGACAATTGACAATTAACAATCCGATTCTTTGCTGTGAAATTGTCAAGGAATCTTAACAAAGAAATTAGTTGTGTTGGCAAGCAAGTATGATATAATTCCTTGGGTGCTGCTTATCGACTCGTTCCAAGATTGAAGAAGGCAGTCCCTTTGTCAAGAAACCAGGTTTTTTGGCAAAACCTGGTTTCACCAGATAGGGAATTGTAACGATTAGTTAAGAAGTAATAGGTCGATCCGGTGTAGGAAACTATCATAAAAAAAAGAGCTTTCTATTTATTATTACTGGGAGAGAAAAAAAAAGAATGGCAATTGCGACGATTAACCCCGCCACGGGAGAAACAGTAAAAACTTTTGAGGCGATGGCCGATGCCGAAATCGAAAGCAAACTAGCACTGGCTGCTAAAACTTACCCGGAGTACCGAAAGACATCCTTCGAGGAACGGGCCCGATGGCTGGAAAAAGCGGCAGATATCTTAGAAAAGGATAGCGAGAAATTCGGCAAAATCATGACCCTAGAAATGGGCAAGACGTTAAAATCTGCTATGGCAGAAGCGAAAAAATGCGCTTTGGTTTGCCGTTACTACGCCGAAAATGCCCCTAAATTTCTCGCGGATGTCCCAGGAGAAACCGACGCTAGTAAATGTTTCGTCCGCTACCAACCTCTAGGCCCCGTTCTGGCAGTAATGCCTTGGAACTTTCCTTTCTGGCAAGTCTTCAGATTTGCTGCCCCGGCCTTAATGGCAGGTAATGTCGGTTTGCTCAAACACGCCTCTAACGTGCCTCAGTGCGCTTTGGCCATCGAAGAAATATTTACAGAAGCGGGTTTTCCCGAAGGAGCTTTTCAAACTTTATTGGTAGGCTCGGATAAAGTAGCTAAAATTATAGAAGACGATCGCGTAAAAGCAGCTACTCTTACGGGCAGCGAACCGGCAGGTGCATCTCTGGCATCTCTGGCAGGGAAAAATATTAAAAAAACAGTCTTAGAATTAGGAGGTAGCGATCCGTTTGTAGTCTTGGAAAGTGCCGATATAGAGTCTGCAATTTCTACGGGGGTTAGTGCCAGGATGCTCAATACCGGTCAATCTTGTATTGCTGCCAAACGCTTCATCTTGGCAGAGGCGATCGCCGATGAATTTATTAAAGGTTTGCTCGAAAAATTTGAGGCGTTAAAAGTAGGCGATCCGATGGACCCAGAAACAGATTTGGGTCCGTTAGCTACTCCAGGTATTCTCAAAGAACTCGACGAACAGGTACAAGCTAGCGTCGAGAAAGGTGCGAAACTATTAACTGGAGGTCATCTTTTCTCAGATCGCCCGGGTAACTTCTATCCGCCAACGATTTTGAGCGATATTCCAGAGGGTTGCCCTGCATATCAAGACGAATTTTTTGGACCGGTGGCTTTAGTATTTAGGGTAGCCGGTATCGATGAAGCGATCGAGTTAGCTAATAGCACGCCTTTTGGTTTGGGTGCGAGTGCGTGGACTAGCTTTCCAGAAGAGAGCGATCGCTTAATCTCGGAAATAGAAGCGGGTGCAGTTTTTATCAACGGTTTGGTGAAATCAGACCCGGGCTTGCCTTTTGGCGGTATTAAACGTTCCGGTTACGGACGCGAACTCGCCCGGGAAGGCATTCTCGAATTTGTCAACGTTAAAACAGTTTGGATTAAGTAATTTTTGGGAATAGGGAATAGGGAATTGTCAATTGTTAATTGTTAATCGCCTATCCGAGCTTACCCATTCCCCATTCCCCATTCCCCATTCCCTATTAAAGGAGAAAACGAACAATGAACACAGCCCAACTTTTAGTAAAGTGCCTGGAAAATGAAGGAGTCCAATACATCTTCGGACTTCCAGGAGAAGAAAATATGGATGTCTTGGAAGCTCTAAAATCTTCCTCGATTCAATTTATTACCACTCGTCACGAACAAGGTGCCGCATTCATGGCAGATGTTTACGGTCGCCTCACGGGAAAAGCAGGAGTTTGTTTGTCAACTTTGGGTCCGGGCGCTACTAACTTAATGACCGGTGTTGCCGATGCTAACTTAGACGGCGCTCCCTTAGTAGCTATTACCGGTCAGGTAGGAACGGACAGAATGCACATCGAATCTCACCAATACCTCGATTTGGTGGCGATGTTCGAGCCGGTGACTAAATGGAACGCTCAAATAGTACGTCCTAGCATTACTCCAGAAATCGTTCGCAAGGCTTTTAAACTCGCCCAACACGAAAAACCGGGTGCGGTTCATATAGATGTACCCGAAAATATTGCGGCAATGCCGGTGGAGGGGCAACCTCTCAACCGAGATAAAGGAGATAAAAGCTATTCTGCTTATCAAAGCATGAACGAGGCGGCCAGCGCTATTTCTAAAGCAAAAAATCCTTTGATTTTAGCGGGTAACGGTGCAATTCGGGGAAACGCTAGCGAGGCGCTGACGGAGTTTGCCACTCAACTTAATATACCTGTAGCTAATACTTTTATGGGTAAAGGGGTGATTCCTTATACTCATCCTTTATCGCTCTGGACTACTGGTTTGAAGCAAAGAGATCACATTACTTGTGCTTTTGAAAGTACGGATTTGGTAATTGCGGTGGGCTACGATTTAATCGAGTATTCTCCGAAAAAATGGAATCCAGACGGCAAGATACCGATTATTCATATCGGGGCGATGCCGGCGGAAATCGATAGCAGTTATATTCCAATGGCGGAAATTGTAGGGGATATTTCCGATTCGTTGAACGAGATTTTGCGGCGCTCGGATCGCATGAATAAGTTAAACCCGATGGTGGCAGAAATTCGCAAAAATATCCGCAACGAATACGAGTATTATGCCAAGGATGATGGGTTTCCGATTAAACCGCAAAAATTGATTTACGATTTGCGACAGGTGATGGGACCGGAGGATATCGTCATTTCCGACGTGGGGGCTCATAAAATGTGGATTGCCCGCCACTATCATTGCGATCGCCCCAATACTTGTTTGATTTCTAACGGGTTTGCGGCCATGGGTATCGCTATTCCGGGGGCCCTGGCGGCTAAATTGGTTTATCCCAACCGGAAGGTAGTAGCTGCTACGGGGGACGGCGGTTTTCTGATGAACGCCCAAGAGTTGGAAACTGCGGCGCGATTGGGTACTCCTTTTGTAACTCTCGTCTTCCACGACGGCGGTTATGGTTTGATTGAGTGGAAGCAGGAAGACCATTACGGTGAGTCTTCTTATATTAAGTTTGGCAATCCAGATTTTGTCAAGTTTGCTGAAAGCTTTGGTTTGAAGGGTTATCGCGTGGAGTCTGCTACGGATTTGGTTCCAGCTCTTAAGGAAGCTCTTTCTCAAGATGTTCCTACAGTCATCGACTGTCCTGTCGATTATCGGGAAAATGCCCGCTTTAGTCAAAAAGCGGGTGGTTTGAGCTGTCCTATTTAGCTCGATGTAGAACGCGGCTATTGCCTGTTCGCCGCCTTAAAAAATGGAAATAAAATCATCCTCAGTTAAAACAGGAAAAGGCAAAACGCCATCGGCAACGAAGAATTGTAGGTCGTGCGGAGTTTTCGTTCCGCTTCGCACTTTTCTCCCACCTACAAAAAAATCGCCTGTATTCTCAGAAACCCGGTTTTTGCCGGAATTACCGGGTTTCTTGACTAGAGCGATCGCCTAGTTTTAAATAAAAATAAAATCATCCTCAGTTAAAACGGGGAAAGGCAAAACGCCATCGGCAACGAAGATAATCGGTCGAATAACTGCCAAAACTTCATTCGTATCGGCAACCTTTATTACTATATCGCTTTCAGCAATTAGAGGAATAAAACTAACGAAATTTTGAGACCCGATCGCGATCGACAGGATTCAGCATACCGAACGTAGAATCGAGACCAAAGAAAATTCTTGCCGACAGCTCGACAGCCTCCACTCCCACTGCCCCAACAACTATTTCATTGTAGGTTAAGTCTTCGAGACCGATCGCATCGACCCCATCCTCGAAACCTATAATAATATCAAAACTACCCTGAGAACTTCTGGCAACTTGTAAAGTATCGAAACCGCCATTACCGGTCAGGAAATCCCAAAGAACGCCACCGGAGAGCAAGTCGTCGCCGAAAAAGCCCTCCAAGTTATCGTTGCCTTCGCCACCGTATAAAGTGTCGTTCCCCATCAAAGCGCCGGTCAAGTTGTCGTCGCCTTTATCCCCGTAGATAAGATTGTTTCCTTCTGAAAAGTAAACACTTACCCGGTCATCCCCCTTTCCGGCATAGATAATATTGCTTCCAGAAGCACTGATATCATCGTCTCCTTCATTTCCCAAGAATAAATTCTCCCCGGTCTCGCTGGAAATTTGGTCGTTTCCCAAACCGCCGAAAATAGTATCGTTAGCAAAACCGCCATTGAGAAAATCGTCGCCTTCGTCGCCAACAATAAAACTAGGTCCGTTGTTGGTATAAACGTAATCGTTTCCTTCCAAACCGTAAATAGTTTTTGGCAGATCGTCCCCGGCGAAAAGGAAATCGGTATTAGAGGTTCCCGATGCGGGTTCGTCTCCTGTAACTTCTAAGAGTTCTTGTATTTCTGGAAAATTACCTGGGTTTTCAAAAGAAGCAATTAAACCTTCTCTTGGAGAAAAATCGACCTGGGGTCTCGGTCTAGCAATTATCGGCATCTCAATGCACTCCTTAAATTTAACTACCAACCAGCTACAACAACCCCTCATCTAATTTCGGAACGGAAAACTTTAATCAGAAAAAGGCCAACTCTGGTATTGTTTCAGCAAGCCCTAAGTAAAAACTCACACAACCCTTCCCCATTTTGAGTATTTGATAGAATTGGGTTGTGAATCTGCCTCCGGGAGCTCGTAGCAGTTCTCGGCGGTGCGATGGCCATCAGGATTTCTGCTATTACCAAATTTATTACCGACCATCGTGCTAGGGATACTACCAGCCCATAACCATTGTTAATTCGAGCTTATAACCGCGATTTAAAAATCCCTAATCAAAAAATTAAATTATTCCTAGCAGAAAATGCCCATATGTCCAACCCCCCCTGTCATAACCCCCAGGCAACGGGAGTCGCCCCCTCCCCAAAAAAAGGAAAAATCTCGCCAAAATCCCTAGCTTGCGAGGCACTACCAAAATTGCCCGGAAAGGTGCCCTTGCGGGCAATTTTGGTAGTGCCCTTTGTCCTCCAGATTTTTGCTGCGGTGGGATTAACGGGTTGGCTGTCGTTGCGCAACGGGCAGGAGGCAATTCAGGAGGTGACGCTACAACTGCGGGGGGAGATTAGCGCCCGCATCGAACAAAAACTGAAAAATTATTTACAAGCGCCCCGGGTTATTGCTCGAATTAATACCGATGGTATTCTCCTGGGTAATTTAAACCCGGAGGAAACTGCCAGTTTGACGCGGCAGTTTTGGCGTCAGAGATTTTTGTTTGAGTCGGCCAACGTGTCGGCGATGTATTTTGGCGGGGAAAATGGGGAGTTTATTGGTTTGGGGTTTCAAGAAAGTCAGAGATGGGAAATTGGGAGGGCGGGCAAGTCAACGGATGGGAAGTTTACCAGTTTGGCGATCGACGAGGGGGGAAATCCTACAACGGTGTTAGAGGTGGGGGGAGATTACGATCCGAGAATTAGACCTTGGTATCAAAAGGCCGTTACCGCAGGCAAGCCTAGTTGGAGCGATGTTTATCCAGATTTCAAGGAGCGCAGGCTTAAGGTAACTTTAGCGGAACCTGTTTATCAAGAAAACGGGGAATTGTTAGGGGTGGTGGGGGTGGATTTTGTCTTGTCTCATATCAACGAGTTTCTGGAAACGGTTAGAATAGGGAAAACGGGGCAGACCTTTATTATAGAACGTTCTTCGGGATTGCTAATAGCTTCCTCTACCACCGAGAAACCTTTTGTTATCGATGGGGAGGATGTCGATCGCCTCAAGGCGGAAGATTCGGAAAATCCTTTAATTGGCGAGACTGCCAAATATCTGAGGGCAAGTTTTGGCAGTTTCGATCGCATCCATACCAGCCGGCAGTTAGAATTTAAGATCGAAGGCAAGCGACATTTTCTGCAAGTGTTACCTTTTACCGATGGGGACAATCTGGATTGGGCGATCGTCGTGGTGGTGCCCGAGTCCGATTTTATGGAAAAAATCGATGCCAATACCCGCACGACGATTTTACTTTGTGTAGTTGCTTTGCTGGTGGCGACGGGATTGGGAATTGCCACCGCTAGATGGATCGCTCTGCCGATTATGCGTCTTTCTAGTGCCAGTAGAGCTTTAGCCAGACGAATACAAAGTTCCCGGGATGCTGCCGGCGGTAAGTTCTACGAAAAAGTGGATGTCAAGGGCGTAGATGAGTTGGGAGTTTTGGCAGAGTCTTTTAACTTGATGGCCGAGCAGTTGCAGGAGTCTTTCCAGGCGTTGGAAAGAACGAATATCGAGTTAGAAGAGCGGGTGGCGCGAAGGACTGCTGCTTTGAGTCGTTCCGAGGAGAAATTCTCCGTCGCCTTCCACGCTTCGCCAGATGCGATAGCTATTAGCAATATCGAGGATGGGAAATTCATAGAGGTTAACGATAGTTTCTTGAGTTTGACCGGTTACAGTCGGGAAGAGATTATCGGTAAGAGCGCGGTGGAGGTACAGATTTGGGCGAACCTCGAAGATCGCGATCGCCTGATGAAGTTGTTACTGGAGGAAGGAAAAGTTCGCCACCAGGAATACGAATTTAGAATCAAGTCCGGGGAAATCAGAGTCGGGTTGTTATCGGCACAAATAATCGAGCTTGACGAACGAGCTGCTTTGTTATTTATGGTCAACGATATTACGGAACGCAAGCAGGCAGAAAAAGCCTTGCAATTAGCCAAAGAAGAAGCAGAACAAGCCAGAGAAAAATCCGACCGCTTGTTATTAAATATTTTGCCAGGCCCCATCGCCGAACGATTGAAAAAAAGCGAAGGTTCCATTGCCGAAAGGTTCGAGAAAGCTACGGTTTTATTTGCGGATATAGTCGGTTTTACTCCTTTAAGCGCCCAGGTGTCTCCTTTAGAATTAGTATGCTTGTTAAATCAAATTTTTTCCTATTTCGATCGCCTAACAGAAAAGCACGGTTTGGAGAAAATTAAAACTATTGGGGATGCCTATATGGTTGCCGGAGGATTGCCGATACCCAGGGAAGATTGCGCCGTGGCTATTGCTCTTATGGCCTTGGATATGCAGGAAGCGATCGCCAACTTTAAAGCAGATTTCAAAGCGGATTTAAAACCGGAACAAAGCGAGCAATTTAAAATCAGAATTGGCATTAACACCGGTCCCGTAGTAGCCGGAGTCATTGGAACCAAAAAGTTTATTTACGACTTATGGGGAGATACGGTAAACGTAGCCTCCCGCATGGAATCTTCCGGGGAACCCGGTCAGATTCAAGTCACGGCATCTACTTACGAATTATTAAAAGACCAGTTTATTTTTGAAACCAGAGGAGAAATAGATGTTAAAGGCAAAGGTAAAATGATGACTTATTGGTTAACTGGTAGGTAATGGCTAGATAACCGTTTGAGAAACCCGGTTTTTTGAAAAACTTTGAGAAACCAGGTTTTTTGAAAAAACTTAAGAAACCAGGTTTTGCCGAAATTACCTGGTTTCTGAGATGTCGAATTAACAATTAACAATTCCCCAAAAAAAATGACAATAAAAATTGTTAAAAATTCGTTAAAAATTCCTTTGCGGTTCGTGCTAGTCGTACCCTTCGTGCTGCAAATTTTTACTGCAGTAGGCTTAACGGGATGGTTTTCCGTGAGAAACGGGCAAAAAGCCATTGAAGAATTGGCAAATAAATTAATGGAAAAAGTTGCCATTAATGTCGAACAGGGCGTTCGAGCTTATGCAGACGCCCCCCAGACATTTTTGCAAATTAACCTAGCAGCAATTCGCGCCGGAACTTTAAATTTAAAAGACTATTCAGAAATACAACAAAATTTCTGGTATCAAACTCAAATATCTCCGGCAGTACCCTACATTTATTACGGTAGCGAGGAAGGAGAATTTATCGGAGTATGGCGAGAACCGAAGGGCAGGGTAACATTTAGAATCAGAACTCAAATTAGCGCTCCAGAGAGGGATATATATCTGCTCGACGAGAAGGGCAATTTAGGGGAATTAATTAAAACCCACGAATACGATCCGCGCGATCGTCCCTGGTACAAAACAGCAGTAAAAGCAGGCAAGCCCACATGGTCTCCTATCTATCCCTTTGCCGAACCTTCATATCTCGGGATTACCTCAGTAGCGCCGATCTACGATCGCGACGGTAAATTAGAAGGAGTGCTAGCTACCGATTTAACTTTATCGGATATAGAACAATTTCTGCAAAAACTCGAAGTAAGTAAGTCGGGAAAAGTGACGATTATAGAGCGAACGGGAGAACTGGTGGCTAGCAGTTCCACCGAAGAAGAACTTTTGATGAAAATCGATGGAGAACAAAAACGACTAAAAGCAACAGAAAGCAAGGAACTATTAATCCGAGAAGGAGTAAAAATTTTAGAGCAAAAGTATCAAAACCTGGATAGCATTGACACCATTAACCGGTTTGCGTTCGAGCTCGAAGGGAAACGCTATTTTCTGCAAGTATCCCCCTTGCGAGACGGTCGAGGTTTAGATTGGCTGGTGGTAGTAGCAATTCCCCAAGCCGATTTCATGGAACAGATCGAAGCCAACACCCGCACCACGATCCTGCTATGTTTGGCAGCCTTAGTAATAGCTACCCTGCTAGGTTTGCTAACTGCTAACTGGATCGGCCAGCCAATTCAGGACTTAAGCGAAGCATCTGCCAAACTAGCCTTAGCGGCGCGATCGCTCTCTGGAGAGTCGAAGGGCGATAACTTAAACTCAGAAATCAAAGTTAGCAGTATTGGGGAGCTCGCCCTCTTAGCCGAGTCCTTCAAAAAAATGGCAGAAAAGTTGAAAGCTTCGTTCGGGCAATTAGAACAATATTCCCACTTGCAGGAAGAAATAGTAGCAGAAAGAACCCGAGAACTGCAAGAAGAGATTGAAGAAAAGAACTTGTTAGGGGAAAAACTCCAAAGCTCGGACATGAAAATGCGGGCCCTGTTTGAAGCCATGACCGATGTAGTTTTGGTGGTCGATCGCACTGGCAGCGTAGAGGTAATCCCGACCAATACCACCCTGTTATACGCCCCGGAAGTGGATGTCATCGGCTTGACCTTGGAACAATTTTTTATGGAAGGGACAGCCGAAACTTGGTTGCGGCAAGTTGGGCGGGCGATAGATACCAAGCGCACTATTAATTACGATTACAGCCTCAAGGTTGGCAGCTACGACAGTTGGTTTTCTACGAGAATTTCACCCATGACAGAAGATGCCGCTATTTGGGTAGCGCGGGATATCAGCGATCGCAAGCGTGCCGAATTAGCCTTGCGTATCGCGCAGCAAAAGTCCGAGAGTTTGTTGCTAAATATCCTACCCCACACCATTGCCGAAAGACTCAAACACGATCCCAAAGAAATCGCCGAACATTTCGAGGACGTTACCATTTTATTTTCCGATATCGTCGGCTTTACCCCTATTTCTTCCAAAATGCCTCCCCTAGAATTGGTAAAATTGCTCAATCATATGTTTTCCACTTTTGACAAACTAGCTGAAAAACACGGTCTGGAGAAAATCAAAACCATTGGGGATGCCTATATGTTAGCCGGGGGGTTGCCGGTTCCCACTAACAACCACGCCGAAGCAGTTGCCGATATGGCCCTGGATATGCAAGCGGCAATTAAAGAATTTCAAGCTTGTACGGTTCTTAAAGAAAAAATGCCAGAGAATGCAGACACATTTCAAATCAGGATCGGCATCAATACCGGACCGGTCATAGCCGGCGTCATTGGCATTAAAAAGTTCATCTACGACTTGTGGGGCGATACGGTTAACGTTGCCTCGCGGATGGAATCTTCGGGAATGCCGGGAGCAATTCAAGTTAGCGCCACTACTTACGATCGCTTGAAAGATAAATACATCTTTGAAGAACGGGGTGCAATTCCTGTTAAGGGCAAAGGAGAAATGATTACCTATTGGCTCAAAGGCGGAAATGGCAACTAACAACTAACACCAAGAACAAACTAACAATTAACAATTAACAATTAACAATTAACAATTAACACCAAGAACAAACTAACAATTATGCTAATCAAATCGCTAAACCGTCTTATTGCCAAAATCTCTGGCAAAGTTCCCCTGCGAACGATTCTGATAGTTCCTTTCGTGGTAGAAACTGTGGCCGTTGTCGGACTGGTGGGATATGTATCCCTCCGCAACGGACAGCAAGCAGTCAACGAGGTAGCCACTCAACTGCGCGGCGAGGTAACTACTCGCGTGCAACAGTATCTCCAAAACTACCTGGACGTGCCCCATACTATCAATCAAATCAACGAAGATGCGATTAATCTCGGTTTGTTAAACTTAAACGACTTTTCCCAGATGGAGCGTTACTTTTGGTATCAACTGCAAAGGTTCGAGACCGTAAGTTACATCCAGTTCGGCGGTAAAGATGGAACCTTCATCGGCGACGAACGTTTGGGAGACGGTCGTTTCAGCGTGGAAGTTAAAGACGAAACCACGGGAGTTGATAAATTAGTTTACGAACTAGACGATCGCGGTTTGAGAACCGACAACCAAATAGGTGTTAGCGAAAACTACGTTCCCGCAAACCGTCCCTGGTATCGGGCGGCAGTGGCAGCAGATGGCCCCACCTGGAGTAAAATATATCAATTTTCCAGCGATGCGGCAGTTCGCCTGGGCATCACGGCAGTACAGCCCTATTACGACGAAAGCGGCACTTTCGGAGGGGTGTTGGGGACCGATATCGTTCTCGCACAACTGGGGGATTTTCTCAATACTTTGAAAGTAGGTAAGACCGGACAAACTTTGATTTTAGAACGGGATGGGAAATTGGTGGCGAGTTCGACTCTGGAGCGACCGTTTACAGTAGTTGAGGGGGAAGCGCTGCGCATCGATGCCGCCAACAGCGAGGATCCTTTAATTAGTTCGACGGTCAAGAATTTAGGAGACTTGAGGGCTATAAGCGATCGCCGCCAGCTAGAATACGAGTTAAACGGCCATCGGCAGTTCGTCCAAGTCTTGCCCTTTGCCGACGGGCGCGGCATCGACTGGTTAATCGTGGTAGTGGTGCCCGAAGCGGACTTTATGGCGCAAATTAACGAGAACGCTCGGGTGACGATTTTATTATCTCTGGCGGCTTTGATGGCAGCCATTCTCTTAGGTTTAATTACTTCCCGGTGGATCGTTCGCCCCATTTTGCGTTTGGACGAGGCGGCCTCGGAACTTGCCAAAGGTAAATGGGAGCAAACTATAGACCTCAAACGTTCCGACGAACTGGGGCGACTGGCAAAGTCTTTTAACAGCATGGCTCGCCAGTTGCGATCGCTTTTTGAAACCTTGGAACAGCGGGTGGCAGAAAGGACTGCGGAATTAGCGGAGGCTAAGGAAAAGGCCGAAGTTGCCAACCAAGCTAAAAGTAGCTTCCTGGCAAATATGAGTCACGAGTTGCGATCGCCCCTTAACGCCATTCTCGGTTTTTCCCAAATAATGACCCGCAGTCAAAGTTTATCTCGGGAAAACCAAGAAAGCGTCGGTATTATCTTGCGCAGCGGGGAACATTTGTTGACTTTGATTAACCAAGTTTTAGATTTATCGAAAATAGAAGCCGGACGCACTAGCCTCAACGAGAAAAATTTCGACCTCTATCGGTTGCTGGACGATATAGAAGATATGTTCCAGCTAAAGGCAGACGATAAGGGGTTGCAATTAATCAGCGATCGCTCTCCCGACCTCCCCCGCTACCTTCGCACCGACGAAGTTAAACTCCGCCAAGTAATAATAAACCTCCTCAATAACGCCCTCAAATTTACCGAAGAAGGGGGCGTTTCTCTGCGAGCTTCTACGGTTGAAAAAAGCGAAAATTCCGCAACAATTCGCATTGAAATAGAAGACACCGGTGCCGGCATTGCCCCAGAAGAAATAGACAGTTTATTTGAGGCTTTCATGCAAACAGAAACCGGCAAACAATCTCAAGAAGGAACCGGTTTGGGATTGCCAATTTCGCGTAAATTCGTACAATTAATGGGAGGGGATATTGGAGTTAGCAGCGAAGTGGGGCGAGGGACGATTTTTAAATTCGATATTCAAGCTACCGTCGTCGATGCCCGAGATATTGAAAGCAAAAAAAGCTCCCGTCGCGTTATTGCTTTAGAATCAAATCAACCTCGCTATCGTTTGTTAATTGTTGACGACAAAGAATTAAACCGTCAGTTATTAGTTAAACTCCTTAATCCTCTAGGGTTTGAACTGAAAGAAGCTAAAAACGGTCGAGAAGCTGTTACAATCTGGGATGAGTGGGAACCTCATTTAGTTTGGATGGATATGCGGATGCCTGTGATGGACGGTTACGAAGCCACCAAGGAAATTAAGTCTGCTACTAAAGGGCACGCTACGGCAGTTATTGCTCTGACTGCCAGCGTTTTAGAAGAAGAAAGGGCGGTGGTACTTTCGGCGGGTTGCGACGATTTTATGCGCAAACCTTTCCGGGAGGAAGAGATTTTTAATGCCATGCAAAAACATTTAGGAGTGCGCTATGTTTATGAGGATTCCCAAGAGGATGATTCTGCGAATCAAGAGGAAGAAAAAGATGCATTTACTGTAGAGGCGATCGCTCAATTGCCTCCCGAATTAGTTGTTAATTTGGAGCGAAGTCTCATCCAAGGAGATTTAGATTTAGTTGAGACAATAATCGAAGAAATTAGCGGTCATAATGCTACTCTTGCTAAGGCAATTAAAACTCATGCAAACAACTTCAATTTCGATGCAATTTTAAATTTAATTGCTGAGGGCAAGACGATTTGACGTTCCCCCTAAATCCCCCGCTGAATTGGGGGACTTTGAAGGGTGTATCTCAATTTTGAAGAAAACCAACATTTCAACGCTTTTTGTCAATTGTTAATCGTCAATTGTTAATTGTTAAATGAACCAAACACCAACAGAAACCAACCCAAAAAGCAGCATTTTAGTAGTAGATGATACTCCAGCAAACTTGCGCTTGTTAGTTAACTTGCTAACAGAAAACGGTTATAAAGTTCGAGCAGTTCCCAGAGGAAAATTAGCCCTAGCAGGCATCAAAACAGCCCCACCGGATTTAATTTTACTCGACATAATGATGCCAGAAATGGACGGCTATGAAGTCTGCGAAAAACTAAAAGCAGACCCAGAAACTAAGGAAATTCCGGTAATCTTTATTAGCGCGATTAACGAGGTATTAGATAAAGTCAAAGCCTTTGCCGTTGGGGGGGTAGATTATATTAGCAAACCCTTTCAAGTGGAAGAAGTTTTAGCCCGGGTAGAGACTCAATTAGAAAACCGTTCTTTGCAAAAAAGCTTGCAAGCTAAAAATCAAGAATTAGGCAGGGCCTTAGCGGAATTGCAAGCGGCACAAAACCAACTTGTATTATCAGAAAAAATGGCAGCTTTAGGGCAGTTGGTAGCTAATATTGCTCACGAGATTAATACTCCTTTGGGAGCAATTAGAGCTTCCAGCGACAATAGCGCTAAAGCTCTTGGGGAGTTTTTAGAAGTGCTGCCAAAACTGTTTCGAGAATTAGAGGGCGATCGGCAAAAATATTTCTTAATTTTGATGGAAAAGTCAATTAACAGTAATAACGTTTTTAATACCAAAGAAAAACGTCAATTTAAGCGAGAAATAGCCAAAATACTAGAAGCCCATGAAATCTCTAATGCTCGACGCATAGCAGATAGCTTAATAGATATGAAAATTTATGGAGAAATCGAGGATATTTTACCCATATTTAAAGAACCAAATAACGAAGAGCTTTTAGCAGCAGCTTATAACCTTTCGCGGTTACAAATTAACGGTAAGAATATTATAACTGCCGTAGAAAGAGCGTCAAAAGTAGTATTTGCTCTCAAAAACTATGCCCGCTACGACCAAAGCGGCGAAAAACAGTTAGTACAAATTACCGAGGGCATAGAAACAATTTTAGAGTTGTACCACAACCAACTAAAACAGGGTGTCGAGGTAATTAGAACTTACCAAGAATTGCCCCCCATCTGGTGCTATCCCGACGAACTAAATCAGGTTTGGACTAATTTAATTCATAATGCCATTCAAGCAATGAAGGGCAAAGGTACTTTAGAGATTGAGGTTTCTCAGCAGGGTGGTAATGTGGAGGTGACGGTGATTGATTCTGGTTCTGGCATTGCCCCAGAAATCCAAGATAAAATCTTTGACCCATTCTTCACCACCAAGCCCCCAGGAGAGGGCAGCGGTTTGGGATTGGATATCGTCCGCAAGATTATTGAGAAACATGAAGGTACAATTAATGTTGAAAGTAGGCCGGGGAGGACTAAATTTATGGTATGCTTGCCTAAAAACCCCGGTTAAGAAACCCGGTTTTTCAAAAAACCGGGTTTCTGAGAGAGGAATTGTAGGTTGTGCGGACCTACGTGGAACCCAACATCGAAAGTAGGGTTCCACGAAGGGTTAAGAAACCCGGTTTTTTCAAAAAACCGGGTTTCTGAGAGCAAAAAAATGGCTTGCCAACCAAAGTTATCTGGTTTTTTGTTAATTGCTAATTGTTAATTGTTAATTGTTAATTGTCAATTACTTACTAGGGGTAATAAACCATGTCAGAAACAGCAATTTTATGCGTGGATGATGAAGAAGTAGTGTTAGAAAGTCTCAAAGAACAACTGAAAAGAAAATTTGGAGACGAGTATTTATATGAAGCTACGGAAAGCGTGGAGGATGCTTGGGAAGTTATTGACGAATTAATCTCCGATGAAGTTAAAATTGTCATTATTATTTCCGACTGGCTGATGCCAGAAATGAAGGGAGATGAATTTTTGATTAAAGTTCATGAAAAATTTCCCGAAATAGTAACAGTAATGCTCACCGGTCAAGCTGATGAATCTGCTATAGAACGAGCCAGAAAACAAGCTAATTTATATGCTTGCTTGCATAAACCTTGGACAGAAGAACAATTAACCGCTATTATTACCTCAGCATTGCAAGGAGTAACCAATGAGTAATTTAGGCATTTTGTGTATTGACGACCAAGAAGTAGTTTTAGAGAGTCTCTCGGAACAGCTCAAGCGGTATCTGGGAGACGAGTATAATATTGAAACCGCTCAAAGCGGTGGAGAAGCATTAGAACTTATCGAGGAATTACGAGAGGAAGGCATCGAAATTGCTGTCATAATTGCCGACCAAATTATGCCCGGAATGAAGGGAGACGAACTCCTAGTAGAAATGCACGCCAAATATCCTAATACTCTGAAAATAATGCTAACCGGACAAGCTAGCGCCGAGTCGGTAGGAAGAGCAATTAACGCTGCCAATTTGTATCGTTATATTCCCAAACCGTGGGAGGAAAACGATTTGCTTTTAACAGTAAAAGAAGCCCTGCGGCGTTACGTTCAGGAAAAGCAATTAGCAGAGCAAAACGAGGCTTTAAAAAAGCTCAATGTTTCCCTCGAAAAAAAAGTGGAAAAACGCACCGCCGAACTAACAGCAGCTAACGCTAAATTGCAAGCAGAAATATTAGAACGCCAGCGGATAGAAGAAGAAATTCAGTTGTTGTTAACCATCAGTCAATCTGTTAGCGCGGCCCCAGATTTTAACTCTGCTTTGAAGTTGGCTTTAGGTTCTATCTGCGAAACTGCAAATTGGGTTTACGGGGAGGCTTGGATTCCTGCGGCAGACGGTCAATTTTTAGAATGTAGCGCTATCTGGTATTGCCTCCAAAATAGGGAGGAAGAACTGGCGGCGGTTGAAGAATTTAGATGTCACCTTCAAGGGGTTAAATTTGAACCGGAAGAGGGAATAGCGGGACGGGTTTGGGCGTCGAAAATGCCTGTTTGGATACCGGATATTGAGGATGGGGAAGGGGAAATTAATTTTCCACCTGTAAAAAATAAAAAGTTAGCAGAAAGTCCGGCTAAAAATTACGGATTAAAAGCTCGTTTTGGCGTGCCGATTTTGGGAAATGAAGATTGGGGAGTGGGAACGCAAAGGAATTTGGAATTAGAGAGGGAAGGTAAGGAATTGTTTCCTCAATGCAACTTTCAAAGGGAGGAATTGTCGCGATCGCCGGTATTAGCAGTTTTAGTTTTTTTTCTGGTAGAATCTCGCCCCCAAGATTCGCGGTTGGTTAAATTAGTTTCTGGGGTGGCATCTCAGTTAGGAAGCGCGATGCAGCAGAAAAAAACTGAGGCGGAAATGAAGGCGTTATTTGCTGCGATGACCGACGTTATTATTGTTTTAGATCGCGAAGGTCGTTATGTTAAAATTGCCCCAACAAATAGCGAACTTTTAGTTAAAGAAGCCGACCAATTACTTAACACGAATATTCGGGATCGTTTACCTGATTTACAGGCAGATTTAGTATTTAATTCTATTCAAAATTGCTTGGATGAAAAACAAACGTTAAATTTAGAGTATTGCCTGCATATTAACCATCGAGAGTTTTGGTTTTCTGCTAATATTTCTCCCCTCTCGGAAGACCGAGTAATTTGGGTGGCAAGAGATATAACCGAACGCCACCGGGCTAAATTAGAGTTACAAAAGGCAAAAGAAGCAGCAGAAGTTGCCAATCAAGCTAAAAGCCAATTTTTAGCAAATATGAGTCACGAACTGAGGACTCCTTTAACTGCGGCGATCGGTTATAGCGAAATGTTGATGGATGAAGCTTCCGATTTAGGTGTAAGTGAATTTATCGCCGACTTGGAGAAAATTAACAGTTCTTCCCGACATTTATTAGGATTGATTAATGATATTTTAGATTTGTCAAAAATTGAAGCGGGCAAAATGGATTTGTATTTAGAAGAGTTTGAGGTTTCTAATTTGTTTCAAGAAGCGACCAATACGACGATTAATTTAGTGCAGCAAAATGGCAATTTATTGATAGTTTCTGGGGTTAATAATAGCGGGACAATTTATGCAGATTTTACCAAAGTTCGCCAATGTCTGATTAATTTGCTGAGTAATGCGAGTAAGTTTACCAAGGAAGGAAATATTAAGCTAGAGTTTGAACGTCAGTTTAAAAAAGGGGAAGAAATAGCGATTTTTCGAGTCAGCGATACGGGGATTGGTATTAGCAAAGAACAACAATTAAAACTGTTTAAAATCTTTACTCAAGCCGATGCTTCTACTACGCGCAAATATGGGGGTACGGGGTTGGGATTGGCTCTTACTAAGAAGTTTTGCTTGTTAATGGGAGGGGATATTTCGGTAGAAAGCGAAGAAGGTAAAGGCTCTACTTTTACTATTGAAATACCGGCGCGAGTTAAAGATATTAAAGACGATCGCTAGTTTTTTGCGGGCAAGGCAACGAAACATTCATAGGGCGTTCAAAACTCACAATAATGATTTATGGTTTCCATTGGCTAATTTTACTTATACGACGGTCATTCGTTACGCGGTTTTTATTGCTTTTCTAGCTGGAGGCGATCGCTCATCTGCTCGAATAACCAATTAAATAAGGCTTTTTCTAATTCTTTATTGGCGTTCAATTTTGGGTAAAATTCGCTGAAACCGGGGGCGGTTTCTAAGAATAATTGCACGATTAATTGATTGGCTTTTTCTGCATAAGTCTGTCTGGTTTTCTCTCCGTTTACTCTTACTCTTTCTCTCAATTCGCTGTTATTAAATAATCGGGTTTTTACTTCGTCGATACAGGCTTTATCTGTGTCGGTTAAATTGGCGCCGTAACGTCGGTTAAATTCGTTGATAATTTGGGATAATAAAAAAGACTCATCCAGAGGAGAATTGACGGCACCTTTTATTGCTGGGGCTTCTAATTCTGCTGGGGTATTTTCTAGGGCGATCGCTCCTCGATAACTCTCTTCTAACCGATAATATTTTAAATCAATTCCGGGGGGCAAAACAAAGGTTTTATCGCTAGTTTCTGGCTTTATTTTTATTAACAATAAATGACCTAAAATATACAGTTTTTCTAATTCGGCATCGTCCCAAGGCACTATTTGAGATAGGTAGCGATACAAGCGAACGTATTCGGTTAGTTGGGAACGAAAGTTAGTTTGAGTTTCTTCTGGGGCACTATCGAAACGGTCAACAATGGGAGAAAGAACTGCTTCGATGTCGTTGAGATTCTGGGAATCGCCATAATAAACAATAGCTAATTGAGTTAATTCTTGGGGTTCGTAAAAGTTAAATTTAGCTAATTCTCTTTGCAGGCTATAAAGTCGGTTGGGGTCGGTTTCTCTGGCGAGGTTGGTAGTAGTATAATATTCTTGAAATGCTGCTTTTATGTCTTCCCAATTGTTGACAAAATCTAAGACAAAAGTTTCGTTTTTTCCGGTAAGGCAGCGGTTGATACGGCTTAAGGTTTGGACGGCTTTGATGCCTTTGAGGGTTTTATCGACATACATCGCCGCGAGTTTGGGTTGGTTGAAACCGGTCTGGTATTTGTCGGCTACGATTAAAATTTTGTATTCGTCGCGTTCAAAATATTCTGCGGTTTTGCTGTCGGAGATTTGCTCTCCAGCGGCTTTGCTATTTAAGGAAGTTTCGGTGTAGTTAATTCCGTCTATTTCAACGGTTTGGGAGAAGGCGACGAGGGTTTTTAAATCGAGTTGTTTTTGCTGAAGATATTCATCCACTGCTTGTTTGTAGCGAACAGCTTGGGCGCGGGAATTTGCTACTATCGTTGCTTTGGCTTTGCCGTTTATTTGCTGTTGGATATTGGCGAGAAAATGCTCGATTATTATGATTGTTTTTTGTTTGATTGTTTCTGGGTGTAAATTGACGAATTGGCGGAGGAGGTAACTGGCGCGATTTTTGTTGCAGTGGGGGTCGTTTTCTGTGGCTTGGAGGAGGCGGTAATATTGTTGGTAGGTGGTGTAGTTTTGCAGGACGTCGAGAATAAATCCTTCTTCTATTGCTTGGCGCATGGAGTAGAGATGAAAGGGGGAATATTTGCCGTCGCTTTGGCGGGTTCCAAATGTTTCTAGGGTTTGGTTTTTTGGGGTTGCGGTGAAGGCGAAATAACTGACGTTTTTGGCTTTGCCTCGTTTTTGGGTTTCGGCGTGGATAAAGTCTTCGGCATCGGTGTCTTTTTCTGCTAATACTGCTTTTAAATCTCTGGCGGTTTCTCCACTTTGGGAGGAGTGGGCTTCGTCTATTAAAATTGCGTATTTTTGGTTTGCCATTTGGGCGGTGAGGCGGAGGACTTGGGGAAAGAGAAATAGGGTGCAGACTATTAGTTGTTTTTGTTGTTGGAGGGCGGTTTTTAATTGTTGGCCGGTTTGGGGGGTGGCGACGGTGCCTTTTACTGTTTCAATTTGGCGGATGTTGTCTTGGAGTTGTTTGTTGATGATGCGGCGATCGCTGATTACTATTACTGAGTTAAAAACTCGTTGATTTTGGTTATTAAATAAGCTGGTGAGTTGGTGTGCCAGCCAGGAAATTGTTTTAGTTTTGCCGCTGCCGGCGCTGTGTTGGATTAAATAGCTGTTTCCGGTTCCGTAGGTTTTGGCGTTTTGGAGGAGTTGGCGGATGCTGTCTAATTGATGGTAGCGGGGGAAGATTAGTTGATTTTTTTCTAGGTGGATAAAGTTTTTAATGAGGTCGAGGATGCTGTTAGGTTGCCAGATGTTTTCCCAGAGGTAAGCGGTGCGGCAACCTTGGGAATTTGGGGGGTTGCCTTTGCCGTTGTTGTTGCCTTGGTTGAAGGGTAAAAATTGGGTTTTTTCTCCTTTTAATTGGGTGGTTATAAATACTAAGTCGGCATCCAAGGCGAAGTGACAAAGGCAGCGATTTGGTTTGAAAATTGGTTCGTTGGGGTTGCGGGTTTGGCGGTATTGTTGGAGGGCTTTTTCTACTGGTTGGTTGTATTTTAGTTCGGCGGTAAAGATGGGGATGCCGTTGAGAAAGATGGCGAGGTCGAGGCTGTTTTTGTTGTCGGTTTTGCTGTAGTGTAGTTGGCGAATTAGGGCGAATTGGTTTTGTTGGGCGAGGTGTTTTAGTTGGGGGTTGAGGTTGTTGTTGGGGAGGAAGTGAACCAGTTCAAAGGTGCAACCGTGGCTTTTTATTTTGTTGAGAAATAGGTCGATGGTGCTGCGGTTTTGGAGTTGGTTGGCGAGGTGGTTTAAAAAGTCGGTTTCGGTTTGGTATTGTCGGTATTTTTCCCATTCTTGGGGTTGGGTTGTTTGGATGAAGTTGAGTAGGTCTTGGGGGATGAGGTTGAGGTTTTTGTTGTAGTCTCGGTTGGTGCGTTTTTGGTAGTTGTGATGGTTGAGTAGGGTTTGTTCGATGATGGTTTCGAGGTCGGTTTCTTTGGGTGACATGGTTGGTTTTGAGTTGGGGGACTTTTTGATTATAGGCCATTGGGGCGAGTTTTGGCAAAAAAACCCGGTTTCACGCGAGTGAGTTAGCCTTAAACGAGGCTTCTTGGTGGAAAGAGCGATCGCTTCATCCCTATCTGGGCGGAACCTTGTTAAAAAAAGTAATTGACCAAATCTGGATTTTTGAGATATAATCCTATAAGTTCAAGAAACCCGGTATGCATGAAAAAACCGGGTTTCTGCTTCAACAACAAAGCCCATGAAAAACCGAATCGTTATAGACCCCAAAATCCATCCCGGCAAACCAATAATCAAAGGAACCAGAATTCCCATTACCCGAATTCTTGGAGGACTGGCATCCGGCATGACCGTAGAAGAACTATGCACCGAATATGAAGTCAGCACCGAAGACGTTCTCGCTTGCCTCAACTACGCCACCAACTTAATTGAAGAACAAGAATTTTATCCATTGCCAGTAGGAGGGTAGCCGTGCGATTTTTAATTGACGAAGATTTACCCCGTTCTACAGCTAAGACGTTACAAAAGTACCAACATGAGGGTATCGACGTGCGCGACATTGGTTTGAGAGGTGCAGAAGATTCAGAAATTGCAGCAATAGCAAAAGAACGTGACTTGTGCCTTCTAACTGGTGACTTTGACTTTGCCGATATTCGCAACTATCCCCCAAAAGAATATCCAGGCATTGTAGTTTTTTACATACCAAGCAATGTTGCTGTTACCTACATTCTCAGTTTGTTAGAAAGTTTTTTGCAACAGGAGCAAATTCTCGAACAGTTACCCGGGAAATTGGCAATTGTTGAAGCGGGCAGAGTACGCATCCGTACCGGTTAACAATGGCTGAGGAGCGATCGCTCTTGGGGTAGTAGCTCGACAGCACTACCCCCCACCTCAGTTGGTTGGCGCCAGGAGACTTAAGAAACCGGGTTTTTCGCAAAAACCCGGTTTCACGCGAGTGAGTTAGCCTTAAACGAGGCTTCTTGGTGGAAAGAGCGATCGCCCCTTCCCCCAATTTTCAAAATATGTATTAAAATCGAGTAAGTTTAGCAAACAGTTCTAGTAATGGTCAGCACAATAGTTAGCGACAAAGGACAAATAACCATCCCTCAAGAAATTAGGGACTACCTCAAACTGAATCCAGGAACGAAAATACAATTCGTCATTGACGAACGAGGACAAGTTAAAATTATTCCTCTCAAATTCTCTGTGGAAGACTTATCCGGCATCCTACACCGTCCTGGGATGAAGAAAGCAACCATTGAGGACATGGAAAACGCCATCCAGGAGGCAGCAAATGACTGGACTCGATACTAATATTCTAGTTCGTTACCTGACTAGAGATGACGAACCGCAGTGGCAGAAAGCACTAGAAATTATTCGAGAAAACCAGCCATGTTTTGTTTCTAATATCGTCTTGTGCGAGTTAGTTTGGGTTCTCAAAAGCCAACCATATAAATTTAGCAAAGACCGAATTATCAATACCTTAGAAATGATGTTGCAGAGTTCGGTATTCGAGGAACGAAAACCCTTCTATTGTTTATCAAGCGATAGAACGAACCAAAGAAGGAAGGGCAGATTTCTCCGATTATTTAATAGGTGCGATCGCCCGTCGGGCAGGTTGTACGGAAACTGTCACCTTCGACAGAAAGTTAAGAGAAGAACCAGGATTTAACTGTCTTTGAGAAAAAGCGATCGCTCAGAAACCCGGTAAAAAACCGACATCCCACCGACACGGACACCTAAGAAACCTGGTTTTTGCGAAAAACCAGGTTTCTGCTGGGGCCAAAAGCGCGAAGGCGATCCGCTGCGCGGCATGCAACATCGCTCTTAAAATGGCGAATGTATTGGATTAAGAAACCCGGTTTTTTGCCAACCGGGTTTCTGTATCGATTGGATGTCGGTTTTAGCCCAAGAAAATATGGCTTTACCTCACGTCTATTTTACCAGTAACGGCGGCACTGATGAGGGCGGTGCGATATTCTTTTTGGGTTGCGATGCTTTGGCGGATTTTTTCCATGAGGTTGTCGAGTTTGAGGGTTTCTTGGTCTAGGTAGGAGGCGATCGCTTTTTGTTCGGCGAGTGGGGG
>CAZSTZ010000001.1:89279-115270 GCA_964609515.1 uncultured bacterium | reverse complement strand
GTTGTAAGAAACCGGGTTGGTAAAAAACCCGGTTTCTGCTGGGCGATGGAAGTTCTAAGAAACCGGGTTGGCAATATTCCCGGTTTCACGCTTGGCAACTACAAACTTACTCCCACGGCAGAAACCTGGTTTTTTAAAAAAACCAGGTTTCTTAGGTCTCCCGGCATCTCCAGGAAGTTCTAAGAAACCGGGTTGGTAATATTCCCGGTTTCACGTGGGAGATGGGGGTTGTAAGAAACCGGGTTGGTAATATTCCCGGTTTCACGTGGGTCGTGGAAGTTCTAAGAAACCGGGTTGGCAATATTCCCGGTTTCACGTGGGGGAGGGGGCGATCGCTAGATACGGTCGAGAAACCCGGTTTTTTGCCAACCGGGTTTCTGAGCTCTCAAACTTTCCGATCGCGATCGCCTCGTCTGCGTAGTTTTACATAGTCTCCGTATTTTTACGCTTACGAAGTGGAGCGGGCCATCAAAGCTTCCCCCAAATTGCGATAAAACCAAAGATGGGAATTAATTCCCTGGAGGTCGATCGCTTTTTGGAAACAAACCGCCGCCTCATCCCACTCGCCTTTAACCGATAGTAACTCCCCCAAAGATTGATAAATCCAAGGATTAGTTGGATTTATCTTTATTGCCTTCCGATAATAGGGAATTACTTCATCGAGGTTCCCTTTTTTTTTCCTAGCAACTTCTCCAAAGCTTGGTAAGCAGTTTTATAATCTGGTTTGAGTTCGACGGCTTTTTCGTAAGAAGCGATCGCCTGTTCTTCCAATCCCAAATTAACCAAAGCTTCCCCCAAATGATAGTGAACCGCTGCCGAATTGGGATGCAATTCCAAAGCTTGACGGTAAGCAGAAATAGCCTCATCCCACCGTTCGATTCTTCCCAAAGCATATCCTAATTTATGATAAACATCGGGAGAATTAGGATTGAGAGTTAAAACCCGCCGATAAGCCATCACTGCCTCATCAATTAACCCTTGTTGTTCCATAGTTTCTGCTAATTTTAAATGGGAACCGGCTACGGTTTGGTTGAGTTCTTTTCGTTTGGCTAATACCTCTTGCAAGTGGAGATGATATTGAGTTTTGTCCGGTTGTAATTCCGTTGCTTTTTGATAATTTTCGATAGCATCATCCCACTTTTGCAACTTCGCAAACACCTGCCCCAATTGGTCGTAAACCACGGCAGATTTCGGGTTTATTTTGAGAACTTGCCGATATTCTTCTATGGCTTCTTCCCACTTTTGAAGTCGAGATAAAGCGTAAGCTAATTGATGGCGAACTGCTGCGGAATTTGGATTAATTTCTAGGGCATCGCGGTAACTTTCTATTGCTTCATCCCACCGTTGAAGTTGTACTAAAGATGCTGCTAAGTGGTGATGAACTTCGGCGGTGTCGATATCGAGATTTATTGCCTTTTCTAATGCCTCGATAGATTCCTCCCATTTTTGAGATTTAGTCAGATTTACTCCTAAGTGAAAATAAGCTTCGCCGGAGTTGGGATTTAGAGCGATCGCCCGCCGATAGCTGCTAATAGCTTCCTCTAATTTATTCTCGTTTTCTAAAGCCTTGGCCAAACCTAAATGATATTCGGAGAAATAGGGATTTATTTCAATAGCTTTAGTATGTGCTTCGGTAGCTTTATCCCACTCTTTTTGTGCGGATAATGCCTCGCCAAAATGATGATAAGCAGAGGCATTATTGCTGTCGTTTTCTAAAACTTTTTGATAGGCAGAAACGGCATCCTCGAATTTGCCTTGCTTGGCTAAAACCAATCCTAAATTGTTGTAAAAACTGGGAAAATCTGGGTTGAGTTGTATGGCTGTTTGAAAACAATTAATTGCTTCTTCCAGATTGCCTAATTGGTAGAGAATTTCTCCTAAATTAGAGTAAGACCAAGGGGAGTTAGGATTTAATTCTATGGCTTTTTTGTATGCTTCGCTAGCCGATTCTAAATCGCCAATTTTTGCTAAAGCTTCCCCCAAATTATGATGAGCTACTGAGGATTTTGGATTCAGTTCGATTGCCTTTTTATAGTTGGCAACTGCTTCGGTAAAATTCCCTTGGCGGAGGTTTTTGTTAGCAGTATTGAGATAGTTTAGACTGGATGGTTTTTGTGCTGTTGCTTGCATTTTGGTTCGATTTGTGATAAAGTAAATTGGGCGCGAGTTGCGGCTAGTTGCCGTCTATTATCGTAGCATAGCAGTTATTTGTATTATTATGGACGATGCACGCCGTAGAAAGATTCTGGCAGCTATCGAGCTGGTGCGATCGCAAATCAAATGGAAACCTGGAAAAGCTAGCCCCCATCTTGCTAAAAGAATTCGTTTAGGCCATTTACCCGAAAATGCTTCTCTAAAAGAATATGAAGCTATTATAGCTGTTGTAGTCAACGATCCTCTGGCTGAGTTATATCTATTTATTTATGGCGAAGCAATTTATCCAACAATGGTAAAAAGCGTTGAGGAAAGGCTCTGGTTAGTTATGATAGGTTTAGATGGGGTACTAGAAACAGCTTTTCCCCCAGAAGAACCAGAAAACTATTTAGCAAGCGAAGCTTTTATTAGCATCGGTAAAACAGGAGATTTGGAGGCATAAATGAAAGATTTATTGCAGAATTATTGTGTCAGCGTGGAAATGCCAGAATGTTCTGGTTTGGAACATTTAGAAATGCTGGCAAATCGCGATCGCCTATCAGAATTAGAAACTAATTTAACGGAAAAAGAAAAACAATTATTAGCGGTAGCAGATTGCCAGTTAATTGCTAAAGCAAGAGAGTTTTATTTAGAAATATCTCGGTTTGCAAATCTAGCCAAAAAAAGGCAATCTCAGCAAATATCCTCCGAACGCTGGTGGTGGTATTTAGATGTATTGGCATCCTTACCAAATTCGTTTTTGGTTTCGGAATCCCAGATGAAAAAAAGTATTGACGTACCTCAAAAACTTTAAGAAAATAAAAAAATCAATGGAACTAGACCCCAAATATTTAGCTTATTGGCAAAAACGCCGAAAAGAACAACAAATTTACAACCGCCAATTAGCGGAAAAAGCGAGAAATAATTTGAGTAAAATTGTGGATGTATTAGTAGGAGAATTTAATGCCAGCAAAATCGTTTTATTTGGTTCTTTAATAAAAGGTAGTTTCGGCGAAGGTTCGGATATAGATTTAGCGGTGGCGGGAACTAGACGTTACGATTATTTTACTGCTTTAGCAAGGGTTAACGAACTCACAGATTTTTGGATAGATTTAAAACCAATTGAGGATTTAGACTCGAATTTTTTGGAGAAAGTTTTAACTACAGGAGAAGTGCTTTATGAGAGAAATGTCGCCTCAGAAAATTAGGGAACTTGCTGAGGAAGAATTTTAGTTAAACGGGGGGTTCCTTCAAAGTCCCCCAATTCAGCGGGGGATTTAGGGGGATCGTAAATGTCAGTTATTAACGCGGCAAACCTAATTATTAATTATTAATTATTAATTACTTATGGCAGATTTAAAACAGGTTTTTAACCTCCAAGAAGGGAAAATTGGTAACTATCAAGTGCATCTTGAAATTTTATTTAGTATGTAATTGATTATGAATTTACATACTTTATTAGGCTTGGAATTAATTGCAAAATATCAGTTTATTAATATTGTTAGTATTTTTACAACTTACCAAATAGTAATTTCATTCATAATTGAGGAATTTATAAAAAGCTATTATCTCGACCAAATAGGAACTTGCGATGAATGTGCTACTCTGGTCAGAAACTATTTAAGTCAAAATGATATTGCTGGCAAATATATTAGACTAGAAACCAATGGCAATAGTGGTGTGCTAGGATTAATTTGGGATGATGGAACGAGTCAGCAAATTGCTAATAATGGCTACCATGAAGCGATCGCGATCTATGTAGGCGATAGAGCCATAATTTTTGATAACATCTATCCTCAAGGTAAACTTTTAGAAGAATGGCTCGCAGATTTAGTTGTATGTCCTGGCAATCAACTGCGTATCGCGCAAGACGAACAGTTTTAGGATAATTGACTAAAAATACTGTTAAAAACTAGAAAATATCAGTACCAACTATAAGTCTATATGCTAGAGTTTGACAATCTCTTACAAGAAATTAAAAAAAGACCAACCTTGTACCTAGCAAAACACTCCATTTTTGATTTTCAATCATTTTATAATGGCTATGGTTTTGCTCGATATCAAATGGGTTTAGTACCAACGGAACAAGAAAAAGAATTTGAGGAATTTTTACAATGGATACCTTCCGTCTATCCAGTTAAAACTAGGCAAACATGGGCTCATATAATACTATTTCATTCAGCAGACGAAAGAGATGCGCTAGATAAGCTATTTGTATTATTGGAAAGGTTTAAAAAATTATCTCAAAAAACTGGAGACAGTAAGAAAAAGTTTGAAGATTTTTTAGCTGTGTTTTCTGAAGCTTAATGAGTAAGCAATTAACAATTAACAATTAATAGCGCCATGAGTATTACGATAGACGATGAAATGCTGGCGACAACCCGCATGACAGAACAGGAAATGAGACAGGAAATAGCAGTTATGCTATTTGCAAAGACCAAGCTAACTTTAGCTCAAGCTAGTCGATTTGCTGGTATGAAACAGATGGCATTCCAGCACCTATTGGCAAGTCGTGAAATCCCAGTTCATTATGATGTAAAAGATTTCGAGGAAGATATTAAGACGTTACGGGAATTGGGCAGACTTTGATTGTTTGGGTAAGGTCAAGAAACCCGGTTTTTTGAAAAAACCGGGTTTCTAAGGTTTATTTCAAGAATAATTTTTAACTGGAGTAACCAACAATGAAAACAGTCTCTATCCAATTACCAGAAACCGCTTTTAGTGCTTTGAGAAAAGACCCTCAAGAATTGGCAAAGGAAATGCGAATTGTTGCGGCAGTAAAATGGTACGATTTGGGAGAAATATCTCAAGGACAAGCAGCAGAAATTGCTGGATTAAATCGAGGGGAATTTATTAATATTCTCAGTCGCTATAAAGTTTCGCCTTTCCAGTATAGCGTTGCAGAAGTTATGGAGGAAGTTGCTAATGTCGATTGATAAGTTACAACAAAATAGATTGGATTTACAAAAATCGAGCGATCGCCTCCAACAAATCCTCTCGGAGATGCATGAGATGAAAAAATTTTCATCCCAAGCGCCACCCAAGAAAAAAGTTGCATCCCAAGCGCCACCCGAGACGAAAAAACGCCAATCTATCTTTTTCTATCGCGACTTTTTAGGTTTGACCGGCGGCCATTTAAAAGTATGGCACTACTTCAATTATATCATTAGTTTTCCCGAATATATACCCTACATTTACTTTTCCCAAAAAACAGTTTGGGATGCCAGCAACCCTTGGTTAAATATTGATAAAAAACATAGATTATTTCAACCTTTATCTAATCCAGATATCATCTTTATGGAGGGCATGGATTGGGAGATTTTAGATGAGAAATACAAGCATAATTCCCCAGTACCAATTATTAATTTAATTCAACATATCAGACACAGTTTTTCAGACAACCCTCGCTACCCTTTTCTCCAACATAAAGCTATCCGCATTTGCGTTAGCGAAGAGGTGAAAAGTTACTTGGAAAAAACCGGTCGAGTTAACGGACCTTTGTTTACTATTCCTTGCAGCATCGATTTAGAACAATTGCCTCTAGCTTTGCCCTATGCTCAAAAAAAAGACGAGATTTTAATTGCTGCTTTCAAAGAACCAGAATTGGGGCGACAATTAAAACAACAATTAGAAGTATTTGGCAAACCCGTAAAGCTTCTGACTTCCAGACTTTTAAGAAAGGATTATTTAGAGTTAGTTAATCGGGCAAAACTAACAATATTTCTGCCCAATCAAAAGGAAGGAGAAGGATTTTATTTGCCCGCATTAGAAGGTATGGCTTTAGGCTGTTTGGTTATCTGCCCAGACTGTATAGGAAATCGTTCTTTTTGCCTGCAAGGCCATAACTGTTTCCGCCCCGATTACGATATAGATAGCATTATTAATGCTGTTAAAATTGCGTTGGGGCTGTCTCCTGGAGAAGCTGAAAGAATGTTAGCCAAGGCCAGGGTAACGGCCTCCCAGCATAGCCTGATGGCAGAGAAAGAAGGTTTCTTTAACATCTTGACAAAAGTTAGGGAGTTGTGGTAATAGCCGTAGCATCCTGTAGGTTGGGTGGACCTTCGTGGAACCCAACATCTTCCTTGGGTTTCTACTTTTCAAAGTGCATCTTGTAGGTTGTGCGGACCTTCGTGGAACCCAACATCTTCTTTTCAAAGCACTTTTCCTGCACCTGCCTTTGGTATTGTAAAAAACTACAAGGTACTGATAAAATTGGAACCATCTCGATCGCCTTACCATCTAAGGGAGCTCCAACAGTTAAAATCTCCAAAAATAAAATATTATTGTTGGGTTCCGTTTCACTCCACCCAACCTACAATTGGTACTAACCTAATCAAAAGGCGATCGCTCCCATCCCTTCCCGCCCAATACCATAAATTCAACCCATGCACAAGTCAAATACAGAAAAATCTATTTTTATTATTACCAGCATGCATCGTTCTGGCAGTTCTTTAACTGCTTCCTTACTCCAGAGTGGGGGTTTGCATATTGGTAGAAAGTTGATGAAAGGTACCGACTTTAACCCTAAAGGTCATTTTGAGAATCTCGATTTTTATGAGTTTCATAAAGAAGGGTTGCGATCGCAAGGAATAGATACTGATGGTTGGACTCTCCAAGAGAAAATTGAGATAGAAGAAAGTTTGGTTGAAAAAGCAAAAGAAATTGTCGCCAAGAACTCCGTAAGTACCCATTGGGGATGGAAAGAACCTAGAACTACTTTATTTTTACAATTCTGGGCGGATCTGTTACCAAATGCTAAATTTCTCTTAGTTTATCGCTCTCCTTGGGAAGTAGTTGACTCTTTATATCGCCGCCACGATCCTATTTTTCAAACTCAGCCAGAATTGGCGGTAAAATTATGGCTGCACTACAATCAAAAGATTATTAATTTCTATAATTATTATGGCGATCGCTGTATTTTGGCTAACCTTGAAGCTATTGTTAGCAACCAGGGAGCCTATATCGAAGCGATTAACCAAAAGTTTCAAACTAATTTTAATTATCCTCTTTCTAATATTTACGACCCATCTTTATTACATACTAAAGCTTCCGAGGGCGGTCAAAGAGCAACTACGATAGACCGCTATTTTCCAGAAGCAATAGAAATGTATCAAGAACTGGAAGCTAGGGGGTGGATACCTGGAGAAACTCCCGATTTTTCTTGGCAGGAAAAGATTAAATCTTCTCCTTACCGAGTTTGGGCGTTTCAAGAGTGGATGAATCTTTGCAATGCTGAGGCTAAAAATAAAAGTTTGGAGGAGGAGTTAGAGGAGTATAAAACTAATTTCCAGTCCGCCCAACTGGAACTCCAACAAACTAAATCTCATCTGAGTCAGACTCGCGAGGAGTTGGAAAATTATGTGGTTCAATTGGATGCTACGGAAAGTGTTTTAAAAGAGTCCCAGGAACAACTCCACGCTACAGAGGCAGTTTTGACTAAGTCTCATTCTGAGTTAAAAGAAACTCGGGAACAGTGGGGCCAGTCAGAGTCAAAACTCGATCGCTTTGAGAGGGAGTGGCAGGAGGCCCGGGAAGAGAGCGATCGGCTTAAGGCAGAATTAGAAGAAACTAAATCCCAACTGGGTAAAACTAAAACTGAATTAACTCAGGCAGAGTCAAAGCTACAACAAAGTCAAAAGGAACAACAGGAGTCCCAAGCTAAACTGACTGCAGACCAAAAAGAACTGACCCAAACAAAATCGGAACTCTATCAAGTACGAGGAGAATTATCCCAATATCAATCTCAGGTTCACCAAAATCAGGAAGAGTTGGAACTATCAGCATCCAGACTGGAAGAGACAGAAAAGGTTTTAGAGAAAACCAAGTCCCAGTTGGAGAAGACAGAGGGAACTTTGGAGAACTCTCATTCTTTATTAAAAGAGACTCAAGGAGAGTTGGGACAAACAAAATACGATTTACAAGTAAGTAAAGAGGAATTAACTAAGTCCCAGTGGCAGCTACATCAAACTCAAGAAGAAAGAGAACTGTTCCAGTGGCAGTTAGTAACGACAGAGGCTTTGTTGGCAGAGTCTCAATCTCAGCTTAAGGTTACAGAGGAGATGTTGGTTAAGTATGGCGATCGCCTCCTCTTAACTCAAGGAGAGTTGGGTCAGACAAAATACAATTTGCAAATCAGTCAAGAGGAATTAACTAAGTTCCAGTTCCAGCTACACCAAACTCAAGAAGAAAAAGAACAATCTCAATTGCAACTGGCAGCCACAGAAGCTTTGTTGCAAGATTCTCAATCTCAGTTACAGGCCACGGAGGCAGTGTTGGCTAAATATGGGGATGAGTTGAAAGAAACTCTGGCAGCCAAAGAAAATTTCCAAGGTAAACTGGCAGCCACAGAGGCCATCTTGCAAGAGTCGCAATCTCAGTTACAGGCTGCGGAGGCAGTATTGGCTAAATATGGGGATGAGTTAAAAGAAACTCTGGCAGCCAAAGAAAATTTCCAAGGTAAACTGGCAGCCACGGAGGCCATCTTGCAAGATTCTCAATCTCAGTTACAGGCTGCGGAGGCAGTGTTGGCTAAATATAACGCGGAACTAGAACAAACCAAGGAACAGTTAAAGCAGTCTGCTGCTGAGTGGGAAGCAGGTAAAAAGGAACTACAACAAACTCAAGAAGAAACCAAATCTCAATTACAACAAACTCAAGGGGAACTCGAACAAACTAAATCTCAACTTAAGCAAAGTCAGGGAGAATTAGAGCAAACAAAATCTAATTTCCAAAATACAGAGAAAGCCTTACAAGAATCTCAAGCCAAACTGAATCAAACTCAGGAATCTCTGGCACAAAGTCAGTCCCAACAGCAACAAACTCAGCAGCAGTTGGAACAGTCAAGGTCTCAGTTGCATCAGACTAAGACAGAGTTGAAGCGATCGCAATCTCAATTGATGGAAATTCAAGCAGAGTTGGGAGAGTCTCAAGCTCAACTGGAACAAACCAAAACAGAGTTGGGAGAGTCTCAAGCTCAACTGGAACAAACCAAAACAGAATTGGGAGAGTCCCAAGCTCAACTGGAACAAACGAAAACAGAATTGGGAGAGTCTCAAGCTCAACTCAAAGAAACAGAGGAGTTGTTGGAACAGTCTTACAGTCAGTGGCAGGAGACAGACAGTTTGTTAAAACAGTTCCAAACTCGCTTCCACGAGACAGAGGCAGAATTGGTAGAGTCTCAGTCAAAATTAGATAAGGCGGAAAAATTATTAACAGAGTCTCAAACTAAGTTAAAAGAGAAAGAGAGTTTGTGGCAGCAGTCTCAAAATCAGTTGCGGAGTAAAGATGCTTTGTTGCAACAGTCTAAAACTCAACAACAGCAGATTTATGGAGAGTTGGAAAAGGTCAAATCTCAACTGCAATATTCCCAGGAGAAAGTAGAAAGGATGGGGTACCAACAGGCGATCGCTACTAACAACCCAGAAGCTAAAAACGAGATGGAGTACAAACTTCTGGTGTGGGATGGATGGTATGCTTATCAAAAAGGTAACTTCAGCGAAATGCAAGATTGCCTGCAAAGGTCTCTGAAGTATTCGCCCCTGTCGCGGACTCAAACAGTGGAAAACTGGTTGGAGAGTTTTGCGAGTTTTTCCTCGGAAAAAGGTGTAGAATTTAACCCAGAAAATCTGACAAATTCCGAGGGTTGGCAACAATTGATGCGATCGACTTTGATGACAAAAGCGAGGCAGAAAAAATTGTTGGCAGGACAGAACTCTTAAACCCTTTAAAAACAAGAGAGGGCAGTGCTTTTATGCATTGCCCAGAAAACGATCGATTTAAACCTCTAATTTAGAGATAATAAGCCCGATAAATTTAGCACTCTATCCGATCGCAAACGCGCTTTTTGTGCAACGATCTGTAGCAGTTTGACATCATTCCATAAGTCAGTTAAACTGTATTGCCAGCAGGCTAGCTCTATTTGTAATTCCACTAACTCTGCTGCAATCTCGATTTCAAGTTCTGGGGCAGTCCACTCAATAAAAAACTTACTTTCTTTGAGCAAACTTTCTACTAAATGGCGATCGCTTCTAGCTTGACATCGAGAGCTAATTCTAGCTAAATTTGATGCTAAATTGCCCAATCTAATAGATAAATTATCCTGTAAATAGCGTTCTTTTGAAACTAATACCATTTTTATTCTTCTCCTAAAAAATATCGAACGATTCGAGCTATATTTTCTCGAACAAAAGGGTCTTGAATTACCATCGAACGATTATTTTGACGGGGACGAATATTGATGAGGGAATCGTATCCTAGTTCTTGGGTAGTTAGATACCAATCAGCACCCCAAATATCTTTTTGTAGGCTTCCGTTTTTGAGCAAAACTGCTTCACAATCTGCATGAAGCTCTCCGCCACCTGCAAGAATCTCTCGTTCGATGTCAACTGCTAACTTGATGTAGATTGGATTATTATCCAACATTGCATCAATTTTGACTCGATCTAGCCCTTTATCTCTAATTAAATAAATATATTCCAATTTATGTTTGCACGCTTGACTCGCTTCACCAACCATGTTAGATTTTAGCAGATTGCCACAATTGCAAGTTAAACTGAGTCAAATAGTTTATTCAAAAAGCACCCAAATAGAAAATAAAAAATAATGGAAAATTTGGAAATTCTGGATGTTGTTAGAACTGCGGAACAAGAATCGGATTTGTTATTAGCTTATGCTATAGACAAACCGAAAAAAGGAACTACAAAAGATGTTGCTGCTGTAGATGTTTTAGGTTGGATAGTGGGGAAAAAGTCCCCAGTAGTAGCGGTGGAGGTAATGAGTGGGGAGAGGGTTTTGCGGAAAATTCCTATAGACCTTCCTCGCGCTGACGTTGGCAAGCGTTTTTCTACAGTTCCAGAAGCCAAAAATAGCGGTTTTGAAGCAACAGTGGAATTAATGGGATTGGAAAATACGCAGTTTCTGGTTTTAGAAGCAGTGTTTAAGGATGAAACTCGCCTGAAAATAGGAGAGGTTAGCTATAAATTGGAGAGTTATGTTGAAGAGTTAGAAGAAGTGCCAGTGACAAAGACAGTGGCGGAAACAGAAATAAAAGAAGAGGAGTCTGTGGATTTGGAGAAGATTAAGGGAGATTTGGAGCGATCGCGTGCTTTCCTTAAAAAAATGGAAGAAGATTTAGATGGCATATCAGCTTCTCGTTAAGTTTAGGGATTTTGCTGTTAATTTTTGTCAAAGATTAAAAGTTAGGATTAATTGGATGAGCAACAAGCCAGAAGAACTCGGGCAGTTACAAGAAAAACATGACAAGGTATGTCAGGAATTAGAGGCAACCAAGGGTCAGTTATTGGAAAACCAGAAAGAAAGGGACGAGGTTAAGTCGGAATTACACGACGTCCGCGAAGAGTTGGAAAGGACTCAATCCCAAATGGACGAGATTTTGGGCGAGTTGGAGCAAACGCATTTTGAGTTGCATCAGCTTAAGGAGAAGGGTGAGGTTAAGGAAGTTGAGAGTAGTGGCGAGTTAGAGAAAGAGTTGGAGGAGACTAAGGCCAAGTTAGAGCAAAGGCAGTCAGACTTAGGAAATGTTAGGGAGGAGTTGGAAAGGACTCAATCTCAGTTAGATGAAGTCTTAGGCGAGTTAGAGCAAACCCACTTCGAGTTGCATCAGCTTAAGGAGAAGGGCGAGGTGAAGGAAGTCGAAAGTGGTGGGGAGTTAGAAAAGGAGTTGGAAGAGACTAATGCCAAGTTAGAAAAAACTCATTTAGATTTGGGAAATGTTACCGACGAGTTAGAAAGAACTCAATCTCAGTTAGATGAAGTCTTGGAAGAGTTGGAGCAAACTCACTTCGAGTTACATCAGCTTAAGGAAAAGCGATCGGAGTTAGAGTCGTTGGAGAAAACTAAAATCAAATTGCGGGAGACTGAGGAATTATTGGAACGGTCTCAGTCGCAGTTAGGCGAGACGATGGAAGTATTAGAGGAATACAAGTCCCAGATGGAAGAAACGATGGGGGTGTTGGAGAACTCTCAAGAGAAGTTGCAGCAGAAACACCAGGAGTTGGAGCGAGTTAAAGCTCAGTTGAGGCAGAAGCAGTTAGGTTCGGAGTTAAAAGTTAAGAAAGAATTGAAGGAAACTAAGTCTCAGTTGCGCGAGACTGAGGAGTTATTAGAAAACTCTCAGTTCCAGTTAGGCGAAACGATGGAGGTATTGGAGGAGTATCGAAGTCAATTGGAAAAAACTATGGCTGCTTTGGAACAGTCTCAGTCTCAGTCCCAGTTAAAACACAAAGAAGAAGCACCAAAGCAACTTAAGAATCAGCCCGATACACAAAAGCAGAGAAAGACATCGAGACAAGAGCTACAACAACCAAATAGAGTTTTTGAGATTGAGAATGCAGTTGTTAAACGAATTGAAATAGTTAATCATCACGAGTGGTTAGGAGGTCTTGTTTGTTCTCAGGAAATGCCGGGAATATTCCGTCATAGACGCGCCGCACAAGAGGGTAAATTAGTTTACTTAGATAATAATAAACCTGAGAAAAGCACAGAAACACTCAAAAATGATTCTACGTTTTATTCTGGAACGTATATTTATGGTGGTTGTTTTTACCCACATTTTGGACATGCGTTAACAGAAAGCATTCATCGTTTATGGGCGTTTAATAATACTGTCCATGAAGGCATTGTTTTTGCTGTAGCATTACCAGGACAAAAAAATGCTTCTTTACCTGCATATACTCCTCCTGAATGGTTTGCTCAAATACTAGAGCTTTTAGAAATACCTCTGGCTAAATGTATCTGGGTAACAGACGCTTGTATGTTTGAAAAGCTGGTGATTCCAGAACCTGGAAGCGAACTGACGTTGGGAGCTAAAGCTTGGTATTCATCCTATTTAGAGAAGCTACAGCAAAGAATTTTTAAGTTAACAGATAACTTAAAAAAACAGGATTTAAAAATTTTTCTTGGTAGAACTCATCTTCTTATGAACGGTTCTGTAGCAGGTGAGAACTATCTTGAAAAACTTTTAGTTGATGAAGGCTATATTTCGCTGGATCCAGAAAACTATAATTTTATACAGCAGCTAGCATATCTCATTGGCTCCAAAAAAATTATATTTACCGAAGGCAGCGCTATCTATTCGCTAGAGTTAATCAATTATTTAGATGCTGACATTTGCTGCATTCCTAGAAGAGCAGATAATAAACTTTTTCAGCCACACCTTAAAAGCAAATGTCGTAGCTATATTATTGCTGGAAATGCCGAAAATTGTATGCGCTTGGGAGCTTACAATATGAAGGACGGACCAAATTCAATTTCAATTAGCAAGGAGCCGTTCCAAATTGTTGAATCTTTAAGAAATAACCATTTTGCACTCTTAAAAAACTGGAACCAAGAAGAGTTTTTGGCTTGCGAAAAGTCTGACGTTACGAAATACATAAATAATGGAACTGCCCTCTTAAAAGGTGGAAATCAAGCTTATTGTTTGGGTATTATGGAAAAATATTCGCAGGTGCGCCCTCAATCGATAATAGAATCTAATAATCACCCAGTTTCTCAAACTTCAAGTAATATGGAATTAAAACACCGACACGCTCGCCTTAACAAGCTTGCTAGTATCAATCAATCCTCAAGATATTTAGAAATAGGAGTAAGCGAAGGTCAAACTTTCAATGCGATCGATATAGAAAATAAAGTAGCTGTTGATGTTAAATTTCAATTTAATTATCAGAAATGTGCCACAGACAAGGTAATCTTTTTTGAAGTTTCTAGCGATGAGTTCTTTAGGAGTCATTGCCAACAATTTCTTCCATTTGACCTAATCTATTTAGACGGTCTTCATACTTTCGAGCAAACTTTTCGAGATTTTTGTGCGTCTCTTTCTTGCGGGCATTCCAGGACTATTTGGTTAATTGACGATACTTGTCCCGGCAGCTATGCTCAAGCTCAACCATCCCATCAACTTTGCCAAAAGTTAAAGAGAATTTCTGGAGAGAAAAATAAAAGTTGGATGGGTGATGTCTTTAAGGTAATCGCTGCCATCAATGACTTTTTCCCGCAGTTTAGTTTTGCCACTTTTCCCGATCACGGACAAACGGTAGTATGGAAGAAGTGGAGAACAGATTTTAAGCCTCAATGGAACTCTTTGGAAAGAATTAGCCGGTTAGAATATTCAGATTTAGTAGAATTACAAGACACTTTATTTAAAAGAAAGTCTTATAATGATATATTTGAAACGATTAGCAACAATCTCAAGCAGTCATAACTTTAATATAGCAATTCTCAACGAATTGTAGAAAATATGTTAACATAAAACTGACCAAATATTAAAATTAAATTTGGTATATTTGGTAGCGATCGCCTCAAGTAAAAACTGTTGTTAGTGGAGATGTAAAAATGCAAGTAGAAGAATGCTGTCAAGTTCTGTTAGAAAACTTATTACCTCTTGTAGATCCAAAAAAAGAAGGTGTTTGTATTGATATTGGCGTGGGTACTTTCGCATTTTATTGTCAGCAGTTCGCCGAACTAGGATTCAAAACAATAGCTGTAGAACCACTCCCAATTAAAAAACTAAAAGAAGTTTGCCAAGAACATAAAATAACCTTAATAGAAAGTTGTTGCTCCGATGTTAGTGGTTGGCAAACTTTGCATATTGGTGTTAATCAACAATTAAACTTCAACTCCATTATGTCTGATTGGTGGGGGGTTTCATCAGAAACAAAAAAGGTAAAATCTCAAACTCTGCATGAAATATTAGCAGAGGCAAACGGGCCAAAAATCACTTGTATTAAAATTGATATTGAAGGAGCAGAATCATTAGTTATATCTCAGTTTTTAGAATTACCAGAATCGCAGCTACCCCAGGTAGTAATGTTTGAATATGGTGGTGGGGCTACCAAAGAAAGTGGTAAACGAGGATGGTTGCCAAAATACACAGAAGCAACGAAAAAGTGCTTGAGTACGCTCAAACAATGTGGATACGATTTCAGTCTTGTTATCGACGGTGCCAAAGTAGCAAATGAGTCAGTTTTTAACTTACAGTCTTGGGAAGCAGAAGCCGATAAAATTTTCCATTCTCAAGCTAAGTGGGGAAATATTATTACTTTTCGTAATTTTCAATATCCCACTACTGAAATAGCTAAAATTTGTCAACCATATAGCTCTAATCCTAACAAAAAAGACTTTATAGAAGTTATTAATGTTGTTAAGTTTGCTTCGGCTACATCTCGACACTTAAGGGCCTTTTCGCTAGACAAACCAAAAAAAGGTGTGATGGATGCAGTTTTGGCTATAGGAGGTTGGGTATTAGGAAAAACTTCTTCAGCAAAAACAATAGAATTAGTTGATGGAGAACATGTATTTAATAGCATTCCGGTTGATTGCGAAAGATCTGATGTGGTTAAAGCTTACCCAAATTATTTAAAAACTGGGGAAAACCCGGGATTTATAAAATTCGTTAATTTGCATCAACTTCCTAGTAATAATAAATTTACCGTACAAGCAGTGCTTGAAGATGAAACCCGCATTCCTATAGCGGAAGTAAAATTCAGGAAAATACCTCATCAACCTAATGCCGTGCAGTCACCGAGTAATGACAGAGTTGCTAAACCAAATCCCACTTTGTTCAAAAATAGTGGAGAAAGTCACGTTATTTCCAGATTTATTCAATCTAACCATATAGTTTTTGATGTGGGTGCTTCGGTCGGAAATTGGACTCGGGAAGTTTTAGTTCATCATCCCAATGCAGAAATACATCTATTTGAACCAAGATTACAAGCATATAGAAATCTAATTAAAAATCTATCTACACAAATTTCTTCAGAAAAAGTTATTGCCAATAACTTTGCCGCAGCCAAAACTGAAGAACTTAAGACATTTTACGATTATGAAAATCACCCTCAATTAAGTACGTTCTACAGAAGAGTTAATGTAGAAAAACGACATAAATTTCCACCTCCAAAAGAAGTTCCTATCTTGACTAGGACCATAGATAATTATTGCAATGCTTTGGGAATTAAAAGAATTAATTTTCTAAAAATAGATGTAGAGGGTAGCGAGCTGGATGTGCTTCAGGGCTGCGATACATTATTGAAACAGGGGAAAATTGATTACATTCAATTTGAGTACGGTGGAACCTATGTTGATTCTAAAATAACTTTCAAACAAGTTTTTAGCTATTTGCAAAGTCACCGATATTTAATGTTTAAGATGCTAGCAAATAAACTAGAGCATATACCTCAATTTTTGCCGGAACATGAGAATTATAGCTACAGCAACTTTTTGGCAGCTAACGAGCGATTTAGAGTGCAAATGCTAGGTAGGAAAAGATTGTTAATGCTGGATCTAAGAGAATTGTTTCAACAGCATTCGATTGCTCCTCGTGGTGTAATACATATTGGGGCACACATGGGTCAAGAACTCAAAGAATATCAAGCCATGAATATTGCTAAGGTGTTCTTCGTTGAAGCTAACCCTATTGTTGCTAAACGTTTAGAAAAACAAGTCGCCAATTTACCTTATGTAAGGGTAGTTAACTGTGCCATTAGCAATGAAAGCGGTTCGGTTAATCTACATCTTACTGCTAACGAACAAAGCAGTTCTATCTTACCACTTAAGGAAGTAACAGATATCTACCCAAGCATCACAGAAACCGATCGGATTACAGTTGAAGCTAAAAAATTAGACCAACTTTTAGAAGAGTTAAAGCTAAATCCTGCTGATTACAACTTCTTAAATATCGATATTCAGGGTGCAGAGTTATTAGCTTTGCAAGGAGCTACCAATCTACTAAAATATGTTGATGCCATTAATACAGAAGTTAATTATAAAGAACTTTATGAAGGATGTGCGTTAATTGACGAGATTGATGAATTTTTAGAACAACATGGTTTTGAGCGGGTTGCCACTACGACACCTCACCCCAGTTGGGGAGATGCTTTTTATGTTAAAAAACCAGTTGTTACTATTTCTAAGCTAGGTTCTCATGGCCGTTTTGCCAATCAAATATTTCAGTATGCTTTCTTAAAAGTCTATGCTCGCAAATATAATTTAAGAGTTGAAACTCCCAATTGGATTGGGCAGTATCTTTTTGGTTGCAACGATCCTCAAATTTCTAATTTGCCAAAGTTACAGGAAGTTAAGGAAATAGCAAATCAAGTAACTGGTTCCCGGTCTTTGCCTGATTCAGAAAAACCATTCCAAAATACTGACTTTTGTGGTTTTTTTCAATTTCATTCAAAATACTATGCGCCCTACAAGGAGTATTTTAGGTCTTTGTTTGAGCCTGTTGGGGAAGTAGCATCAACCATGACAGCAGCGATGAATAAGCTACGGGCTCGGGGAAAAACAGTAGTTGGTTTGCACATACGCCGGGGAGACTATAAACGCTTGATGTGGGAAAAAATTCCTGATGTTACATACGTTTACATGGCTCCGCACCAATGGTACAAGGATTGGCTGGATAGTTTTTGGGAAACCTTGGAGGAACCGATTTTATTTATTGCTAGCGATGAAATTGAAGCGGTGGTTGATGATTTTGCAGATTACAATGTAGTGACGGCTAAAAATTTGGGTGTAGATTTACCACGGGCTCCTTACTATCCAGATTTTTATATCTTAAGCCACTGCGATATGTTGGGGATATCAAATAGCTCGTTCTCTTTCGTTGCATCTATGTTAAACAAAGAAGGCAAGGTCTTTTTCCGACCTCATTTTAAAGCTAAGAAATTAATCCCTTATGACCCCTGGAACAGCCAACCTCTTTTGAGATGGAAGCAAACGGAGATTGATATGCAAGAACTTCTTCCCGATGAAGATTTTATAGAAATTGTTGATGTTATTAGATTTGTTAAAACTGCGTTTGAATATTTGGAGGGATTTGCGATCGATAAACCTAGAAAAGGTGCTAAAACGGATTCTATTATTTCGCTAGCAGGTTGGGTATTAGGAAAAAATTCTCCGGCGCAATTTGTAGAGTTAGTTAGTGGCGGGCAATTATTTCACAAGATTCCTCTTGATTTGCAAAGACCAGATGTTGCTAGAACTTTTCCGAGCTATTCAAAAATAGCCGAGAACTCTGGTTTTAAAAAATTGATCGATCTCAGAGAATTGGTTGGGAATAATGAATTTACTTTACAAGCTGTCCTTGAAGATGGAACCAGGGTTCCTATAGCTGCGGTTAAATTGTCGAAGATAGGGTCACAACGGCCCGAACCACAGTCTCATCTACAACAATATCGGCAAGTTCTTAAAAAATTCCAGTCTCGTTTGAAGCAGATACAAGCAGAAGAGAAAAATTTCTAATGACAGTTAACAAAATTAGGATATTAGGATTTACGGATAAGGAACGAAATTGAGGATTGGAGATTGTTTCGCTATGATAGGAATGGCTCCTCAAACTTATACGATCGCTTCCTTTAATATAGATGCAGGGATTTTACTCGCACAAAACTTGTTTAATTTAATTGCTTGTTGGCAGGACTCTATTGCTTTCTGGTGTTGATTTTGTTTTTCTAAAGCTATTCCTAAATTTAAGTAAGCTCGATCGCTTTTACCATTTAGCTCCGTTGCTTTTTGATAATAATTAATAGCTTGTTTTAAGTCCCCCTTCATTTCTAAAACTTCTCCTAAGCTATTGTAAAATTGATGGAAATAGGGATTAATTTCCACAGCTTTTTGTAAACAATTAATTCCCTCTTCTAGATCGCCTGTTTTGACTAAAAGTAGTCCTAGCTGATAGTGAGACCATGCTGAATTAGGATTAAGTTTTAAACAGTTATTATATTCTTTAACTGCTGATTCTAGATCGCCTTTTTTGGTTAGGGCTTCCCCTAATTTATAGTAAGACCAGGAGAAGGTGGAGTTAAATTTAAGAGAGCAACGATAAGCCGCAATTGCTTCATCTAGTTTTCCTAAATTCATTAATCTATTACCATTTTTAAATTCTTCATGGGAAGAAAAATAAAATAATTGTGTTTTCTTATCAATCAATTCTTGCTCATAATCTTTTCTGAATTTATTTAGTAGGTCTTCAATTTTATCTAACTCAGCTAGAGATTTTAATTTTTTGATCTCCGTTTTTGTTGGCTCGACAAAGGGTAAAATTTTTACATCCTCTGTCAGATTTCGATCGTGCATTTGAAAAGCAATAATATCTTTCCCCAATATGCGAGGATCGTCACGTTTCACAGTCGGTCTGCCTCTGACTCTCTTAAAATTAAATTCTTCAAAGGATTTGCTATAGTAGTGGTTAATTTGGATAATACTGTGGTCGATGTATTTACCCTTTCCTGTAAACTTTGTTTTAGGTACATCAACTCTATCTGGATAAATATACTTTTTGTTTTTATGAGAGTGAAAGACGCAAGCGTGAATACCTATATACTTTAGGTCTGTTATTTTTTTGACTATGGTTTTAATATGACCGTTTGCATTAAAATCTTTCTCAGAACACTTAGTAAATCTCTCCATTAACAAACCAGCTTCGCGATATCTTTTTTCCGAAGAACCAAAAATTTTCCAGTTAATGGCGATCGCATCCACATCCGAGTAATCTTCTAAAAAAGCTTTTAAGTTTTGATGTTTGTGTGGCAAGATAAATTCATCGGCATCAATAAAAGCTATCCATTCTGTAATATCTCTTGCTCTTTTTGCACAGTCACTGTATGCGTTTTGTTGAGTATTTCCATCACTAGCGTCCGGCCAATTTAGATATGTAATGACACCAGCTTTGTCTAGTTGTTTGAGCAATTCTTGAGAACCATCTTCACTTTCATTATCATAGATGAAAAAATGATCTATTCCTATTATGCGATGGTAAGCAATCCACTCTAATAGATAAGGCGATTCGTCTTTAACTATCGCACAAATGCAAGCAGTATATTTTTTTCGTGTCGGTTCTTTCATATTAGATATTTTTCTTGTGGCGATCGTTTGGTTTTCAGATATAACAATTGTTTTTTTCTTCTTTAGTGATAGTTTAACGAGATTTTATTCTAATGTATATAAAAAACGAGTTATTTATAAAACCGAACATCGTAGCCGAGCGTCGCTCAATGACCTGACCTAACATAACTTACATAAGACTTATCCAGTAATTTTTGATAAGACAAAACACTAGACTCAGAACGACCGTCACCCTTCGTACTTTCAACAATCCAAACATTAGGATATCCATTGTCAATTCGATAACCACCATGACGTTCGATACCTCTCAAACTGGCATGCACGCTTTTTCCATACTCACAAAACTCAATCTTTTCCCAGCCTAAATTCTGCAAAAGCGATGTTAAAAACTCTTTAGAATACAAAAATTGATGTCCCCAACCGTGAAAAGCCCGGTTCATAGAAAAAGTAGAATCAATACGCCTTTGTGGATTAGTTTCCGATAAGTTGAAATGGGTTGAAAGCACCCACTCCAGAGAAGGAGTAGAAAGTCTAATGGTCCCGCCGGGTTTAAGGCTTTTCCAAGCTTCGTTAAGAAATTTTACTGCCCCTTCCAGACTCAAATGCTCCAAAAAGTGTTCCCCATACACATATTCCAAACCATCAAAAGGCCAGGGTTTAGTAACGTCCATAACTGCATCAATACCGGGAAATGCTCTAAGATCGACATTCCACCAGTCGGACATTATGTTTTGAGGACCGCAACCCACCTGTAGTTTTTTAATCCCATTGGGACGATCGGGCCCCTGACGGGATTGAGATTGTTTTATTCGTGCTTCCATCGAGTTTTCTGGGTTCCAGCAACCATTAATCTTACAACAATCCGACGCTCTTTAAGCACTCAAATTGCCCAAATCTTCCAACCAGGCCTCTACTAACTCTGCCTCTTGCGCTCCCACCAAACCTAATTTAATTAAAACATCATAACACTTTCTCAAATTATCAGGAATGTTAGCTTCGCCTCTTTCAAGTCCCACTTAATTTGCTGGAGGCGAGAGCAGTTTTTCTCTTCCTTTGACATAACCTCAATTTTTTCTGGCAAATTCATCGGCATTTTCTAAATATATTGTTAGGAGGCTCCCTAGGGAATTTATCTAAATAAATTTACCAAGCTCGTTTCCCTGTCTGTCTGACAGTAGGTTTTTCCATTTTACGTTTTTCTATAACCAGAACGCTATCGTAGTAATGCATTGAATAAGCAGAACGAGTGAAATCTGTCACCTGAAAACTTTCTGCGTCTTTACTGTGCCAAGCATTTAGTTGGTCAATTAAATTTTTGCTATATTCAATAAAGCTCTTCGGATTTCTATAACCTCCTCCACAACGAGCCCAATAGCTAGTATGTAAATCTTCACAAATGTAAACTGCATTCTCAGATAGATGAGGAAATAATTCCTCAAAGGTATTAATTTGCTGCAACATAGTATGCCCTCCATCATCTATCAAAATATCAATTTGAGGACATAAATTTTTAATCTTTTTGAGGAAATTTCGATTTTGTTGATTGCCAATAATTATTTTGATTCTTTCTTCTTCTAATGTTTGGCAACGCTTATTGATATCTACTCCATATATTTTGGCGCGATCGCCAAAATATTTCTTCCACATTTGTAGAGAACCACCCTGATTCACTCCTATTTCTACTACATGAATCTCCTTGTTTCTGAATCGCGATAAATGGCGCTCGTAGATTTCAAAGTAATGCATCCACTTGTTAATCAATCGACCGGGATTATTTTCAAAATACTCTAATAGATCCTTGTGGTTATTATTGTTATAATTCATGGTTAAAGTATCAAACTAATTTTTAGTAATTCAAAATTGATTGCATGATATTTAAGGCTTTTCCAAGCATGGTTAATAAAAGCGATCGCGCCTTCCAGACTCCAATGCTCCAAAAAGTGTTCCCCATAGACATATTCCCAACCATCAAAAGGCCAGGGTTTAGTAACGTCCATAACTGCATCAATACCGGGAAATGCTCTAAGATCGACATTCCACCAGTCGGACATTATGTTTTGAGGACCGCAACCCACCTGTAGTTTTTTAATCCCATTGGGACGATCGGGCCCCTGACGGGATTGAGATTGTTTTATTCGTGCTTCCATCGAGTTTTCTGGGTTCCAGCAACCATTAATCTTACAACAATCCGACGCTCTTTAAGCACTCAAATTGCCCAAATCTTGCAACCAGGCCTCTACTAACTCCGCCTCTTGCGCTCCCACCAAACCTAATTTTATTAAAACATCGTAACACTTTCTCAAATTATCAGGAATGTGCTGCTCCCCCGATAAAAGTTTTAACTCAGATAGCGATCGCGCAATTTTATCGTTGTTCAAATATCCCGACACTTCATCTTCAAAATCCCGCATCAGATTATGTTCGTTTCGTTCTTGATAAACCGTGGGACTATAAAACAAAACCCGCCACCCATTTTCCCAACAGATTCTCTGGGCGACAAAACTTCGCCAAATATCCGTCATCCTAAACGAACAATAAGCGGGCAAATAAAGTAGGGGATATGCCTGCGGAAACCAGACAGTATTTTGACTGTTAAAAGGACACCAAGTTTCTTCTCCCAATGCCAGTTTAATACCGTCTTTAAATGTTATCGGCAAAGGCAAAACCAGTCGATAAATAGCATCCACATCTGGATTATCATTTGCCAAACCTTGCTGAATGGGGCATTCAGAAAAAGACTCGCTTAAACCTTCATCAGGCGGTATGGGGTCGTTAATTTTATCCAACGGCAAACCACGGGGCCAAATTACCGCATCTGAAAAGTATTTATAAACATTAACCCAACCGGCTTTGTCGATAATTTTCGACTCAACTTTTAGGCTACTTTCTTGCCAAAAACTCTCCAGAGGCAAGTTATCGTCGTCCGTTTCTACGATAGACTCAGCCCCGTGCTTTATTGCTAATAAATAGCCGATATTTTTCCGCGCATAATGTTTGGTAGGACAGATTTTTGCGTATTCTAAACCGCTAGCTATTTGAGCATCAACGTCGTAATATTCCGAACCTGCTAGGGTAAAATCTTTAGGACTTTTCGTATCCCCAATTACGATAAAATTCCAGTTATGAGACTGACAGCCTGCCGCCAACTTTTGTAAAACTTTGTTTGGAGGGGAAATTGTGGTAACGACTAAGGTAATTTTTTTCATTATTTATTCGCAAAATTATTTTTTGATGCCAAAATATTAGACAGTTTTTGATAGATTACTTGCCAATCTAATTTAGAATTACACCAACCACGATTTGTACATCAGCCGTTTTTTGCACGCTTTTTGGTAAAGCATTGTAGCATTGCCAAAATCTTCGAGTTATGTAATGCATCAGATTTATCGGCAATATCCAGCTTCAAAAGAAGCGATCGCTTCTTGCGCCAATCCTTCTAATTTACCCTCGGCAATATCTTTTTCTAACTCTTCGTCCCACCTTTGATAATCTAAATCTGACAACCATACTTTTAGTTGCTCGAACTCGCTATCTGGAAGCGAGAGAATTGCTGCTTTAGTTTGTTCTAAAGTTGACATATTTTACCTCCAAAAGACTTACGATCCCCCTAAATCCCCCTTAAAAAGGGGGACTTTGAAACGGGAGCATCTCAATGCAAGTAAAAACCCAAAAATTGAACGCTAATGGTCCTCGCTCAGAGGTCAGAGGACCTCCTTAAGCGGGAGGTAGGAGATGTTTGAGGTTTGAGATTTGAGGTTTGAGATGTTTGAGGTTTGAGATTTGAGGTAAAAAAATATTTTTGCAAATATGAGATGCTCCCCTTTGAAACTGGTTCCCCCCTTATCAAGGGGGGTTAGGGGGGATCGAAATAGCATACCTCAAATCTTAACACCATTCTCAGGCCCCTGCATTTTTTCCTCATCCAATTTCTCAATAACTTTCATCATTTCATCCACCCGGGCCTCAAAAGTATGATACTTGCGAATAAACTCCGCCAACTCCAACCGCGACTGGCGATTTACATCCCGCCGACTCAGACAATTATTAACAACAGAAGCTAAATCTTTAGCACCTTCATAAGTAGCAATCTTGTCCCCAAAAACCTCCTCCAAACCATCAATTTTATCCGAGACAATTGTAGCACCGCAAGCCGCCGCGTCGAATAATCGATTGGAAATAAATCCTTTCTGGCGCATCGTATCCCAATGGTCGTTTAATAAAACACCGCATTTACTGTAATAACGGCGCAAAATTTCATTAGGAATATGTTCCCCTTGCAAATATCCCGGCGGTAATAAATCTTCCCATTTCGTACCATAAACTTCCACCTTTAAACCACCTTCCACCGCATCCTTAACTATCTGCCGATAAACTTTCCGAGAATTGCCGACAAACAACACTTCTCCTACTTTTTCGTTACCCGACTCGTCTGGATAAAATAAATTATGGTCCGTACATTGCAACAAACTTTGCACCGGCACTTTTACTTTCTTCCCTAACTCCTCGGCATAGAACTTAGAGGCAACAAAAACGCAGTCGAACTGTTCGTATTCTTCTAATTCTACTTTATCTGGATGGCTGATATTCCACATCAAATTAATCTGGTAAGACTTCGGTTTATAACTGCTCAAACCTCGGATAACAATCGAAACATCATCCCCAAAACTTTCTTCCCTTTCCCACTCCGGCAAAATGTCAATCCTCACCGAATGTCCGTACTTTTCGAACGCTCGTTTCATCGCCAAAGCATAATGATAATCTCCCCATTCTTTCGCCTCACTCCACTTTGGAGTTCCGATTTTTATGGCGATGCGGAAGCTATTGCTCATCTTTTCCCGCAGGGTGGCAAATACAGTATTTGCCCGGTATTTGTAAGTATGTTTTTCCTTAACAATTTGCTGCAACTCCGCCACTTTTGCTAACCGTAATTCCTCGTTGCCGAGATATTTATTTAATACGCTTTCCAAAGATTCCCGGGAATTATAAGTAGGTAATAAACCGCCAAAAGTTGCCTCATTTCCTAACTCGCCATTGGTGACGACTAACGCCCCCGCCATCAGCGCATCGAACACCCGAGAATTAGTCGAACCCCACTGTTTTGTTACCGAGTTGGCATCATCTACTACTATCTTGGTGGAAGCGTAAACTTTGGGCATTTCCGTGTAAGGAAGAGGACCGCGATAATACTTTTTAAACTTCTCCAATTTCTCCCAATTGTAACCGTACAAAGCAAAGTCGTAAGGCAAGGCATCGGGTTCTAATATCTTGGCAATATCCCGGGGATATTTCCAGAAACTTCCAGTAAAACAATAGTCTGATTTATATTGCGGATCCGGTTCTGCATTGGCAAATCGTCCTTCGTTGGTACCGATGCTTAATACCGTTGCCGGTTTGGAGATTTTCTCTTGGATATAATCCGCAGATTTCTGAGAAGAACACCAGAAACAATCGTAATCTCCCGCCGACTGTTGCCCCGCCCAAACTTCAAACCAATTCCGCGCCCAAGCAACTTTTACTAAAGTTGGTTTGGCGTTTTCTATGAGGTTCAAATCGTAATCGTGGCGCATGACGACGATGACATCTAACCGGGTCATATCGTACCATTCTTCACCTTCTTCGAGGTAATAGACATTCCAGCCGTATTGTTTTACTAATTCCTCTCCTAACTCGTAAGCGGTAAAATAATCTCCCGCCGATGCTGCCATATCTGCTTCGGTAACGGCAAAGCCTATTGCCAGTTGATGCCCCGTCCAAAACATCCCTTTTTCAAAGTAATCTTTTAGATGGGTTCGGCGTAAATAATAAGCAAATCGCTTTTCGATAATCGGACGATTTCCTAAGATTTTGTCGATAAAAGATTTCTCCCGATTAAATCGTGAAAAACCGCGATGGTGGAAAGCAGTTAAATGGTTGGCGCTAATAATTTCTTTGCCCAATAATTGACGGATGCAAAGACATAAATCGACATCTTCGTAACCGTAGAAATAGTCTTCGTTGAACCC
>CAZSTZ010000001.1:87812-89179 GCA_964609515.1 uncultured bacterium | reverse complement strand
TCGTTATTCATAAATAACAAAATGGGCGCGTCGCTTTCCCGACTGGCGACGTTATTGGAATTAGAAAAGGAATAATTATCGCCCCTTGCTAATAATTTGATGGGCAGTTTTTTCGCCCACTCATTACAGACTTCTATACTGTTATCGCTGGAACCGTGGTCGACTGCTACTAATTCATAATTTTCGTAGGTGTTGTAAATTTCAAAAGAAGCAAATAAATCGTTTAATAGTTTCGCTCCGTTGAGACTTAAAATAATTACTGCTACCTTGGGGCGAGATGTTTCTCCCACCTTTTTAGGCTGTTTGTAAATTAAGCTGGCGGCGGAACCGATCCCCCCCGGCCCCCCTTGAGAAGGGGGGAGGAAGAGAGGGGTTTCTAACTGGTGTTTTTTGCCTTTCGGTCCGACGATTAAAGGTTTGGGAGAATTTTTTAATTGTTGGCCGGTTTCTGTTATTTTGACGCTGATTTCAACTAAGCCGTTGCTGTGAAGAGAAGGGGGAATTTTTTGGGCGAAAGCGTGATAGCCGTGGGTGCCAAATGCGTCGGCTAAATCTTTGCGATATTTATTAGCAACCAGAGTTCCAGTTAAATTATTGCCGACAAAAATATCGAGAAATACTACTTTTTCGGGGTCGGTTTTATGGCGGGCCCAACCAGAAACGTAATCGATAGTTGCATAATCCAAACAGCCTTCAAATTCGCCCTCCGCGAAGACAGTTTGACTGCCAGAAACGCCGCTATCTAATCGATCTCTTTTAGCGATCGCTTCCTCTAATTTCTTCTTCGCCCGCGAGGAGTGGGGGTCGATTTCTAATACTTTTTGATAGCTTTTAATAGCCGCGTTCCAAGGATTGCTTTTGTGAGTGAGGGCATCTCCCAAGCGATCGTGGAATTTAGCTGAAGTCGGTCGAAGTTCTATAGCTTTTTGGTAAGAAGCGATCGCCTCATCCCACCGTTCCAGCTTGGCCATCACTTCCCCGATGTGGAAACGAACGTCCGCAGAGTTGGGATGAAGCTGACAAGCTTTTTGATAACAGGTTAAAGCCTCCTCCCACTGTTGGTTTTGGGCGAAAATTTCTCCTAACTGGTGATGAACTGCTGCCGAGTTAGGGTTAATTCCTATGGCCCGGCGATAGCTAATCACGGCCTCATCCCAGCGTTTCAGGCGACTGAGAACGTGGCCGTGTTGGTGATGGACTTCTGCGGTATCGAGCCCGAGGTCGATGGCCTGTTGGTAGCTAGTTACGGCCTCGTCCAACTTTTGTTCTTGAACTAGGGCAAAGGCTAACTCCTTATGAACCTCGGCTAAGGTGGAATCTAGTTCCAGGGCCCGACGATAACAAGCGATCGCCTCCTCCCACTGTTT
>CAZSTZ010000001.1:74384-87712 GCA_964609515.1 uncultured bacterium | reverse complement strand
TCCTCCCACTGTTTGAGTTGGCTGAGGGCGTAACCCAAATGTTGGTAAGCATCTGGGGAGTTGGGTTGGAGTTCCGTAGTTTGGCGATAGGCAGCGGCGGCTTCGTTCCACTGTTGTTGTTGGGCCAGGGCGTAACCGAGATGGTGATGTACTTCCGGGGAGTTGGGTTGGAGTTCCGTTGCTTGACGGTAGGCGGCGGCAGCTTCGTCCCACTTTTGCTGTTGGGCCAGGGCGTAGCCTAGCTGGTGGAAGACTGCGGCGGAGTTGGGTTGGAGTTCTACAGCTTTACGGTAGGCGGCAACCGCTTCCTCCCAGCGTTGGAGTTTGGCCAGAGTTTCTCCTAATTTGTGTAGTATTGGGGCGGAGGTGGGGGCGAGGTTGCTAGCCTTGGTATAGGCCGCTGCCGCTTGATTTAAGTCTCCAAGTTTGGCGACGACGTTACCTAATTTTTGGTATGCTTCTGCGAAGGCTGGGTCTATTTCTAGAGCTTTGCGGTAACAGATGGCCGCTTCTTCGATTTGACCTTGTTTTTCGAGGGCTTCTCCTAAGTTATAGCGAGCGCTGGAAGAGTCAGCTTCGAGGTCGATGGCCTTTTGATAGTTGGCCACAGCTTCCAAAGTTGACCCCCGTTGAAATAAAGCTTTGCCCAAACTGTTGTAAAATTCTGAGACGCTGGAGTTAAGGGCGATCGCTTGTCGATAGTTATCGATGGCTTCGTCCAAACGACCCACTTTAACCAGGACTTCCCCCAAATCGCGATGGGGCCATGCAGAATTAGGTTTCAGTTCTATGGCCCGTTCGTAAGCAACGACAGCTTCTTCCCACCGTTCGAGCAAGACTAAAGTTTCTCCCAGGGTTTGGTAATACCAGGAAAATGTGGGGTTAAGTTCGATGGCCTGTTGGTAGGAAGCAACTGCGACTTCTAATTTACCTTCGAGTTTTTCTTGGTTGCCTTGGTTAAAATAATCGACTGCTGTTTTTTGATTAGTGGAGGACAGATTCATGGGCTTTTTTTAAGTTAGGAGCAAGTCAACAGAATTATAGTTCAATGCCATCCCTGGTTAGGTATAATATTTTGAATTCTATTTTAAGTTGTCTTTTGTCGGGACGCGATAGTTTTTGATTAATTGCCATTAATTGACAGAATCACACTGGGAACAGTTCCCGTCTTAATGATGTCCGTATTACGGAAGCATTTCTTCGCTAAAGTAATACGAAAAAAACCGAAAAAAACCAATGAAGAGCATGGAAGAAAATCGCCTTTTTCAAATACAGAATGCAATTGTTAAACCAATATTAAAATTTCAACCTAAGAAGTGGGTTGGAGGCGTTGTCTTTCCTAAGGATATGCCAGGGATATTCCGTCATCGACGTCCCAAAGTAGAAAAAGAGCTGAAATATCAAGACGTATTCATACAAGTTGACGACGATATTAATAATTGCAAATTCTATCCTGGTACACATATTTACGGAGGTTCTGTAAGTCCACACTTTGGACACGCTTTAACTGAGGGTATTCATCGTTTATGGGCATTCAATAACAACATCCATGATGGTATTGTTTTTGCCGTGTCGTCACGGTCGAATATCAATGATACTAACTATACTCCGTCTAGATGGTTTATTCAAACATTAGAGATTCTAGAAATACCACTTGCTAAGTGCATTTGGGTGACAAATGATTGTGCTTTTGAAAATCTAATCGTTCCCGAACCTGGTAGTGAGTTCACATTAGGACCTAAAAACTGGTATCGTTCCTATTTAGAAAAGCAGCAGCAAAGGATTTTTGATGCTACCCATCACTTGAGAAAAGAGAAAGGAGAGCTAAAGCTGTTTTTGGGCAGAAGTCATATACCTTTAAGCGAGCATATTGGAGGGGAGAAATACTGGGAAAGTTTATTGGTTGATGATGGTTATATATCATTAAAACCAGAAAAACATTCGATGTTAGAGCAGGTAACATATTTAATGAGTGCCAAAAAGATCGTATTTAGTGAAGGGAGCGCTATCTATTCTTTAGAGCTTCTCAACTATTTAGACGCTGACATTGCCTGCATTCCCAGAAGACCAAACAACCAGTTTTACTATCCACATATCGAAAGTAAATGTCGCAACTATATTGTAGCTGGAAATCTTGAGAAGGTCTTAAGATTGAGAGGTGGTATCAAAAAAAGCACCAGAAAAATGCCCATAAACGAAAATCCATACCAAGTCGTCGAATCCCTAAGAAATCATGATTTTGCTTTACTTAAAAACTGGGATGAAGAAAAATTCTTGGCTCAAGAAAAATCCGATGTTATTATGTATATAGAGCAGGTAAAAACTCAATTTAAAAATCTCAAATCTGCCAGGTATTTAGAAATTTTAGAAGAGTATTTACAAGTGCGTAAAAACCAACAAAAGGAAAGTTCAAATTCAGAAAATTATAATCAGAGCATGGTATTGAAAAGAAGGAGCGATCGCCTCAATCAGCTTGCTACAATTAATCAATCATCCCGCTACCTAGAAATAGGGGTATGTAAGGGTTTAACTTTCAACGCTGTTAAGGTTGAAAATAAAGTAGCCGTAGACCCGAATTTTAAATTCAAAACCAAAGATTACGCCACTGAGAATATAATTTTCCTGGAAGTAACCAGCGATGAATTTTTTAAAAGTTACGCCCAAGGGTTTGGGTCGTTTGACTTAATTTATCTCGATGGCCTGCATACTTTTGAACAAACTTTTCGTGACTTTTGTGCCACTGTTTCTTTAGCTCATTCCAAAACAATTTGGTTAATAGATGACACTTGTCCGGGAAGCTATGCTCAAGCTCAATCATCACTTCAAAACTGTGCCAAGCTAAGACGATTTTCTCAAGAGAAAGGTGGTAGTTGGATGGGTGATGTATTTAAAGTTGTTGCTGCTATCCATGATTTTTTTCCCCAGTTTAGTTTTGCGACTTTCCCCGACCACGGGCAAACTGTTGTCTGGAATCAGTGTAGAGCAGATTTTGAGCCGTTATGGAATTCTTTAGAAACTATCAGTCGGCTAGAGTATTTGGATTTTGTAGAGCTACAGGAAACATTATTTAAACGAGATCCTTATGAGACGATTTTTGAAAGAATTAGGGCTTGCTGAAAAAAATATAAAATTCTTTAGTAATTAGCAACTAGCAATTAACAATTAACAACTAGCAATTAACAAAATGCCCCATCAAAATCAAAAACAATTATCTGAAGCAACACCACAAACTAAAGCGGAAGTTATAGATATTAGTTTGTCAGAAAAAACTTTTTATGCCCAACATTTATGGGGATGTCACATAGATAAACCACAAAAGCAAGAAAAAATTGACTCGGGTAACGAGAAAATGGAAGTTATGGGCTGGGTTTTGGGGAAAAAATATCGGGTAGTAGCAGTAGAAATAATCAGTGATGGAAACATTCTCCAAACAGTGCCTATTGACAAAGAACGTCCTGGTGTGGGCAAAGCTTTTCCCCATGTCAAAGAAGCTAAAAACAGTGGGTTTGCTACAACAGTTAGAGTTCCCCAACAGGTATCCGAAAGCGAGCTGTTTCTGCAAGCAAGACTAGAAGATGAAAGCCGTATTTCCGTAGGGAAAATCAAAATCCGATCGGTTCCATCCCAATCTATTGAGGAAGTTGACTGGGAGACATCCGATCGAACTCAGTTGGCACCGCCCAAAGAAACAATCCAACCAACTAAAGTTGAAATTCGAGATATTGGTTTCTCACTGGTTGATAGTAAAAATTACTGTAGCCCGCATCTTGACACAGATTCAAAAGTAGAAATAATTTCAGTTCATGTACCTAAAACAGCAGGAACTACATTTAGAGAACAGTTGATACAAGCTTATGGAAAAGAAAAAGTTTTTCTGGATTACAAAAAGCAACCAGTAATGGAAGTATTATCAGAAATAAAATCGCTAAATATTAGAGCTATTCACGGTCATTTTAAGGTACAAAAATACGACGATTATTTTCCAGAGGCAAAAAGAATTATCTGGATAAGGGAACCCATCAAACGCTTGATTTCTAATTATTGGCATCAGGTAACATATTTCCAAAATAGAAAAGTTCTTTTGAATGAAGTTAAATTGGAGAAAAAAAAGTTACTAGATTATGCCAATCGACCTGGCATTAGGAATTTGGTGTCTAGTCATTGTGGCCAAAGAACTATAGAAGATTTTTGGTATGTGGGAATTACAGAATTCATGGAAGAAGATTTAGTTGAAATTCAAACAACTCTAGGATTGCAAAAACTTGAAATTGCTAATCTCAATAAGCATAAATATCCCCGAATTTATTCAGCTTTTGTGAAAGAGGTATTATCAGATCCAGAAATGATAGAGCAGCTAAAAGCTATCAATAGCAAAGACTTAGAAATTTATGAAAATGCTTTAATCATGCGAGAAGAAAGGAGAAAATCCTTGTTAAAAACGCTACCACCAAACAGTCATAATCACAAACAGGAAAATAAGAAAGTACAAAAACAATTCACTACAACAACACCACAAGCCCAAGTAGAAATTATAGATATTAGCTTGTCGAAAATTGATTCTCAACATCTGTGGGGATGTAATATAGCTAGACCACAAAAGAGAGACAATAAGATGGAAATTATGGGTTGGATTTTGGGGAAAAGCTCTCGGGCAGTAGCAGTAGAAATAATCAGTCAAGGAAGCGTTCTCCAAACAGTGCCTATTGACGTAAAGCGTCCTGACATCGCTAAAGCTTTTCCCCGTGTAAAAAAAGCTAAAAATAGCGGTTTTGTCGCGACCGTGGGATTACTCGGACTGCCAATGGCATCCGAACTCACTTTCCAAGCAGTTTTGGCAGATGGCAGCCACATTCCGGTGGGGACATTAGTATTTCGACGTTTGCAAGCTTTAACGTCTGCTTACAGGCCCAAGTTAAAACCTCTGGCCATCTCATCTGTAGGGCCTTCGGGAGCTGAGAAATTATTGCAACTTTTGGTGGGACATCCATCTTTGGCAGGGATGGGGAACTATGCCGACGAGCTCCCCCCCGGTCAGTATTGGCTGCGGTGGCTGAAAGCGTTCTCCCAAGAAGAGAATTCCGATCTAGAAGAGCTAGCAAGTTTCTGCCAGCAAACTATTGATGGTTTCTATTCAAGGGTTAATACAAGGAAATCGGAAATAAGTTATTTTATAGAGAGGTACGATGCCTCCCGTCCGGAGTTTTTAAATTTGTTATCCGAACTATATCCAGAGGCTAAGGAAATTATTTTGGTTAGGGATTTTCGCGATGTTGTTTACTCGATGCTGCCCTTTAGTCGGCGTAAATGTGGGGGTTTTGAACGGAAAAGGTTTAAGAGTTATCAACAGTTTGTTTATGAGTTTTGCAAGGATTCTGTTGGTGGTTTGCTGCAGAGATGGCAGGAGCGATCGCCTCACGTTCATCTGGTTAAATATGAGGATTTAATTTTATCTCCAGGGGAAACTTTAAGCGGTATTTTGGAGTATTTAGGTCTGGATAATTCCCAGGAAACATTAGATGTTATTCTGAGTCAAAAATCTCAGGAACAGTCTAAGCAAGAACCACCAGTGGGAGATTGGCAGTATGAAATGCCCGTTTCCCTACAGATTTTATCTAGCGAAGTTTGCCAAGCAGCTTTGCAAGAATTTGGTTACATTTAAGAGCTAACAAGGAGAAAAGAAATAAATGGCGATTAGTCCTAATTTATCAAGAGTTAAAAGGGTGAAATCTGAAGTAGAAATTATTTCCGTTCACGTTCCTAAAACTGCTGGTTCGGCGTTTACTAAGGTTTTATTAAGGGTTTACGGCCCGGAAGGAGTGTTTTTAGATTATCCTTATGAGAAAAATTACCAGCGTCAATTTATGAAAGAGGGAAATGCCAATGTGAAGGTCATTCACGGGCATTTTCCTGCGGCAAAATATAAGCAGAAATTCCCCCATGCTAAAAGAATTATTTGGTTGAGGGAACCAGTGAATTTTTTGATTTCTTATTATTGCTTTATTAAGGTATATCGACGGTCGATGTTTTACAATTTGGTTCGGAAGCAAAATTTGAGTTTTTGGGAGTTTGTGGAAATTCCGAAGGCTCAAAATATGATGTCAGCTTTTCTGCGAAATATGAACTTAAAAGATTTTTACTTTGTAGGAATACAGGATTTTTTGGCAGAGGATTTAGAGGAGCTAAAAAGACGACTTTCTTGGCCCGATGTTAAAATTAGCAAGGAAAATAATAATCCTTATTCTGATTATCAAGAAATTAAGGATAAAATCTTGAGCGATCGCTCTCTCGTGGATAAAGTTGCCAGTCTTAATAGTAAAGATGTAGAACTTTATCAAGAAGCATTAAATATGCGAGCAAAATCCCGAGAAAAGCCGCGAGCAAAAACCCGAGCAAAAATGAGAAGAAATAAGCAACAGAAAAGGGGGTAAATAACCAAATTATGCTCTTACTCGCAATCGTATTCACGCTGAAAAATGAGAAACTAAGATGAAAAAAGACAATATTGGAATCGAACTTATTTTCGTTCATGTGCCGAAAACAGCAGGAACTGCCATGAGAAAAATGCTGTTCGATATTTACGGGCAGGAATCCATACTATTAGATTACCGACAAAAGTCCAATCGGAAACCAAGGTCAGTAGAAGAAGTTTTAGAAACCATCAACACAGCCTCTAATTTTAAGGTTATTTACGGTCATTTTCATGTTAAAAAATACTATGGTTTTTTTCCTGATGCTAAGAGAATTGTTTGGTTAAGAGAACCGATAAAAAGATTGATTTCCCACTATCATTTTTGGGCAAGAACTCAAAAGAAGAAAAAATTTAGAGGCATAAAACAAGAAAAAAAACAGTTGCTAAACTTTGCCCAAAAACCAGCAAATAAAAACTTACTTCATACTTATGTTGAAGACCTAAATAATTTTTGGTTTGTAGGCATTCAAGATTTTTTTGAAGAAGATTTAGCCGAACTTAAATCAAAATTAGGATGGCCGGAAGTTGGGATTTCAAAAGCAAATCAAAATAGAACTAAGAATTATAAACTATTAGTTCAATCGGTAATGGATGACCCCCAACTGAAACAAGAACTAATTAAATTAAATCAAAAAGATCTCGAACTATATCAACAAGCTTTAATGCTTCGAGAAAAAAGAATTAACAAGCTTAATAAATCTGTAGAAATTAATAAAAAGATAACAACGATGACTCCAAATCCCCTAATCGAAATCTTAGAAGTCGAAGAATTGTCGAAAGAATCTGAATTATTATTGGGCTTTAACATAGATGCTCTCAAAAAAGGCCAAAAAATAGACACCCAATCAATCCCAGTAACCGGATGGCTCCTAAGCAAAGCATCCCCAGCAACAGCAGTAGAAATCCTTAGTGGAGGAAAAGTCCTACAGAAAGTCCCCCTCGGCAAACCACGTCCCGGAGTAGGAAAGCGCTTCCCAGAAAAACCCGAAGCCCAAAACTGCGGATTCGCAGCAGCAGTAGGAGTGCTAGGGTTGCCACAAAAAGCAACACTAAGACTGCGGGCATACCTAGCAGACGGAAGCACCTTACCCTTAGCAGACATAAAACTCAGCCATCAACCCCTTCGTACCAGCTATCAACCTCAACTGCAGCCCCTCATGCTAACCTCCAGCGGGCGTTCCGGTACCACCTGGATGATGCAGTTGCTCTCCCAACACCCCGCCATAGTTACCTGCCAAATCTACGCCTATGAAACCCGGGTAGCTCCCTTCTGGATGCAACTGCTGCAATTTCTCTCCCAAAGGGCTAACCCCGTCGAAACACCCTTTGGGGCAGACTATCCCCCAAAAGCAGCAGCTTTCTGCCAGCAAACCCTCGATGCTTTTTACCTACACCTAGCAGAAGCTCAAGGTCAGACAATATCCCCCGCAGAACTAACCTACTTTGCCGAAAAAAACAGCTTCAACCCGAACATAGACCTATTGATGGAAATTTATCCCCAGGGTAAAGAAATCATCCTAGTTCGAGACTTTCGGGATGTAGCCAGTTCCATATTAGCCTTTAACAAAAAACGGGGCAGCAAAGAATTTGGTCGCAACCGGTTTAAGAACGATGAGGAACACTTGAGAGAAGTAATGAAAAATGCCTCGTCGGGACTGCTGCAAAGGTGGAAGAAGCAGCAACAACAAGCACGTTTAGTCCGCTACGAAGACCTTATCCTCTCCCCAGAGGAAACTCTAACGGGAATCTTCCGATACTTAAATTTGGATAACTCCCAAGAGGCGATCGCCCGCATCTTAGAAAAAGCATCGGCAGATACCCCTTATACTCAATGGCATCAAACCAGCTCTAGCGCTAAAGATTCCATCGGACGCTGGCGGCAAGATTTAGAACCTTCCCTGCAAAAAGTATGCAATCAGGTTTTGGCCAAAACTTTGCGAGAGTTTGGCTATTCTCCTGATTAATTAATAGTTAATAATTAATGATTAATAATTGTTAATTGTTAATTGTTAATTGTTAATTGTTAGTTGTTAATAATTAATAATTATGACCGAGGGAAATAGAACGATAGAACCCGATAATACCAGGGTAGAAATTATTTCCGTTCATGTCCCTAAAACGGCAGGAACTACCTTTAAAAAGGTATTGCAACAGGTGTATGCTGAGGAAGAAATATTTTTTGACTATCCTCATAGAGGTAAGTTGCGCAATCGAATGCTGACTCAAAATAGCGCCAACGTAAAAGTAATTCACGGTCACTTTCCAGCTAATAAATACGACGTTAAATTTCCGAAAGCTCGTAAAATAATCTGGCTGAGAAATCCAATAATTCGCTTAATATCTCATTATTTTTTTTGGAAAAGTTGGCAAGTTTTAATCTCAGATGAGGGGGATATGGGGGCAGCTAATCTAAATATTATAGATTTTGCCGAACGACCGGAAATGCGAAACACTTTGGCTGAGAACTATTTGAAAAATCAAAGTTTAGCAGACTTTTATTTTGTGGGCTTGCAAGAATTTTTTCAAGAAGACGTAACTCAGCTAAGTAAAATGCTGAACTGGCCCCAGGTAGAATCCGAACCAAAAAACAAAAATCCTTATCCAGAATACGACGCTTTGCTCAAAGAATTGTTAAGCCAAAAAGAAGTCGTAGATAAAATAACGACCTTAAATAAAGAAGACATCGAACTGTATCGAGAAGCATTAAAACTGCGAGAAAAGAGAACAAAAAGAGCCAACCTTTCCCCCAGCAAAAATCTTAGGCAGCCGTGGAAAAAAGAAGAATCAGAAGCAAGCAAAAAACGACCGAATATAGAACCAGTATTAAGCTGGGGCTTTATAGATAAAGCAGCAGTAGAAAATCAAATCCTGAGTTTGAGCGGGTGGGCGGCCTCCCGGAACAAAGGCCCGTTAGAAGGGTTTAAAGTAGTAGTGGGCGATCGCGAATACAGCTTCTTCGAGCAACTCCTGGGCATTCCCAGTCCCGATGTCCAAAACCTTCACCCAACTTTGGACAGCGTCGGCGCGGCCCGCTTCCGACTTAGGATACTGCAGGACAAGCAACAAATACAACAACTAAGCCAATGCGCGATCGCCCTCACCCCCATATTCAGCGGACGGGAAGGCATCATCTTGCTCAAAACCATCTCCCCCATCCTGCCCCCACCAAAACGGGAACATCTAAATATAGTCGGTATCTCAAATATTGAGGAACTGAACCGTCGTTCGCTCAAGTTAACGGGCCAATTGCTCCAGAGAGCGGGCCTCTTACCTACAGACCGAATACTGGAACTAGGCTGCAATATGGGTCTGACGGCCTATTCTTTAGTCCATTACCTCAAACCGACGGGCAGTTACGAAGGGTTCGATTTTGCCGAAGGGCCTATCTCTTGGGCGCGACAATACATTACTGCCACAAAACCTAATTTTCGCTTTCTCTGGGAGAACGTTTGTCATCCACTTTATAACCCCAGAGGTACCCTTTCCCCTACCGAAATTCTCCTTCCTTACCCCGATGGCTATTTTGATTGCGTCTGCATTCCCTACCTTTTTACTCATCTACCACCCCCAGCAATTCGTCACTATTTCCAGCAAATTACTAAAGTTTTAAAACCAGGAGGTAGATGTCTTTTTGCCTGCTATTTGCTAAACTCAGAATCTCAGCAATTAATCGCCGAAGGCAGAAGTTCCCACAATCTAATTTACGAATTGGAGGACTGTTTTAGCAGCGATAAACATCTGCCGGAAACAGCTATTGGCTTTAGAGAACCTCTGCTATTAAAATGGATAGATGAAGCGGGATTTATTCTTCTGCAAAAGTCTTACGGCGCTTGGTGCGGGCGGGCGTCTTTTAGCGGTCCCGATGTCTTGATTTTAATTAACAACTAACCAGCAGAAACCTGGTTTTTTGCCAACCAGGTTTCTTAACAACTAACTCAGCAGAAACCTGGTTTTTTGCCAACCAGGTTTCTTAACAACCAACAACCAACAGTTAACAATGAAATTAGCAGCAACAACAGGTTTTTTAGATAAAATCGATATCGAAAACGAGACGGTATGGCTTAGTGGTTGGTTCTTATCTTTTGAGCCGGAACCCGTGGAAAAGTTAAAAATTTATCTCGGTAATGTCGAGTTAACGGACTTTGAAATAACCCAACACCTTCCCAGTCCGGGAGTTGAAAAAGTTCACCCTAATATACCTGGGGCAGAAGGTTGTCGGTTCCTCGTTAAACTACCGATGACTTCCTCCAAACAACAACAGTTTCGCGATGCTTTAATCTCTTTAATTCCTATTATTAAAGGTAGGGAAGGAGAACCTCTTTTAACTGCTGTTAATCCTTCTTTAGCTCCCTTATTATCTCCTACCTTATTGTCTCCTTCTTTAAGGGAGCTACAACCAGAAGAAGAGGCAAACGGGCAAGACGCTACGCCCCAGGTCGAATTGATTTACGTTCACGTTCCCAAGGCTGCTGGAACTGCTTTTAGGAAAATCCTGCAACAAGTTTACGGCCCTCAACAGGTTTTGACCGATACTACTAATATGTTTGAGGATAATATGCCCGCTACTATTGATTGGCAAACTAAGGTAATTGACGGTCATTTTAGGGCGGGTAAATACGAAAAGCTTTTCCATAATGCTAAAACTATAACTTGGTTGCGGCAGCCAATTCATCGGTTGATATCCGATTATTGTTTCCGGCAAATAGGCAATCTCAAACAAAAGGAATTTATTAGCAAAGAAAGATTATTAGAGTTTGCTAAAATTCCGGGCAATCGAAACTTAATGTCTTATTGCATTAACGGTCAACCTCTCAACTATTTTTACTTCATCGGCATTCAAGAATATTTTGAAGAAGATTTACAAGATTTACGGGAGTTAATGGGTTGGCAAGAAGTTAAAACTGTTTATCAAAACAGGAATCCTTACCCGGAATATAACGAGTTTAAAAAAGCGGTTTTAGCAGACAAACAATTAATAGCAGAATTGGCCGCCCTCAACAGTCAAGACATACAGCTTTATCAGTCTGCTTGGAAGTTGCGAGACCGACGCAAAAAAGGGTTGATTTCTTTGCCCCTAACTCCGCCGCCAAAAGGAGACAAAGAAGACAAGGGAGAGGGGGGAGACAAGGGAGACAAGTTTCTTACCGAACCGGTTCCGACCCTTGGCTCTATCGATAAGGTCGTAGCAAGCGATGTTGCCACCGCAACGCCACGCGATGTTGCATCCGCAACGCTACGCGAACGCCTCCTGGAAATAACCGGTTGGACCTTTTCCCGCCAAGCAGGTTTGCCCGATCGCTTCAAACTATCTCTGGGAAGTCTGGAAGTCGGCAACCTACAGCAAAAGTTGGGTATGCCCAGTCCCGACGTTAAAAAAATTCATCCTCAATTCCCCGCTGCTGGTAAGGCCCGCTTTAAATTACAGGCATCTTTAACCAAGGTTCCAGAGGGAGAAAACCAGGTGACGTTAACGCCCATATTTAAGGGTCGCCACGGTCAACCGTTGGTGAAAGTATTGTCCCTTGGTCCTTCCCAAGGGATGCCGGAGGAGATGAAACCGCTAAAAATTCACAATAAGGTTGCAGTGGGTTATTTAGACGTGGCAGAAATTGAAAATGGAAAGGCCATCGTCCAAGGTTGGGTTGCATCTATCGGGGCAGGTTCTTTAAAAAACTTCAAAATTTCTATTGCGGGGAATTATATTGCCTCGTTTCAAAAAACCTTAAATATTCCCAGTCCCGACGTGGCTAAAAAACACCCCCACTTAGATAATTCCGGGGCCGCCAGGTTTCGACTGACAATACCCCTACAACAAAATCAACTGCAAGAGTACGAGAATTCTCTGTTAATTTTAACTCCCATTTTTGAGGCCGGAGAAGGTCAAATTATGACTAAGGTTTTAGCCTCTGCTGGTAACAAAAGTTTGGGTTATGAAATTGTCAGCGAAGGGGGTAGCGAAAAAGTTTTATTTAAAGGCAAATTATTGCCGGTTCCTCCTAAAACTTTGAGAACTCGCGTTCATGGAAGTGGCGATTTGCACGACTTTTTAAGCAAAGGTTTGGGAATTAATCGCGACCTTAAAGCTGCTTTAAAAAGAATTGGTAAGGACTGGAGTCAGTTTAAAACAGTCTTGGATTTAGGTTGCGGTAGCGGACGAGTTATGATGTGGAATGCCACTGAAGAAAATGCTGCGGAGTTTTATGGAACGGATATAGACCCTGCTGCTATTTCTTGGTGTAAAGAAAATTTTGATTTTGCTAACTTTGGCGAAAATAAGGCTTTGCCACCTTTGGAATACGAGGATAATAAGTTTGATTTAATTTATCTCGTGTCTGTATTTACTCATATTAATGAGGAAATGCAGTTAAAATGGCTGGAAGAATTGAGGCGCATTTCTCAACCAGAGGGTATCGTAATTATCACTATTAGCTCCGCTCCTAAAAACCCTCAGCAAGCGGTGAAGTTAGCTAAAAAATTAGAGGAAAAGGGAATAGTTTTTGTTAAGACTCACGGGGAAAAAGAAAGCGTGTTTCCTGCATGGTATCAAACTACTTATTTGTCGGAGAGTTATTTGCGGGATAAATGGGCGAATTATTTTGAGGTAATCGATTACATTCCAGGGGGAATACGCGGCAATCAAGATGTGGTAATTCTGCGAAATAATTCCGCAGTTCGTAGTAACGACTTTAGTCGTATAGATTCAGTTCGTAGTAACGACTTTAGTCCTATAGATTCAGTTCGTAGTAACGACTTTAGTCCTATAGATTCAGTGGCGGAGGAACAGGCCACGCCTTCAATCGAGTCAAGCGCGATTACTACGAACGAGGCCCCAATCGAGTCAAGCGCGATTACTACGAAC
>CAZSTZ010000001.1:0-74284 GCA_964609515.1 uncultured bacterium | reverse complement strand
AAGCGCGATTACTACGAACGAGGCCCCAATCGAGTCAAGCGCGATTACTACGAACGAGGCCCCAATCGAGTCAAGCGCGATTACTACGAACAAGGCCCCAATCGAGTCAAGCGCGATTACTACGAACAAGCCTGCTGCGAACCAACAAAGGCGATCGCCCCTTTTAGAAAAAATTAAGGCACAAATAGAGCGATCGCAAACCGAAATGCAACAACTTCGGGCCGACCTGGAAGGTACGGGAAAAAAGGAAGGTCCAGAAAAAAAAAACCTAACTGAAAAGTTAGCAGCGGATGTTGAAGCGGATGTAGCGGATGGGTTGTCGGTGGAGGAACATACACCTCCTCAAACTCCCCCCTTTTCAAGGAGGGCAGGGGGGGATACTCTCCCCCTACTCGGCCTATCGGGAGTCACTGTTGAGAAATTCTGGTCTCTGGTAGATCCAGTAATAGGAAAACAACGCCCCACCAGCAACCCCAGCATCAGTATCCTCACTCCAACCTGGAACTCATCTTTAGATTGGTTCGTGGAAACGGTCCTCAGCGTCCTCCACCAAACCAACCCTAACTGGGAGTGGTGTCTCGTAGATGACGGTTCCAAAAACCAAGACATTAAAACCGTTCTGGCAGGTTTGGCCGAAAAAGAACCCCGTATTAAAGTCCGTTTTGCCGAGTCTAGCGGTATTAGCGGGGCCACTAACAAAGCCCTGGAAATGGCGACCGGCGAATATATCTGCTGTCTCGACCACGACGACACCTTAACTCCGACGGCCTTGGAAGATAGCCTCGACAAATTAGCCGAAGGGTTCGACGTCACCTATTCCGACGAAGATAAAATCGACCTTTCCGGCCTCAACTACGTTCAACCCTTCTTTAAACCCGACTGGTCCCCCGAATATTTTCGCGGGGTGATGTATGTGGGGCATTTATTATGCGTTCGGCGGGAGTTCGCTTTGCAAGTCGGCGGGTTTAAAAGCGAGTTTGACGGCGTACAAGACTACGAATTTATGTTGCGGGTGTCGGAACTAACCGATAAAATCGCCCATATTCCCAAACATCTCTACCACTGGCGACAAGTTCGCGGCAGCATCTCCGCCGATGCCGACGCTAAAGCGGGAATAGAAACCGTTCAACAGGCCGCAGTTAACTCCCACTTGCAACGTTTGGGACTTGCCGCCAAGGCCGAACCCGGTTTGGGGCGACATCGGGTTAATATTAATCCCCATCCCAGAAGCGAAAATCCTCTGGTAAGTTTAATCGTCTCTTCCCAAAACCCCGACGACCGTTTGGGGCAATGGTTGGATGAGTTACTTGCTAAAACTGTTTATCCCGCAGTGGAGGTTATTGTCGTTTTGACTTATGAAAAAACGGAACAGTTACCGGCAACTATTCACAATTTCCCAGTAAAAACCGTTCGGGCAACAGATAAATCTAACTATTCTCGGGCAAACAACTTTGCCGCCAAAGAAGCGGCGGGAGAATATTTAGTATTTATCAATCCTGGAGCTCGTTCTGTTACCGAAGATTGGTTGCGACATTTCCTTTATTATGGAGAACAATCCGACGTCGGGGCTGTTGGGGGGTTGTTGCTGTTGCCCGATGGAACTGTGGAACACGCGGGGATTGTTTTGAGAAGTGGCGAGGAGTCTTCAGAAACCGGGTTTCTCCAAGAAATCCGGTTTCTAGTCCTACCGATGAGAGGTTCTAAGGCGGATGCGGATGGTTATGCCGGTTCTTTAGTTTGCGCCAGAGAGGTTTCTGCTGTTAGTAAAGATTGTTTGATGGTGAAAAAAAGCAATTTTGAAGCGGTGGGAGGTTTTAACCAACATTTGTTTACCGGTTATCAAGAAGTAGATTTATGTCTGAGATTGCGGCGAGAAAATAAGCGGGTTATTTTTACTCCCAGGTCGGTTTTAATTAATCCTCATTCTACGAGTCTGCAATTGGAAAATACCGATTTTCTCGATAAAATGTTGTTGTTGGATAGCCATCAATTAACAATTGAGAAAGGCGACCCTTACCACAATCCTAATATTGTCAAATTGTAAGGTGCGCAATGCGCACCCTACTGCGGGGGGTTTTAAGAAACCGGGTTGGCAAAAAACCCGGTTTCTGCTGGGGGATGGGGTTCTATACTCTTTGGTTAATTTGCTGGATGAAATTGGATTTCAGTTAGCTGTAAATATTAAAAATAATTCAGTTGCGTAGAACGGGCATCTAAGAAACCCGGTTTTTTCCCAACCGGGTTTCTGACTTTACTAATAACAAAAACAATGAAAAACATCTTATTTGTACTTTACGAAGACTTTTATTGCAATAGCGCTTTGCACGTTCACCACTTCGCAAATAATCTGGTTAAACTAGGTTTAGATTGCGTGGTTTCTGTTCCCAAAAATAAGCTAACCGTATCCGCTGTAACTGAAAATTCAGCTAATCTTTATAAGGTGACACAATTTAACGAACTTTATAAATTAAATGAATATTTCAACAACCAAAAAGGCCCCGATATTATTCACGCCTGGACTCCTAGAGAACTGCCTCGAATTTACTGCAATAAAGTTAGAAAAGCTTACAACAGTAAATTAATAATTCACCTGGAAGATAACGAAGAACACATCGTCGAAAGGTATTTAAACAGACCCTTTAAAGAACTGCTTTTAGAAACCAAACCTTTCTCCCTTCCAGACTACATTTCACACCCGAAACATCATCGAGAATTTCTCGAAAGTGCCGACGGCGTAACGGTCATTATCGAAAGGTTAAAAGAATTTGTTCCCGACAATATTCCCAGTTTAATTCTCTGGCCGGGAGTGGATACTAAATACTTCTTTCCCAGACAGCCAAATCGAGAAATTGCCGAACGTTATAACGTTCCCAAAGATGCCCTTGTTTTCTGCTACACCGGCAACGTTCATGCTGCCAATACTTTAGAAGTTAGGAGTCTATATTTGGCAGTGGCGGTGTTAAACCGGGAGGGGAAAAAGGCGGTTTTAATCAGAACAGGTCAGGATATGTGTAACTTTTTAGGAACTGAGGAAAAGTGGGCGAGACAATACTCCATAGAACTCGGTCACATCCCCCGCCAATTAATCCCAGAAGTTCTCAGTTTGGCAACAGTATTAATACAACCGGGCAGGCCGGATCCGTTTAACGATTATCGGTTTCCTTCCAAATTACCGGAGTTTTTAGCAATGGGAAAACCGACGATTTTACCCGCTACTAATATCGGCTTAAAAATGGAACGCAAAAAAGATGCTTTAGTCCTGCCAATAGTCGATGCCACGGCAATAGTTGATGCGGTAGAGATGTTAGAAGAGGATGATTTATTAAGAGAAGACCTCTCGAAAGGTTCCCACAATTTCGCCCACAAAAACCTCGACTGGCATAAAAACAGCGAATCTCTCAAATCATTTTATGAGTCAATTAATGATTAAGGAAGTTTTAAGAAACCGGGTTGGCAATATTCCCGGTTTCTGCTGGGTGATGGGGGTTGTAAGAAACCGGGTTGGCAATATTCCCGGTTTCACGCTTGGCAACTACAAACTTACTCCCACGGCAGAAACCTGGTTTTTTAAAAAAACCAGGTTTCTTAGGTCTCCCGGCATCTCCAGGAAGTTTTAAGAAACCGGGTTGGCAATATTCCCGGTTTCTGCTGGGTGATGGGGGTTGTAAGAAACCGGGTTGGCAATATTCCCGGTTTCACGTGGGTGATGGAAGTTCTAAGAAACCGGGTTGGCAATATTCCCGGTTTCACGTGTCAACCATCAATCAACTTAGGACACCGCAACTCAACCATTCCCAAACGGACGTGAGAACCATCCTTAAACACCGCCTCAACCAAAACCTTCGCCTCCGGTGGAAACTCAGTAGTCTCCATCTCGCCCCAGAAACCGCAATGTTGGGCGTAAGGATACTCGGGATTGGCCTGGCCCACATCCAAACGAGGTAAATTAGCCGGAACGTCTCGTAACAACTCGCCCTCACAGCTCAACTTCACCGTCGTTACTGGATGCCTTTTACCAATTACCCAGCCTCCAATAGAAATAGAGCTGGCATTCTGATAAAACCCTTGATTCTTGGGAGTGTCGATAGAAAACCCGACAATCTCCGCATCCTTCTCATACAGAGAAACATTAGTTTCCACATCGGTTACAACCCGGAAACTAAAATCATCTTTCTCCCGACTCAAATGGGGGTTGTAGCAAGGATCCTCCTCGATGACATTCCGCCACCGCCGCTTCATCGTCTGTAACTCCTGCTGGAAGCGACGTTGTTTTTCTCCGGTATCCTCAACCCCGCGACTCTTAGACTCGTGGTGATATAAAGAAACGTGGGGCAAATAAACGTTGCGATAGCCCTTGTGGGCAATCTTCAAACAAAAATCTACATCGTTAAAGGCCACTGCCAAATCCTCATCAAGTCCGCCTACAAAATCGAAAACCTCCTTCCGACACATCAAACAGGCCGCCGTCACCGCAGAATAATTATTAACCGAAATAATCTGTCCGTGGTAGCCGGCATCCGTCGGTTTAAAACCTCGGTGACTGTGGTCGGCAACGCTACGCAAACCAATAACAACCCCGGCGTGTTGGATGGTGTCGTCGGGATACAACAGTAAAGGACCGACCGCCCCTATTTTCTCCCGTTGGGCGTATTCCACCATCGCCTCGATCCAATCTGGAGTAATAACCTCCGTATCGTTATTTAAAAACAACAGATAATCTCCCGATGCCTTCTCCACCGCGAAATTATTCAACTTGGCAAAGTTAAAAGGAATATCCAACTCGCAGAGATGGAACCTGTGAAGCTCTAAGCTTTCCCACTTCTTGAAAATTGCCTTAGTGGCAGGTTCGTCGCTGCCGTTATCAATAACGATAACCTCGTAATTGGGATAAGTCGTCTTCTCAAAAATCGACTCCAGACAGCGGTCTAATATATCTCCTAAATTCCTAGTAGGAATAATAATGCTGACCCGTTTGTAATCCTTAATCTCGTAACGAACCCGATAAAAACCCGGATGGTTCTCCACAACTTCCACCCTTCCCGGTTCTCCCCGACGGGCGATCGCCTCCTCCAAAGCAACCTTACCTGCCTCGTTCGTAACGTTCGTAAGGTTCGTGGCAATCGCGCTTGACTCGATTCCAGCCATTAAGCGGTGGTAAAGCACGGTTGGAACGTGATAAACCTTATCAGACTTCTCGCTCAACCGCAGCAGCAAGTCATATTCCTCAGCCCCCTCAAAACCGATACGCAAACCCATCAACTCGCTAACAACCAAATCCCGACGATAAACGCAAAAACGACCCACATACATCCGAGACATCAACGACTCGGGACTCCAGTCAGGCTTAAAATAAGGTTCCGCCAACTCCCCGCCGGCAGTTTGTTTATCCTCATCCCCATAAATCGCATCTGCGAGTGGATAGCGATTTAGCAAAGCCGCCACTTGATAAAGGGCATCCCGAGTCAAACTATCCCCCACATCCAATAAACCAAAAAACTCCCCGCCCGCTAAAGATAAAGCAGCGTTAATACCTGCGGCGTAATTACCGGGTTCGGGGTTGGGCAGCATTTTTATCTTGCTGTTGATTTGGGTATATTCCTCCAATATGCTTTGAACTTTAGGAGAAACATTATCTGTCACGCACCACAACTCCCAGTAAGGATAAACCTGAGTTTCCAGCGACTCAACAGTTTCTCGCAAAGACTTTTCCCAGAAACCTGGTTTTTTGGAAAAACCTGGTTTCTTAAATACCGGCATTACCAAAGTAATAACAGACTTGTCCCGAAACGTTTCCTGTTCGGCCCGCATCTTCTCCAACCGTTCCGCATTAGGCAAATTAGCCTTCAACCAGGAACCATAAGCATTGCCCGTTACCCGTAGAACGGGCGTCTTGCCGGTTTCTGGCATTTCCTCCTGTATCTCCCGTAGAACGGGCATCTTGTCGGTTCCCTCCTTTTCCTGGCGCGAAGCTCCGGCAACATCGCTGTCGCTAAACTTGCCTGGCCGAGCGACTTCCTTCCTTTCCAAGGGTGGCAGAGAGGGACTCCCCTGCTTCTTCCCACTCTTCAGCCGGTCCAAAGCGGTTTTAATCTCGGAACTATCGGGATTAATCTGCAACCCAACCTGATAAAAACCAACGGCCAAATAACCCTTACCCTGCCTTAACAAAGCATCCCCCAACTGCAAATAAAGAGTCTCGTCTTCTGGGGCAATATCCAAAGCCTTGTGATAGAGGTCAATATTATCGGGACTGGCGTCTATGGCCTTCCGATACCATTTAATGGCCTCGTCCAAATCCAACCGGGCCCGTTTGTGTAAAGCCTCTCCCAAACGTTGATAAGCCTCGGGGATATTTTCTTCTAACTTTAGGGCCTGTTGCAGTGGAGCGATCGCTTCCTCCCACTTCCCTAGATTCCACAACGCCTTACCCAAATTCGCATAAGACCAGACAAAATCGGGTTTTAACTCTATTGCCCGGCGATAAACTGGAACTGCTTCTTCCCATTTTTCCAATTTCAACAAACAATCCCCCAAACTAATTTGCGACCAAGGAAAATCCGCTTTTAATTCTGTCGCCCGCCGATATGCTGCTGCCGCCTCTTCCCATTTTTCTAAGGCTTTCAAGGCATTACCCAAGTTGTTATAAGACCAAGAGAAATCGGGATTTAACAAGGTCGCTTTGCGGTTAATTGTAACTGCTTCTTCCCATTCTTCTTTTTCTACTAATATTTCTCCTAATTTCTGATAAACCACATCCACATCGGCATTTAATTCTACCGCCCGCCGATAAGCTGCAATGGCTTCTTCCTTTTTCCCTTCTTTTTCGAGTTCTTCTCCTTGCAAGTAATAAATGTTTCCTAGTTTGCTTCCTGCATCTTTTGTTTCTGGTGCCAATTCTTTGACTTTTTGATAATGCTCTAAAGCGGCATCCAAATCGCCCTTTTCTACTAAAGCATCTGCCAATAATTGATAAGCTTCGGCGGAATTAGGGTTGCTGTTAATTAAGGATTGGTAATAAGCTACTGCCTCATCCCAGCGTCCCAATTGTTGCCAAACCTCTGCCATTTTGTTCCGGGCATCCTTCAAATTGGGATTTAACTTAACCGCATTCTGATAACAATTAACAGCCAAATCCAACTTATCGTTTTCCAGCAGACTATTACCCATTACCAAATATTCCTCAGCCGTAGCTTGAGGTTTCCTTAGCAGGGTTTGATATTGATATTCTACCGCTTCCCCAGTTCGATTTAGTTTGCGATATATTTCTGTTAGTTTTTGGTTTGCATCCAGAGTTGTTTCCTGGTTTGCGGGCTGTATGGCTGCGACTTTTTGATAATAGGGTATTGCTTCTTCTAACTGTTCCTGACTGTTAAGAAGTTCCCCTAATTGATAGATAGCTTCGACAGAGTTGGGGTTTAAATGAATTGCTGCCCGATAACAGGCAGCTGCGGCTTCAGTTTTGCTATTTTGTTGCAGTATGCTTCCTACTTCCAAATATTCCCTTTCGCTCGCTTTTTCCGGTTCCCGTCGCATTGCTTGGTACAGAGATTCTGCGGCTTCAACTGGTTTGTTAATTGCCTGAAAAATCTTAGCCAAATTGCGATAAGCCCCAGTAAAATCCGGCTTAATAGAAATCGCTTTTTGATAAGCAGAAATCGCCCGCTGCCACTGCTGCTGTTGGGCGAAAATACTGCCTAAATTGGCATAAGCTTCTGGGAAATTTGGTTGAATTTCTATAGCTTTAGTGTAGCTGGCAATTGCTTCGTTAATTTGTCCGCTTGCCTGTTGGGCGTTGCCGATTATTTTATAAGCTTTAGCATCGGTTTTATGCCTGATAATTTGTCGCCCCGCCGCTATAGCCTCCTGCCATTTCTTCTGAGAAATATAAGCCTCTGCTAGCATAGTTAATGCTTCTAAATCCTCCGCATTTATTCCCATGTTACTGCTAGTAACTCCCGCCAGAGTGTCCCCTACATTTCCTTTACTGTTTGCCTGAGAAATCGATGCGGCCAAGGTATCTCTTGGGTTTTCATCAAAAGTAGCCTCCAATGCGTCTGTCGACTCGGTTGAGTTATTATTGCTAGAAACTATCTCTTTTGGGGAGGCAATTAAAGTATCTCCTAGGGTATCTCCAGAACTAATTGTATTTAATTCTATTGCCTTTCGATAACATACGGTAGCTTCGCTTAAGTTGCCTTCTCGCTTCAAAGCTTCTCCCAATTTTTGGTAAGCAGCGGCAGATTTTTCGTTAATTTTAATGGCGTTTCGGTAACAAGATATTGCCAGGTCTATCCGGCGTTTTTTAATTAACTCATCCCCCAAACTGATATGTTCTTCAGCCCTAGCTTTTTCCGGTTCCAAATTTAAAGCGTGATATTGAGATTCTATCGCTTTATCGTGGTTTCCAGCTAGTTCCCAAACTTTGGCTAAGTTGCGATAAACCCCGGCAAAATCTGGTTTAATTGAGATGGCTTTTTGAAAATATTCAATTGCTGGCTGCCACTCTTGTTTTTTGGCATAAATGCTGCCGAGATTGGCATAAACTTCCGGCCAATCGGACTTTATTTCTATAGCTTTTTTGTACCAATTTTCTGCCGCGTCTAATTGCCCTTTTCCTTGTAAAGCATTACCAATAGTTTTGTAAGGTGGGGCGTATCCCGGTTCTATTTTTATCGCTAATTCGCAAGAAGCGATCGCCTCATCTAATTTCCTTTGAGATAAATAAGCTTCCCCTTGTTTGTGGAAGTTTTCCGCCGCTGTTGGTTGTTGATTTTCCATTATTAACAATTAACAATTAACAATTAACAATTGACAATTGACAATTAACAATTGACAATTACCCATTCCCTAAAATATTTGAAAATCCCCGGCATCAAGCTGGGTACCTGACGAGACTCGGGCGATCGGAATTTCATCGCCGGTCCCCGCCGACTCGTTAAAATAAATTAAACCATTAACCGAGTCATAAATAATCGCTTGGAGAAACCCGTTACTTTGGTTGGGCAGAAAATTATCGATTACTCGGAACTCCGAAGTCGCCAAACTTCCTACAGGCAAATTAAAACCACCGCCACCAGAACCCTGCAAACCGATAATATCTCCTTCGGCTGAATTAAAATCGGTTATAGTATCCGTCCCGAAGCTACCATCTGGGTCAACAAGAAAAAAGAAAGTGTCTGACCCCACCCCTCCAGTCAGAAAGTCGTTGCCCTTATCTCCAGACAGGAAGTCGTTTCCCGCATCTCCGTTGAGAGTGTCGTCATCCTTACCCCCGTAAAGAGTGTCGTTGCCCAGTCCGCCGCTGAGGGAGTCTATTTCCCGATCGCCATAGAGAAGGTCATTGCCAGAACCCCCACTAAGGGTATCGTTATCTTTACCCCCCCTCAAGCAGTCATCTCCCGAACTTCCGTCCAAGAAATCGTCGCCGCGATCGCCAAAAATTACGTCGTTGCCGGCATCCCCAGTCAGAACGTCCTGCCCCGAAGTACCTCGAACTTGACTTTTAATTCTTAAATCTGCTTTCTTTATTAGCGACATATTTTTATTGTTTGTAGTAATCGCGGAGCGCGATTTTCAGTTTGTAGTAATCGCGGAGCGCGATTTTCAGTTTGTAGTAATCGCGGAGCGCGATTTTTTTTACGAACTTGCCAAAATCGCTTTTTTCAACCACTTTAAATTCACCAAAATATCTTCAGCTAAAGGACTCGAATACATCAATTGTCGGAGAGGATAACAACTAAACGCTTCTCCCGGCAAATAATAATGTTCTAATCCTAATTGCTGGCTGATGCCCCAATAGTAGTATCTGAGATAATGAGGGGAAATTAATTCTATTACCCTAGTCCCCGGCTGACAAAAAATAATATTTGTCAAACCGCTTCCGTGGGGGGCAATTATCATTTTAGCACTTGCAAACATGGCTATTTGCTCTTCTAAAGACATCGACTCTGGCGACACCGTTACAAACCCATGTTGCCCTAATATTTCTTGAACTTCTCCTTCGTTGAGAACTCGTCTATATTTAGCTTTTTCCCTACTAATATAAATCCGTTCTGGAAAGCCCCCCTTAGATGATAGCTTAGATAGTACCTTCGGTGTCAAAAATACATCTCGGAGAAACTTTAACCCCCACGGTTGCAACCAACCGAGATAGCTGCCAAAAGAGGGTACGATTAATTCTTCTGCTTGAATATGGGGATGGCGATCGCTTGCCAAGACTTTCTCTGGGGGAATGCCCAAAGCCGTCAGAGTCTCTTTTTGAAATTGAGATTGGTAGTTATTCACCACAAACCAGTCTATTTCATCTAGACTTATCCCCGCCCGCCGCAATATTTCTATCCGGGGCAGCAGATCTACCATCCAGTGGAAATAGACGTTGCCCGAAAGAACCGACAAAATGGCTGCTTTACCATCTATTTTTTCTAACGGCGGCCATTCTTCTTGACTGAAGGCCAGGTGTTGGCTGGGTTCGTGTTTGTCGCATCCCGGCAGTTGCCCCGGATAGTCTCTGGAGATGTCTGCCAGCAAATAATTGTCTGGAGTAATAATGGCGATCGCGTGACACAGCATCCAGTAGCTTTTCTTCGGCATTATCCAGGCCCTCCCCCCCGGGACTTTGGCCGCAAACGTTGGCAAGGCCGATGAGGGAGAGTGTGGGGAGGGTGGGGAGTGTGGGGAGTGTGGGAGGACACCCCCCTCTCCCTTGTCTCCTCCCTCTGACCTCAGTTTGTGTAAACCTTCTCCTTCGTAACTCGGTTCAAACCACCAATAGATCTTTTTCAAACAGTCTCCACAATTGAGCCCGTAGCATCCCGGCTTAGATACTATGGGAGTAGAATCTACCTTTATTGGAGGTAAAAGACGAGATGTCTGTTCTACAGTTCCCCCTGTTTGGGGAGTGAAAGAAACCGGTAGATAATAGCCAACAGGCAAGATGCCCGTTCTACTATTTCCAGCTTGTATCCAATCCTCTACAGATAAATACAATCCCTGGGGATTTGTTTTTGAGGATAAGAGTTCTTGAGTTTTTTCTGTTTTATAAAGTCTTTGGTCTTTTATCGCGACGGTTCCTTTATTTAAAACTTTACTATAATACTCTAAAGCCCGCTCCCACTTTTCTTCTTTTTCTAAAGCTTTACCCAAACTATAATAAACCGTCGGCGCGTAACTTTCGCGATAAATATCTGGCAGAATTGTTAAAGTTATTTGATAAGCTAAAATAGCTGCTTTATATCGCTGTTGTTTGACTAAACTATTCCCCAAACGCCAGCAAACATCAAAATTATCAGGCTGAAGTTGTAAAACTTTTTGATAATAAAATTGAGCGTTTTCGCAATCCCCGTATTCCATAAATACGTTGCCAAACCTCAAGTACGTTTCCGCCCAATAATTAAAGGTTTCTTCTAATTTTTTCTCATCTTTTTTAAAATCGCACTCCAGCAGACTTTTGACAAACCTAGCACAAGCTAATTTAGCCAAATCTAGTTCGTCTGGATTAGCGTTTAAAGATGCCGGGAAGTAAGTAGCTGAAGCTTGGCAATAGTAACGAATAAAAGGGCTGTCGATAATTGCCTTTTGCCAGCAAACAATCGCCTCTTTTAACCTCCCCACTGCCATTAAAGACAGACCCAAATCGCTAAGAGTTAAAATATCGTTTGGCTTTATTTCTCTGGCTTTTTCAAAATACCCAACCGCTAACTCGTGTTCCCCCATACTTTGCAGGGCTTTACCTAAATCGTAATAACCCCCTGCTAAATTTGGTTCTAATTTTAGAGCCAGTCGAAAACAAGCGATCGCCTCTTCCTTCTTCTCTTTCTTAGCTAAAACCTCTCCCAGATTAATATGCAATCTCGCCCAATCTGGTTTAATTTTTAACCCTTCTTTGTAAGCTTTTATTGCTTCCTCGTTTCTCTCTAATTGAGCTAAAACGCAACCGATGTTATTCCAAGCATTCGCATTATCTGGCTGAATTTTCAGCAGTTTTTTATAGGTCTTAATTGATAATTCTAGTTCGCCTATTTGGTGCTGAATAAGACCTAAATTAAAATAAGCATTAGCGTAGTTTGAGTCGAGAGCGACTGCCTTTTCGTAATAATTTTTAGCCTTCTTTAAATCTCCTTTATTGCTAAAAACATTCCCCAAATGACCGTACAATTCCGGCCAATTTAATCCTAGTTGGATAGCTTTTTGATATTGAAAAGCAGCCTCGTCCCACCAACGCACGTCTTTATATAATTGACCCAGATAAGCCCGTACTTCTGCCAAATCTGGTTTAATTTCAATCGCCTTCGTATAAGCCGACCTTGCCTTCTGGAGGTTGCCTCCAGCGTAAAAGGCTTGCCCTAATATTTGGTAAGCTTCGGCACAATGGGCTTGTTGGCTTAAAATTTTTTGACAAGTTAGGATAGCCTGACTCAATTTCCCTTGAGTCAAGTACGACCTCGCCAACCTTAGTTCTTCTGGTAACACGATAATAATTAGGGCTTGCTGAAAAATCCACAAACTTGACGCTTTTTGCTAATAGCTAATTGTCAACTGCTAATTGTCAATTGCTAATTAACTTTTTTCCCACCAACAACCCATCCGCTACATCCGCGTACAATACCGCTGCCAACAATTAACAATTAAAAACCATTATCCCACCACAAAAGGGGGATAATGGTTAAACATCAAGGGTGGGTAAGGCCTGTTTAGCGTAGAACGGGCATCTTGCCCGTTCTACTTTTTAGCCTTGAGTCCCTCCAATTGCTAGGACTTCAAGTTAGAAGATTTCAAAGTCACCTGCATCTAGCTGAGTGCCTGGATCTACCCTGGCGAACGCAGTTTCATCCCCAGCACCGGGGCTGCCGTTAAAATAGATGAAGCCGCTATTGGGATCGTAAACGATGGAAGCTTCCAAACCGTTACTTCCGTTGGGCAAGAAGTCTTCCACAACCGCAAACTCACCTTCAGCTAAAACTCCCGCAGGCAGATTGAAGCCAGCGCCGTTGAGGCCGATAATGTCTCCTTCACCCGAGTTGAAGTCGGTGAGCGTGTCGGTGCCGTACTGGCCGCTTGGGGAATATAAGAAGAAGAAGATATCGGCGCCTTCGCCACCGGTTAAGATGTCGTCGCCTTTGTCGCCGCCCAGGACATCATTACCTGCACCGCCAAGAACGGTGTCGTTATCTTTACCACCTCTCAAGGAGTCGTTACCGTCACCGCCGTCTAAAAGGTCTTCGTCTGCCCCGCCCAGGATGGTGTCGCTGCCCGTCCCACCAAATACCTGGTCTCGACCTCTGTCTCCGTAGAGGATGTCGTTGCCGTCTCCACCATCGAGGGTGTCGTTGTCCTTACCGCCCCTGAGACAGTCATCGCCCAGACCGCCGCTGAGAGAGTCGTTACCTTGGTTGCCTTGAACCGAGTCGTTGCCGTCGCCGCCAACTGCTGTGTCTGCTCCCACACCCATAAGCAAATCGTCATCGCCGGGGCCGGATGCTACAAGGTCATCTCCCGGTCCTCCAGAGATGATGTCGCTCGAGGCCGTGCCGACGAGGCGATCGTCTCCGTTAGTTCCAACTATGCCTCGTCCGCCTCCAGCTAGGGGCTGACTTACGTTTGGTTCAGTCTCTGTACCTGGTGGAATTACTACAATTGTCACTGATTTACCTCTATGGTTTGCTAATGTTTACAAGTTTCTTGTTTGATTTTTTTTGTAGAAACTAGATTCTGTATAGATGATCTTTTTCGTTCTGTTTTTTCGTTCTGTTTTTCGTTTATTATTTTTTTTGGATTTTTCAACCCTTTCAACTATGGACTTGACCAATTTGGTGATGGTTCCCCAGAACGAATAGTTTAAATCCTCCGATCTTCTTTTCCCTTTTCGGGAACATCAGGCCAGAAACCTTCTGTTATTGCAGATACATTTTTTACAAAAATATCTGCTATCTTCTTTAATTTTGTTTTTTTTGGGTTTAGCTTTTGGCCTTTCCCATAGAAGCTCCTGTTTGGCTAAGTTTCCTTACCAGTAGGCTCAATCGAGTGCTAGTTTAACACAATGTCTTTGCTTGTCAACAGGATTTTTAAAAAATTTGTAGTTTTGACAAATTCTGAAGAAACACAGGGATTTTTGGGCGCAAGGAAGGGAGGCAGCATCTTTTAAGGAACTCCCCGTTTGACAGATTTTAATGCTGCTTTTAGGAACTAACTCGATCGCTCTTTCGTCTAGGCTTCCTTTTATGCTTTATATTAATTATCTTTATCAGTTCAATCTTGCTTTTTAGGCTGGATAGTGGTAAAAGCTGCTGGCGATCGCTCCCAACCATAACTTGCTGGGGGTTGAAATCCCTGGCGATTAGTCTTTCCTTGTAAGTTACACTTTATTATTAGTTAAGAAGCTCAAACCATCTCTGTATTTTTAACTAGGTTTTTGCTCGGTTAACTTTAAGATTTTTGAGTTTAGAAGTTTTGTAGAGCCAGAGGCTTATTTTATGGATATATGGTATCCACAACAAATTTTGGCAGATCGGGGTGTAAGAATTACTGAAGCCGAACGAGAAATAATTCTCGGAAAAATGCCTCCACCAGAAACGGACGGTCATATTTACGCAGATGGAGTATTTGAAGGGGGTGGAGTACGGGGAATCGCTTTTTTAGGGGCCTTGCGCTGCTGCGCGGATCTGGGACTCCGCTGGCGCAAGTTGGCAGGGACTTCTGCGGGGGCGATTACTGCGGCCTTTATGGCTGCCAATTTCTCCATTGACGAACTGGAACAAGTCCTGGGCACTATGGACTATGAAAACTTGTTTCTGGCTAAAAAAACCAGTCCCCTTATTTTAAATGGAAGCCCGGCTGACGATTTGCAATTTCCCTGGTGGATGGTTTTGTGTTTGGCAATATCCGGCCAAAACGGACAGTATTCTCTAAAGTTTTTTCAATCTTGGTTAACGGAAAAATTGGCCACCGTAGGCATCAGGACTTTTGCAGATGTTAAGGCACGGGGAGGAGGCAAGGATTTAAAGGTCGTCGTTTCAGATGTTACTCGGGGTCAAATGTTGGTTTTACCAGAGGATCTAGCTCGCCAGTCTCAGCCCGACGAACCAACTTTGATGGAACAGCTTGGTTTGGGCCAGGCTGAGGATTTGTCGGTGGCCGAGGCAGTAAGGCTGTCTTTGAGCATTCCTTTGTTTTTTGAACCGGGACAATTGGGAAAATCGGCCATCGTTGATGGTGGGGTTCTCAGCAATTTTCCTCTCTGGATCTATGATGTTAAACCACCGGGTATGGGTAAAAGGACGCCCCGTTGGTTTACTTTTGGCTTTCGCTTGGTCGATGAGGCTCTCAATCGAGAATACAACGTTAAAGGGCCTCTGAGTTTGATGAGCGCTACCATCAGAACTATGGCAGTGGCACGCGATCGCTACCATCTCCGCGAGGCCGACAGCAACCGCATCATTGAAATCGATGTTAGCGAGGCCAAAATCGGGACCACCGATTTTAATTTGTCCCCCAAAAAAAGACTCCAACTTTATTTATTAGGATACAAATACACTAAAGAGTTTTTTCTCAGTCCTGCATTTAGTTGGCCCCAGCATCTTATTAGTCGCGGCTTTTCCCCCGAAGAGACCTCTTATAACGACTTAACTGCTCTGGGCTAAAATTTTGGCCTTGATTAATCTGGAATCTAAAAATTTAATTAATTTGAAAATATAGTTGCCAAAACCGAAAAATATCTGTTATAGTTTTTTATTGTCACCCGGGAGAGGTGGCTGAGTGGTTGAAAGCGGCAGATTGCTAATCTGTTTTACGGCAGGTAACTCCGTAACGAGGGTTCGAATCCCTCCCTCTCCGTTTTTAAAGCTGGTTTTTAAGGGACTTCCAAAAATTAAAAACTCCCAACAATACTATTTTCTTGTTGGGTTTCGTTTTACTCCACCCAACCTACAAAATAAGTATCCATCGTAGGTTGGGTGCAGTGCAACTCCACCCAACAAGTAGGTATTTGATTAAATTGCAAGTCCCTAAAGCAAGCTTTCCATAGTCTTAACAAACTGCCGAGAGATAAAAGGCAATATCTCTCGGTTGTTGCTGTTGGCCTTACCTTCCATAAAGACCACCAATAAATAAGGAGGCAGGTCCGGTAATTGAATATAGGCCCCATCGTGACGGACTTGGCCGATCCAACCTGCCTTGGACCACAACTGGGCAGACTTAGGCAGTCCTTCCCCTAAAAAACCTGTCACCTGATTTTCTGGCTCCGCTGCTAATACCTCTGGATCGAGACTGCGTTTCATCAGCTTCATCATTACTTGGGATGCGGCGGCAGAAACCGCTTGGCCGCTGACGATACTGTGAAGCAAACGGGCAGTGGCCTCGGCAGTCAGCATATTCCGATTTTCAAACATTTCTCCTAAAAAGGCCCTCTCTCTACCATAAGGCCCCTCGCACCAGGTTTTTTGATTGACGTTGATTTTTTCAAGCTCCGGCCATTTAAAGGACTGAAAGTAACGGTTGACCAAATTCCGCTGATATTTCCAGGTTTGAAACGGCCCGGGGGGAAGTTCTGGCCCGCTGGTGGTTCCAGTTAAGGCATCCACTACTAGACTGGTGGCATCGTTGCTGGAATCAACTATCATATCGTTTACGGCCCGTTCTAATTCTGGCGAGGTTTTGAGCATTCCTTTTTCTAACCATTGGTGGTAGGCCACTAGATAAAAGAGTTTGACGATACTGGCGGGGTAAATGCGTTCGTCGCCCCGATCGCTCATACCTCTAATTACAGTCGAACCAGTCTCGGAAGTAGGCGATCGCTCGTAAACTATCCAGGTTAAAGCTAGTTGCTCTGGGTTTAATTGAGGGAATTGTATCCTGCTTGCTTCTATAATTCTGCTTCCCAGAGTTTTTAATTTTTCGTCAGTTTTAAAGAAGGTCATATTGGGGAATGGGGAATGGGGAATGGGGAATGGGGAATAGGTTGGTTAAATAATATTTAAAAATCTGGAATATGGAATATCTGTGTACAACTAATCTTAATATTTATGATTCGCCTGAATGCCATAGTCTGGCAACTCAAGCTGCTAAGGGAAGATATTTAGAAATTATCGAACCAACGGGAAATAGTAACAGTAGCGATCGCTCTGCTGTTATGGTTCGTCTGGTGGAAGATGATTATCCAGGTTGGCTGTTAAAGTCAGATTTGGATAAGCTCGAACCTGCTTTGACCCCCTATCAATTTCCTATTTTGTCTGTAGAAGAAATTAAAAATAGATTACCAGAAGCGATCGCTTTTACCTACCAGGCCATGAACACTCCCAACTATTATCTCTGGGGAGGAACTGTGGGGCCTAATTATGATTGTTCTGGCCTGATGCAAGCTGCTTTTGCTTCGGTAGGGATCTGGATACCCAGAGATGCCTATCAGCAGGAGGCCTTTACAGAGGCTATTAATACTGAGGCTATTAATACTGAGGCTATTAATCTTGACAAAAGGGAAAATATGCTGTACCTTCTCGAACCGGGAGATTTAATTTTTTTCGGCCCTCCCGAAAAGGCTACTCATGTAGGACTTTATCTGGGAGAGGGCCGTTATCTTCACAGTTCTGGTAAAAAGGACGGTCGCAATGGTATCGGCATTGATGTTTTATCGGAAAGTGGAGACGAAGTAAGTCAACACTATTATCGTCAGTTACGAGGTGCGGCTAGAGTAGTTGCCAGTTATAAACCAACGGGCGCATCTCAATAATGCTTTTTGTCAATTGCTAATTCTCAATTCCCAATTCCCCATTCCCAATTCCCAATTCCCAATTCCCCATTCCCTATTCCCCATTCCCCATTCCCAAAAATATGAAAAAAATCTTGTCTTTCCTAAAGCCATATTTGCGCTGGTTCGTCTTGGGAGGGACGTTATTTTTTTTGGCAAAGGCTTTAAAAGATAATTGGCAGCAAGTAGCAGAAATTAGCATTGATGGGAGGGGATGGTTTTATTTGGCGATCGCTCTCATGGTAACGATAATCGCCCATCTTTGGTCGGCAGTAGTTTGGTTTTATCTGCTCAAAAAATTTAACCAACCGGTTAAAATTAGTTGGGCTATTCCCATCTATTTAAAAACCAATATTGCTAAATATTTACCCGGCAACGTTTGGCATTTTTACGGTAGAATTTCCACGGCAACTAAGGCTGGCATATCTGTTGAAATTGCCAGCCTTAGCGTTTTATTAGAACCGCTGTTAATGGTAGCTGCTGCTTTAACAGTTGCTTTAATCTGCTATCCCCAACCGAGTTGGGCTTGGCAAGTTATGGGTTTGGGAATAGTATTAATTGGAGTTCATCCTAAATTTTTAAATCCAGCAATTGCCTTTGCTAGCAAGCTTAAATTTAAAGAAAAAAAATCTCAAAATAGTATTTTTACCCTGCAACAATATCCCTGGCGTATTTTGCTGGCAGAAATTATTTTTGTTGCTATTAGAGGTACGGGTTTTTTATTAACTTTAAACAGCGTAACTACAGTGGGAATAGAGGGAATAAATCTATTATTTAGTGCTTTTTGTTTGGCTTGGGTTTTAGGTTTAATCGTTCCCGGTTCGCCGGGAGGAGTAGGAGTATTTGAGGCAACGGCGATCGCTCTTTTAAAAAATGATTTTTCTCCAGCCATTCTCCTGACTGCCGTCGCGTTTTATCGTCTGGTTAGCATTCTGGCAGAAACTTTAGCTGCTGGTATTGCTTGCCTGGATAAAAATGCGATGTAAGAAACCACGGAACCCCATAAGAAACCAGGTTTCTTTGAGAAACCGGGTTTCTGGCCCCACCGTTATAGATGTTTAAGAAACCGGGTTTCTTTGAGAAACCGGGTTTCTAGCCCCACCGTTATATAGAAACCACGGAACCCCAAGAAAAAACTCATGGATGCTACAATTTTTTCGCCAAATCAAGAAATAGAAACAAGATTAACTGCTGCCCAACTAGAAGTATCGGTAGTAGTACCAATTTATAACGAAGTGGAAAGTTTGCCAACTTTAATAGAAGCGATCGCCACTACCTTACAAGCAACCAACCTCACTTATGAAATTATCTGCGTAGATGACGGTTCTCAAGATGGTTCGACGGAACTGCTGAAACAACTAGCTGCCAGTGGCGAGTACTTGCGGGCCGTACTGCTGCGGCGGAACTACGGTCAAAGCGCGGCCATGTCTGCGGGTTTTAATCATGCCAGGGGGAAGGCGATCGTTACTTTAGATGGCGACCTCCAGAACGATCCGGCAGATATTCCTTTACTCCTGGCGAAGTTGAACGAGGGTTACGACTTGGTAAGCGGTTGGCGTAAGGATAGAAAGGATAGTGCCAGTCGGGTATTGCCTTCTAAAATTGCCAACTGGTTGATAGGTCGAGTAACGGGAGTGAAGTTACACGACTACGGTTGTTCTCTCAAAGCTTATCGGGCGGAACTGGCGGCGGATGTCAATCTTTACGGGGAGTTACATCGGTTTTTGCCGGCTTTGGCATTTATTGAGGGTGCCAGAATTACGGAAATGCCGGTGCGCCATTATGCCCGGAAGTTTGGTAAGAGCAAGTACGGTTTGGGGCGGACTTTTCGAGTTTTGATGGACTTGCTGACCATCGCTTTTATTAAGAAATTCCTCACTCGCCCCATGCACGTTTTTGGGTCGATGGGAGTGGTTTCGATGTTGTTGGGGACGACCTTGGGGCTGTATTTAACTTTTTTAAAGTTGGCCTTTGCTGAGGATATTGGCAACCGTCCTTTATTGATTTTGGCCGTTTTGCTGTTTTTAACTGGGGTTCAATTGTTCAGTTTTGGTTTGTTGGCCGAGGTGGTGATGCGGACTTACCACGAGTCTCAGGGAAGGCCGATTTATCGGGTTCGAGAGGTGGTGGACAATCTTCGAGAATAGGACTTTGGGATTTTTGGGAACCAATGGTTCCCATTTTTTGAGATTTAAGAAACCGGGTTTTTGCCGAAATTCCCGGTTTCTGGCGGGCGAGTTAGCCTTGCTCGTAAACCCGGTTTTGCCGGCAGAAACTTTAAGATCTCAGAAACCCGGTTTTTTTAAAAAACCGGGTTTCTTGACCTGCGAGGTATTAAGCGTCTTCGATTAATTCGTTAATGTTGTTAATAATATTTCCGGCTAATTTTAAACAATAATTAGCTTCATTTTGTAATTTGTTAATGCGATCGCTAAAAATATCATCATAATCAGCTTTATTTCTCAAAGCCCGCAATCGACTTAAATTTTTGCCAATCTCTATCATCTTTTTATTTCTTGAATCAAAAATTTGAAATTCTTCAGCTACATACTGGTGTTCGTTAAAATCGTCAATTCTAGCTTTCGATAATCTCGGATCGTTCAAATAATCTCGCAGGTAATTCCTAGCCAGACAAAATGCAGCATAATAGGCCCTGCTAATAGCAGAACGCAGTTTTGCCTCTCTTATTTTTGCCGAATCGCTAGTATTAATGAGAGCCAGTTCGTTTGCCAAATCGAAATATCCAGACCAATTAAATTTCATTAAAATCAATATGAATTTCTAACTCGTTTCCTACAATTTCTGAAGCATCTAACCACCAACTATAATCTAGTAACTTCATTTTATCAAAGGCTGCGTATCCATCTAGGTTAGTATGAATGGCAATTATTAGCTGTTTCCAACCAACAATTTCTGGGTCGTACAAAAATTTAAGTTCTAGTTTTTCGCTAACAAAAATTTCTTTAATTTTTTCGTAAGCATCCCATAAAAAATCTGCCAGTTTGGGATTGTCATCAAGTTTTTTCAAAACCTCAAGAGGTTGGCTAAAAATATATCTTTCTTTTAATCGTTCTATTTGTTTTTCCATGTCATTAAAAAAATAACTGTTACAGAAAGAGCTAGAGGTCAAGAAACCCGGTTTTTTCAAAAAACCGGGTTTCTGAGATACTCGCTCTTAAAAATTAAGATACCATAAGCAATAATCTGGGAGTATCTCAGTTTTCTCAACAGGCTCTCTTGCCAATTCCCCATTCCCTATTCCCCATTCCCAAAACAGTGAAAATATTTAGCTCCCTCGACCCCCAAACGCGACGCGGACTACTGATTTTATTTGCAACGGGTCTCTTCTTCTGGTGCGGCATTACTACTTTGCTCGGTACCGTACCCCTCTACATCGAGTCTGTCGGCGCCACCAAACAACAAATTGGTTTGGTCATGGGGGCTTTTTCCCTGGGACTTTTGCCGTCTAGGGTTTGGTTCGGCCCTCTGGCAGATGCTAGAGGCCGCAAGTTGGTTTTAATTGTCGGTAGCATCGTCGCCGCAATAGCACCCCTGGGCTATCTTTTCGCCGACTCGGTTCCTTTGCTTGCAGCAGTTCGGGCTTTTCACGGCATTAGTATTGGTGGTTTTACTATTGGTTATAGCGCTTTGGTGGCAGACCTGTCTCCAGAAGGCCGCCGAGGCGAATTAATCGGTTTTATGAGTTTGGTTAACCCCATCGGTACCGCTTTGGGGCCGGCTTTTGGTAGTTTTATCCAAGAGTCGGGGGGTTACGTTCCTTTATTTGTTACCAGTGCGGGTCTTGGGGCCTTGTCTTTGATAGGCGTTTTTCTCATAGAGGAACCCGATCGCTCCCTCCAACCGCAACCAAAAGAAACAGGCGATCGCCCCCTGAACTTTGGGCAGACTTTATTGAGTCGGGCGGTGTCGATACCGACTTTTGTCATGTCCGTAGGAGGTTTAATCTTCGGCACGATCGTCTCTTTTTTGCCTTTATATCTGAGGCAAGCAGAAATAGACTTGAGTGCCGGTTGGTTTTTTACGGTGGTGGCGATCGCTAGTTTGACGGTTCGCTTAACTACGGGCCGCGCTTCTGACAAGTACGGACGCGGAGTCTTTATTACTATCGGTCTAATTTGTTATTCTCTTTGCGCCGGACTGCTGTGGACTGCCAATAGTAGCAGCGCGGTTTTGCTTGCTGCTGTGTTTGAAGGTTTGGCGGCGGGCTTAATAATTCCGATAACTATAGCTTTGATGACCGACCGATGTTCTCCCCAGGAAAGGGGTAAATTTTTCTCTATTTGTATTGGTGGGTTCGACGTGGGACTGGCGATCGCCGGTCCTATTTTTGGTTTGCTAGCTGAAGAGATGGGTTATAGAAATATGTTTGCTACTAATCTGGTTTTGGGTTGTTTGGGCATAGTTGTTTTTTGCACTCTTTCCAATCAAAGCTTGTCCCGTTCTTTTAAATTTGCTCTGGGTAGGGCTAAGGATGTTTATGCGATCGAGCGACTGTGAACGGTTTAAATTCAAACTCTAAAACCCAGACTTTTTGGCTTGAATTACCATTGAAAAACCTAGGGATAAATTGATGTGAGGTCGATTCTGGGTATCCTTCTTCAGCGCAATGCTCCTGGCTTAGACCCCGCAATCTTTCTCCATAAGGTGCTTTGGTTAATTTAATCCAGCCAATTTGCTTGCCGCCTCTAAAATAGCTTTTGTCAAGAGCCTTAGCCCATTTTCCTTCTTCAAAAGCTTTGGTGAATTTGTCAACTGTACTCTTCTTCCAGACTCTACGAGTTACGGTTTTTTCTCCATTAAGTAATGGCGTTAAAGTCTTGTCGAATGAAATAGATAAATTACAGCAATTTGTTTCTGGTTTTTCCGGGTCAATGTCTGTCGATTGACTTTCTTCTTTAATGCTTTCCTTTTCCGTTTTCTCTGTTGATTCGCGTTCGGATACCAGTGTCTCTAAATCCTCTTCCCATGTCTTTTGTTTTTCTGGGTTGGGAGGTTCTGGGGTTGGTGGGTTTAAATAATTGTCAATAACTCTCTTGAGAAAATCTTGTTTGCTCGTACCAGCTTTGGCGGCCTCCCGTTCTATTACGTTCCATAACTCGCTGTCAGTTATGGTAATTTGCTTGGGAGTTTCTTTGTTGTTAACTACTTTCCTAATCGTCTTACTTGTTAATTTTTGATTGGTCGATGTAGCGTAATTAATACATTCTTGCCATTTGTCGTAGAGCTGACAATTCCCTGTCTTATCTGTCCCAGTGTTGAATTTAATTAAAGGCATTGCCTGACTTATATTAGCTGGCAATTTCTCAAACTCAGCTTTTGCTAGCTCTACCCAAACCTCAGTAGCTTGCATTATTTTTTTGGCATAGCTGATTGTAATTCCTAGATATTTATCGCAATATTGCTTAAATGTTTGACATTCTTTTTGGTACTTTTTGTGATGAGCGAAAGCTTTTAAGGAAATGCCAAGCTTGACATAACCAAACATCCCATCCCACAGTTTCTCCTCTACCTCTTGGCGATCGCCATCATAGAAATCGTTGTAGTAGAGCAAGTTTGCGATCGCATTTAATCTCCCTTGGCCTAGCTCTGGTTCTAGTGTAGATGTAACGTTCATGTTAATAATTTATGTAGTGTTTAAAAAAATGTATAAGTCGGTAGATTTAGGGTCGCAATGCAGCGCGAGTGTTGTCAATTGGGCAGCCATTGGCCGCGAGCTTTTTAGCCAAAAAAATTACATTGTTGGCTGCTACAATCGCTCATTTACTTTCCATTTTGGTAAAATATGAGTGAATTTTGATTTTCTAATGGCTCTCGGTTGGGCTTAACTCCCATTGGAGGGCCATTGGTTTTTTAGATGATTTTTTAGACTTAATTAAACGTTAACAGCAATATATCGCTGTTAACCCGTTTTTTATATAAATCTATTATTACAATCAAATCCACTCATAAAATGTGTTTATATGGCCCAAAAAGACGATCTAACAAAAGATGCCTACGAGCGCCAAATTGCAGGCTTGAACCCTTGGCCTAAGTCTAAAAAAAAATTTGACGACACTTTATCGGTAGCTGTCTATTCAAAGCAAAAACAAGCCCTCAAGTCCATCCCCAACTGGACAAACAAGTTAAGGGAGGCGATCGACAGATTGATAGAGGAAGAGTTGGGGGAGGAAGAGTTGGGGTCAGCCGATTAAATTGTTGGCTAGTGCTAATGCTGATTTACTTTCAATTTTGGTAAGATGTTGGTAGTTTTTTGTTGTTTTGGGCCTCGTTGGGATTTAGAGTCCCGTGGAGGCCCAAGCTTTTTTTATAAGCTTGATTATCATCTTACTATTTGAATATTCAAATAGTACAGCAAGTATGATTTAATTTACTAATAAATAAAGTTTAAACAATAAACATTTATTATGAATGATGTCAAAAAAATGGCAGACTGCCAAGATTCAAACCCACTATCAAGATTCAAACCCAAAAACAAAAAAGCCTTCGACGGAGGCATCTATTTAAAGCTCTACTTAAACAAAGAAAAAGCACTCAAATCCATCCCCAACTGGACAGACAAACTAAGGGATGCAATCGATCGCCTGATTGAAGAGGAGAGCAAACTGGCCAACGAAAACAATAGCGATCGCTCTTAATAAAGAAAAAAAGCGAAAAAAAAAGCGAGATGTCTTATGTAATAAAGACATCTCGCTTTAACATTTTTATTTAACGGGCCTGGAGGGATTCGAACCCCCGACCTCATGGTCCGTAGCCATGCACTCTATCCACTAAGCTACAGGCCCTCGTTTTTTTAGCAGCGATGTTTTGTTTTTCACCGCACTAATAAATTATCATAACACACTTTCTGAAAATGACAACTAATTTTTCAAATTCCCCAAAAAATTTAACTCATTTAGATAAAGATGGCCAAATTAATCTGGTGGACGTCTCTGAAAAGGCCAAAACAGTGCGCCAAGCGGTAGCTGCGGGCCAAGTGCGGATGTTGCGGGACACCTTCGAGGCCATCGAGGCGGGAAATGCCCCCAAAGGGGACGTGCTGACAACGGCCAAGTTAGCGGGAATTATGGCGGCCAAACAAACGGCCAATTTAATACCGTTATGCCATCCCCTGCCCTTGTCCAAAATCGAGGTGCAGTTAACCCCAGACGCGGAGTTGCCGGGATATCAAATTCGGGCAGAAGTGAAGACGAAGGCGGAAACTGGAGTGGAGATGGAGGCTTTAACTGCTGTATCGGTGGCGGCATTGACCCTATACGATATGGCGAAGGCTTTGGAAAAATCGATTTCCATTGAATCTATTCGGTTATTGAGTAAGAGTGGGGGAAAGTCGGGAAGTTTCGTTCGTTCGTAGTAATCGCCGCCAGTGAAAAATAAAGTAGCAATTGTAGGTTGGGTGGAGTGAAACGGAACCCAACATTCTTACAGTCGGTACTTTTTCAATTAGGTGAAGCGAACCGAAATTAATGATTTGGGTTCGGTCTGCGTTCGGTCCAACCTACAAAGAAACGTCAGTTCGACGTTTTGAAAGTCTTAAAAGCCTTGATTTAATACCTGTTATATCCTATCCCTTAAACTTTTGAAGTTCAAATTGGCCCAACTTGGGGGCGAACCTTTTAAGCATTGGAACTACTTGGGTATTTTTTCTCTCCGTTCAACCCCACTCAAACAAAAAACCACAAAACTACCCGAGGCCATCTTCAATTTGGCCAGAGTTAGTCGCCATTAGCTTTCAGTAAGGGACGATTACCTGTAAAAATAGCGAACGAGCTCGACAATGGATTCAAAACAGCAACCTCAAACTTCATCTTCCACAACAAATTCCTTCGAGTCAAACAATTTTCAGCAATTTCCCAGAGTGTTGTCAATTTCACTAAACCAACTTTTCACCCTAAAAGGTCAACCCCGACGCTATTTTGATGAAGAGGCAACACAAGAATTAGCTGCCAGCATAAAGAAAAACGGCATTTTGCAGCCTTTGTTAGTACGACCCATAAAAGATAAATATGAAATAGTAGCGGGAGAACGCCGCTACAAGGCCGCTCGAATAGCAGGGCTAACAGAAGTGCCCGTAACTGTACGAGAAATGACTGACGAACAAGCACTACAATATGCTCTAGTGGAGAATTTGCAACGAAAGGATTTGAACCCTGTAGAAGAGACCGAAGGAATTTTGCAACTGCTGGAGATGAAGCTCAAGATTGACCGGAAAGGGGTAATTTCACTGCTCAATCAAATGGCCAATAAGAAAAGAGGGCTTACGGACAACGTTGTCCGTACACAAGAGGAAGTGGTAGAAGCGACTTTACAGACAGTAGGAAACCTCTCGCCAGAATCATTAAGAACTCACCGCCTTCCTATTCTGAAACTGCCCCATGAAATTCTAGAAGCTCTTCGTCAGGGTCGTATTGAGTACACCAAAGCGAAGGCTATTGCTAAACTAAAGGTAGAGTCAGAACGACAAACACTCTTAGAGGAGGCCATAGCAGAATCTCTATCCCTAAAGCAAATTCGAGAGCGAATTAGAGCTACAAAGCTTTCTACGGAAAAAGAGGAATTGCAAACTCGAATGGAGGCTATTCCCAAGAAAATCAAAAAGCTTAAGGCGTGGGACGACCCTGATAAGCGTTCTCAAATAGAATCTTTACTGAAAGAATTGGAAGCACTGTTGTCTGAGGATAAACTTTAGCTAAAGAGTTGCGCACCAATAAAAAATAAGATTCTTGTGAGCCATGACCCAGACTTATGTCATTTATGCTGATATCTGTTGCCTCAACCGTCCACTGGATGACTTGCAACAATCAAGAGTCAAACTTGAAGCTGAAGCCATGCTGTCTATCCTCCAAAAATGCGAAGATCGAGAGTGGTTACTACTCAGTAGTGATGCAATTCAGTTTGAAATCGCCAGAAATACCGATTCATCCAAACAAGAACAGCTAGAAACCACCTTATCCATTGCTCAAACCCACCTCTCCTCCACGCCAGAAATTGAAGCTTCTGCCCAGGAGTTTATGCAGCTAGGATTTAAGCTCTACGATGCCTTGCATTTGGCATTTGCCCAGTCAGCGTCAGTCGATATTTTCCTGACCACCGACGATCGCCTTCTGCGAAAAGCGAAGCAGTATCCTGAAATAGTGACTATCCAGGTTGAAAATCCAGTTGTTTGGTTGATGAACCGATTACAAGAGGAAAATAAGTAGTCGTGCAAAATAATGTTCGTTAATTTGGGGATGCCAACTGGCCTGTGTTAACGGCAATTAAGCGTTTATGGCGCGTGGATACCCAATTGTTAATTGTTAATTGTTAATTACTTACAAACCATGAAACAAGCTGAAATTAGAAAAGATGGCTACAAAGCTCTGATTGATTCGCTCGGAGTCGTTGGTATGTTGCGCTTCCTTCAGCAACTCGAAGTTGGCAGCGGTGACTACACCCTGGAGCGGCATCAAGCCAGCGAACCCACTCTGGAAGAATTTCGACAGTTTACACAGATGAAATCTTAAGAAAATCCGCTTATGGGTGATTAGATGGAAAAAATCGGTATAATTCATAGTTAGCGATCGCTCTTAATACTTCATTATGTCTCTGTCACCTGCAAGTTTCGAGGGCCAGTGCCGATCGGTGGCTTTAGTCTGGGCCTGACATCCTCGCTCGCTACCCTGGGGTTAGCCATTGTTGTTAGGCTTGGTCTAATAATTGAATGTCCCTTAAGTAGTCCGGGAAAAGCTGAAAGTCAATGTTGATTTCAAACTTGAAGCACTATCTAAAAATTAGGTTTTTAGGTAATCGCCGGGGGGCACTCGGAGATTTAAAACGGACCTGGAGGAAGGCAGAAGACTATCGTCAAGATAGCAGCACCCGATGAAACGTCAACCCCATTCAGCGACCATCCGTAAAAAGGTGGCGTGGTGAGGAATCCCCGTTCGTTTACGACGGGGAGGATGTCAATTTCAACCGCAAGATGAGTGAGGAAGGCTTGAATCTCTGGCACGCCCATTTCGCGAGGGGGGACGCTTGTTGTAGAAGCGCAAGTACCGCTCGATCCAATCGATGTAAGTTTGTTCCATATTAGGCACAGTAGAGTTATAAAATGAAGCTAGAAAAGCTAGTAATTAATGGGCTATTCGATCGCTTTAATCATACAGTAGTTTTTCACCAACAAGAAAATATAAATATAATTATAGCCCCAAACGGATATGGTAAAACTGTTATACTTAAAATAGTAGACTCGATTTTTAAGCTCAAGCTGAGCTACTTCTTGGAGCTAGAATTTAATTTCATTCAGCTTATTACTGATGAGAGGTCCCTACATCTCCAAAAGGATCGTGAGTCTAAGTTAAGAAAATTAAAGATCTCTATTGACGAGAATTTAGATGAGCTTTTTGAATATAGCAGCCGTTCTAGAGGTGCGGATAACTTTGCTGAAAATGTTGAAATGATTATGCCATTTTTAGATAGAGTTGATATAGATAAATGGCATGACGGAAGCTCTGGAGAAATTTTAAGTCTAGATGAGATTCTGTTAAAATACTCTGATCTTATACCTCCTAAAATGCAGAGCGATTTAACAGGTAATTATCCTGACTGGTTAAAGGAGTTTTCAGATTCTTTTAGTACTTACTTCATTCAAGATCAGAGGTTGATCTTACGTGGAACAACAGAGAGGGCAAGGTATCGCTCCCGAAAAGTTGAGTATACAGATACTATCGAGAAATACGCTAGCGATTTAGCAGATGTTATAAGGAATACAGTCGTTGAATCTTCAAAAATTTCTCAACGGCTTGATAGTAGCTTTCCAGTTCGCCTACTTAAAAAAGATGAGTTCAAGATATTATCAGTTGATGAGTTGAAAACTGATTTGCAAGATTTACAGGAAAAGCGTGAAAAACTTTCTGGCTATAACCTTCTGGCTTCTGAAGATTATGTTGCTGGATTTAAAGAACTTGATGACATACAGGAAACCGATACAAAGGTTTTGACCTTGTACGTATTAGATACACGTAAAAAGCTCTTTGTTTATGATGACATCTTGAAGAGGATAGAACTTTTTTCTGATATTTTGAATAATAAAAGACTATCTTTCAAAAAGGTGAAAATAGACTCTGAAAAAGGATTTATATTTGAAACCAATCATGGGAAACCACTCAAGCTAACTCAACTTTCATCAGGCGAACAGCATCAGATAGTTCTGATATATGAACTTATATTTAATGTTAAGAATAATGCTTTAGTTCTAATTGATGAACCAGAAATATCACTCCATGTGGCTTGGCAGAAAGAGTTCCTTAATGACTTGAAGATGATAGTTGAAATCCAAGATATGTCAGTTATAATTGCTACCCATTCACCTCAAATAATTGATAATCGATGGGATCTAACAATTGATTTAGAAGAGGGAGCTATGGCATGAAAAAATATCTTGACTTTAATGCAAAAGTAAATGAAATAAGGCTGCTTATACATCATCGACTATACAAAAAAAGATAATAGCAACTGTCGAAGGAAATACTGATGTTAGGATGTTTCGCTCCCTATTACATCCTGAAAATGTCAAGATAGAGGAAGTAAATGGAAAAGGTAACTTATGTAGAATTATTAGTAAACTGGTAGAAGAAGGTTTTGACAACATCTTCGGTATATGTGATGCGGATTTCGATAATTTATTTAACAAAAGGATGGAATACATAGATACATATATTTTTCCAACAGATCTGCATGATGTTGAAACAATGATGTTTGAGTCTCCATCGCTTGAGAAATTCATATGCGAATTTACTAATAGTGAAAATATGGATGAAATAAAAAATTCGTTGAGAGAATCTGTTCTGAGTGCAGCGTATTCAATAGGATTAGTTAGGCTAATTAATTGCAAATATAACTTGACTTTGAATTTTAAAGGGATTAGCTTTAGACTATTTGCAGACGTTAAAAAGTTAGATATCACAATTAATCTATTAAAGTTTATAGATGATTTGCTTCAGAGATCGAGTAATAAATCCAGCATTGCAACAAAAGAATTCATTATGGAAAAGTATAATGAATTATCTGAGTTAAGTCCCGATCCTTTACAAATTTGTTGCGGTCATGACATTACTTCATTGATTGCGCAGGTTTATAGTCAGAGATGGGCATCCATAGATACAAATTTGAACCAAGCGAAAGTTGAATCAAGTCTTAGACTTGGATATACATCAGATTTCTTTTCTGAAACAGAATTGTACAATCTACTTGCCAACTGGGCCTCCTCAAGAAATACTAATGTACTGACCTGAACTTACGGTAAGCAAAAGCCGATGCTACGAGGATCGCGGGTGCCTATTTAACCCAAAACGTTTGCAGCATCGCTCAGTTCAAGGCCGTTGAGCCGACAAATCTCACTTAGCAAATATGGCATAGATTTACACCCCTTAAAATCCACGAAGAACATAAAACCCAAGGGAGATTAACCTTGGGCATAAGAGTCATTTGGAGTAGACGATCGCTTGAAATTAGGACATTTCTCTAGAGCAAATAACAGCTAGAAAAGAGATTCGTGAGTAATGGCGACTTGCATTTTTTCCAGTAACTCCGAAAGAGGAAGTGCCCCAAAATCCCCAGCAGGGCGCGATCGCACACTCAGGGTTTGTTGCTCAACTTCTCGTTTGTACTTTTATCGGTCAATCAGCGTCCCCGGTCAAACCTTACAGCAGTTTTCGATGCTTCTGGCCTGGGGACGCCACTGATTGTAATGACTACAGAAACTAAAACCCGTCCTTTGAATCCAGGAATAGAAAAGACAGAGGACGACTCATATTTTCTGCAAAACCGAGAATCCCCCGATCGCGATGTTCGTAGAGCAAATTTCCTCGACCATCAAACAAGAAAGTGCCTCCTCGTTGGGTCATATACGCAGCATCGGGGACATAAGTTTTCCAGTTTCCCAGGACTTCGGTCATGTTCCGCAGTCGCAAGGTGGCCAGTTCAAAGGGACGCTGAAACCCTGTCCCTCCTGCCATCTTGAAAAATGAACCTTTAAAAGCCGGTAATGGTGCCGCCTTAATCATTTCTTGCTCGTCAATTAATTGGGGGGCTTGCCGATCGCCCCGATAACCGCGAAACACTTCGGCCAAAGTCCCCGGACTGGCTATCCCGGCACACATTAACATTAAATTGAGCCAAGCATTTGGCCCGGTCGATAAACCGGGGAATTTTAACGATAACCCTCGATAAAGTTCTAATTGTTGGTGCAGTTCTGCCGTGGGACCTACAAATAGCCATTCTGGGGGAAATCCGGTGTAGTCGCAAAATTTTAATCCCGAATTGCGATCGCCAATTCCCACCGCCCGAATCGTAATGCCCTGGGATTGCAGTCTTTCTGCTTCTCGTTGCAACCACCAAGCATATTCCAGACTATCGAAATCCCCCAATTGCGACCACACTAATATGAGGAGGCGATCGGCTCCTTCACAATTACTGAGAATCCCGACAGTGGCGCGATCGCTCGCTCTTTGGCGCTGAGTTTCTTTGAAAATAGTGTAAGGATTCATGGTAGAAACAATTGACAATTTTTTAATTAACAATTAACAATTAACAATTAACAATATTTTTCTATTGCCTATTCCCTATATAAGAAACCCGGTTTTTTGAAAAAACCGGGTTTCTGAGGGAACTAAAAATCGCTAAAGCGATTACTACAAACTAATAGCTATCGCCACCAGTAACGGTGCGCATTTCGAGTTTGTGATTTGCTTCGTTGAGCCGATCGCTAATCGCCTCTTTCCACTCTGGAGTCACTTCAGGACTTGCCAGAGCATCTTGAGCTTCCTCTCGATAAACCGCGCTGGTAACAATATCTGCTTGTTGGTCGAGCATTTTGAGATGGTCGTAAACTGTTTCGGGAGATGGTTCTGTCATTTTTTTTGTCTCTTTATTTAATAAGTACCTGGGCAAAATTAATTAGATACCGAACAGGCAAGATGCCTGTTCTACGGCGCAATGGAAAGCTTTGCCTTTTGCCTACAATTAAGGCAGATCCGTGCTGCCCATGAGGTAAAGGTCGCACTCGCGGGCGGCGCCGCGACCTTCGTTTATCGCCCAGACTACTAAACTTTGACCCCGGCGACAGTCGCCTGCGGCAAAGACTCCGGGGATGCTGGTGGCATAGTTGCCATGCTCTGCCTTAATATTACTCCGGGCATCGCGATCCAATCCCAGAGAATCTAGCAAAGGTTGTTCCGGGCCGAGGAAACCCATGGCCAGCAACACTAACTGCGCGGGCATTACCCTTTCAGTTCCGGGAATATGCTTGGGAATAAATCGGCCTTGCTCGTTTTTCTCCCACTCGATGTCTGTTAAATGGATCGCTTTCACCCGTCCGTTTTCGTCGCCCTCGAACTTGGTGGCGGTGGTCAAATAAACCCGAGGATCGTCGCCGAATTTAGCCGCTGCTTCCTCCTGGCCGTAGTCCATGCGATAGATTTTCGGCCACTCCGGCCAAGGATTGTTAGGAGCCCGAGTTAACGGCGGTTTGGGCATAATTTCCACTTGCACTATGCTGTTGCAACCGTGGCGGATGGAAGTTCCCACGCAGTCAGTGCCGGTGTCGCCGCCGCCGATGATAACCACATCTTTACCCTCTGCGGAGATAAAGCTGCCGTTTTTGTGGCGATCGAGAACTGCCTTAGTATTAGAAGTTAAGAACTCCATCGCGAAGTGGATGCCTTTTAATTCCCGTCCTTCGATGGGGAGGTCGCGGGGTTTGGTAGCGCCAGTACAGAGAAGGACCGCATCAAATTCTTTGAGCAGATGTTCTGCGGGCAAGTCTTTACCTATTTCTGTATTGCACTGGAACCGAACGCCTTCTTTTTCTAAGATATCGAGGCGGCGTCGAACCACTTTTTGCTTGTCTAACTTCATGTTGGGGATGCCGTACATGAGCAAACCCCCGGGGCGATCGGCTCTTTCAAAAACCGTCACCAAATGACCTGCTTTATTGAGTTGGGCGGCGGCGGATAAACCTGCGGGGCCGGAACCGACGATCGCTACTTTTTTGCCGGTCCGTTTTGCTGGCGGTTCGGGTTTGACCCATCCTTCATCCCAACCTTTATCGATAATCGAACATTCGATGTTTTTAATCGTAACCGGTGGTTCGTTAATTCCCAAGACGCAGGAACCCTCGCAGGGGGCGGGGCAAACGCGACCGGTAAATTCGGGGAAGTTGTTAGTTTTGTGGAGGCGTTCCAAAGCTTCCTCCCACAACCCCCGATAAATTAAATCGTTCCACTCGGGAATGAGGTTATTAATAGGACAGCCGCTTGCCATGCCGCCGAAAGTGGTGCCGGTATGACAAAAGGGAGTGCCGCAGTCCATACAGCGAGCGCCTTGGTTGCGGAGTTTTTCCTCGCTTAAATGTTGGTGGAACTCGTCCCAATTATTAATCCTTTCTAGTGGTTCTAAATCTGGCGGTAATTCGCGGACGTATTCGATAAATCCTGTTGCTTTTCCCATAGATGTCTCCTCTCTATATTTTAATTTTGTTGGGTGCGCACGGCGCACCAACTTTTTACTGTTCAGTTACTTACTTTCTTTGCACGGGCAAAAATCCTTCTGTTGTCATTGCGAGGCCGGGATAACACTCGTTAACTTTTTGGTTCGAGCGTTAAATCAGCCGAAGCAATCTCATAAAGTTGGTGAGATTGCTTCGGGGGGACTTAACGAAAGAACCAATAATCTAACGAATATCACCCCCCCTCGCAATGACAATACTACTTAACGTTCGCCACCAACTGAGCGACTAAAGGTTTTTCTGTTGCCAAATTACTGACACCCAACACGGAAAAACCTAATAAATTACCCTCTTCATCCACCCGTTCCATAATGGCATCGTTGTCCGTTTCTCTCATGTAACCGGGTCGATCCGAGAAGAGAACTTCCATAAAATCCCCTTCTTTATCATACCAAACTTTTACGCTAGAGGCCATAGTTTTTCTCCTTTTTTGATTTTGTCTGTGAAATAAGCAGTTAATACGAAAGCGTCATTTTCTAAGTATTTCACTACAACACATAGCCACTTATCGCCAATTAGAGTTCCCGTGTAATAACGGTAGCTTAAAAGAACGGTTTCATCAGTTCTCGAGGGAGCACGTCAGTTTTGTAATTAACCAAGAATGAGGGATGCACGTCGGGAGCATCGAATATGCAGCAAAAAGACTTTATGCGCCAATTCCCCATTCCCCATTCCCCATTCCCAAAAAGCGTTAAGTCTTTGGGAAAACTTCAAAACTGACTTGCTCCCGTTCTCGATCGCCTTATTTCTTCTGGGTTTCTTAGGGTTACGTCAATCTCACCCTCCATTGCAGACAATTACTCATCCGTTAAATCCGTTACAAAATCCGCTGCCAACTGACTCTGATGGGGGAACGGTGGTGTAAGGTGCGCGGTGCGCACCCTACAAACTTTTGCCTTTTGCCTAACTTAACTTCCGCCGATCCGGGCGAGGTCGCGGCTGTTTTCTTCAAAGGCAGCGTTGAGGGCGTCGTCGCCGCTGAGGCCGGACTCCAACGCTTTCTTAACTGCGAGGATGACGCGCTTATAATCTCGCGGCATCACCTTGACGAACTTCGGCGCCATTTCCTCCCAGTTGGCGATAACCCGGGAACCTTTGGCACTCTTAGTATATTTGACGTGGTTCTCAACCATCTGGCGAACCGCTGCCAAATCTTCCACGTCGAGAGGTTCGATGTCGGACATCTCGGTATTGCAACGGGTGGCAAAATCGCCCTTCTCGTCGAGAATGTAGGCTACACCGCCGCTCATGCCTGCGGCGAAGTTGCGTCCGGTGGAACCGAGAATAACGACTTTGCCGCCGGTCATATACTCGCAGCCGTGGTCTCCCACCGCTTCAACTACGGCGCTAACGCCGGAGTTGCGGACGCAGAAACGCTCTCCTGCCACTCCGCAAATATAGGCTTCTCCGTCGGTGGCACCGTAGAGGGCAACGTTGCCGATGATGATGTTGTCTTCTGGTACGAAGGTGGAGGCTGCCGGGGGGTAAACGATAATCTTACCACCGCTGAGTCCTTTGCCCAAATAATCGTTGGCCTCTCCTTCTAATTCCAAAGTGACTCCCTTGGGAACGAAGGCACCTAAGCTTTGACCGGCGCTGCCTTGGAAGTGGAGATGGACTGTATCTTCGGGCAGTCCGTTCCAGTGGCGCTTGGTAATTTCGTTACCGAGTATCGTACCGACGACGCGGTTGGTGTTTTTAATCGGTAGGGTTGCTTTGACCGGTTCGCCCTTTTCGATCGCCCCCTTGCACAGCTCCAGCAATACGGTCAGATCCAAAGACTTATCTAAACCGTGGTCTTGGGGAATCTGGCAGTAGCGCCCGACTTCCGGACCCACTTCCGGTTGGTAGAGAATCTTAGACAAATCGATGCCCTTGGCTTTCCAGTGGTCGATCGCTTTCATCGCTTCGAGCTTATCGGTGCGTCCGACCATTTCGTTAAGGGTGCGGAAACCGAGTTTTGCCATAATCTCGCGCAACTCCGTAGCGATGAACTTCATAAAGTTGACCGCATACTCTGGCTCTCCGGTAAATTTCTCCCGCAGTTGGGGATCTTGAGTGGCGATGCCGACGGGGCAGGTGTTTTTGTGGCAAACGCGCATCATAATACAACCCAAACTGACTAAGGGCGCGGTGGAGAAGCCAAATTCTTCTGCTCCCAATAGGGCTGCGATCGCGATATCCCGACCGGTTTTCATCTGACCGTCGGTTTCGACTACCACCCGACTGCGCAGGTTGTTCAACACTAGGGTTTGGTGAGTTTCGGCGACTCCCAATTCCCATGGCAAACCTGCGTGTTTGATGGATGTTTGGGGCGACGCGCCGGTGCCGCCGTCGAAACCGGATATGAGGATGACGTCGGCGTGAGCTTTAGCAACTCCAGAAGCAATGGTGCCCACTCCCGCTTCGGATACGAGTTTGACGTTGATCCGAGCTTCGCGGTTGGCGTTTTTCAAGTCGTGGATTAACTCTGCCAAGTCCTCGATGGAGTAGATGTCGTGGTGGGGCGGCGGGGAAATCAGACCTACGCCGGGGGTGGAGTGGCGCACTTTGGCGATGGGGGGATATACTTTCCGCCCTGGAAGCTGTCCGCCTTCCCCGGGTTTTGCCCCTTGCGCCATTTTGATTTGGATCTCTTTGGCTTTGGATAGATACAAGCTGGTGACGCCAAAACGACCGGAGGCTACTTGCTTGATGGCGCTGTTTTTGGAGTCGCCGCGTTCGTTGGTCCAGGTGTAACGTTCGGGATCTTCGCCTCCTTCGCCGGTGTTAGACTTGCCGCCGATGCGGTTCATGGCGATCGCTAGGGTTTCGTGAGCTTCTTTGGATATGGAACCGTAGCTCATCGCCCCGGTTTTGAAGCGTTTCATTATCGCTTCGATGGGTTCGACTTCCTCGATGGGTATGGCTTGGGATGGTTTAAATTCTAGCAGGCCGCGCAAGGTGAACTTGTGTTTGTTCTCCTCGTTGAGCATGGCTGAATATTTCTTGAATAAGTCGTAGTTGCCATCGCGCACTGCTTGTTGCAGGGCGTGGATCGCTTCGGGACTTAACAGGTGTTTTTCTCCGTCTTTGCGCCACTGGTACTCGCCGCCTGCATCTAGGGCGTGTCCGTTGGTGGGGCGTTCTGGGAAGGCTCGCTCGTGCCGGCGGATCGCTTCTAGAGCGATGGTTTCTAGGTCGACGCCTTCGATGCGGGATGCCGTCCAAGCGAAGTATTTATCGATTACGGAGTGGTTTAAGCCGATGGCCTCGAAGATTTGGGCCCCGCGATAGCTGTGCAGGGTGGAGATGCCTATTTTGGAGGCTACTTTGACTACGCCTTTGGTGGCTGCTTTGATGTAGTTTTTCTTGGCGGTGGCAAAGTCAACGTCTAGGATGGAACCGTTGCGAATGCCGGCATCGATGGTTTCGTAAGCCATGTAAGGGTTGATGGCGCCGCAACCGTAGCCGATGAGGACGGCGAAGTGGTGTACTTCCCGGGGTTCGCCGGATTCGAGGACGATGCCTACTTTGGTGCGAGTGCCCTGGCGGATTAGGTGATGGTGCAGGCCGGAGACTGCTAGGAGAGCAGGAATTGGTGCTTTTTCGCGGCTGACTCCGCGATCGCTCAAAATAATGATGTTGTCTCCAGAGGCGATCGCTTTATCGGCTTCCTCGCAGAGGGTGTCGAGGGTTTTTTCCATCCCCCCACTTCCCGCTTTGGGGTCGAACAGAATTGACAGGGTTGTTGATTTGAAGTCGCTTTCGGAAACCGACTTTAGTTTTGCCAATTCTTCGTTGCTGAGGATTGGCGTTTTTAGCGAAATCAGGTGACAGCTTTCTGGTGTCGGTTCCAGCAAGTTACCCTCGCGACCGATGGTGGTTTCTGCGGAAGTGATAATTGCTTCGCGGATACAATCGATGGGCGGGTTCGTCACTTGGGCGAACATTTGCTGGAAGTAGTCGTATAGCAGTTTAGAACGTTCCGATAAAACTGCCAAAGGCGTATCGGTTCCCATCGCTCCCACTGCTTCTACTCCATTTTGTGCCATTGGCGTTAGCAGCAAGCGCAGGTCTTCAAAAGTATAACCAAAGGCCATTTGCTGTTGGAGTATCTTTTCTGCTTCTATCTTGGGAACTGGCTCGGTTCCTTCTTTTAGTTGGGAAAGTTCTACTAACTGTTCGTCGAGCCACTTTCCGTAAGGATGTTCGGTGACGATTTGATTCTTAATTTCTTCGTCGGCAACGATACGTCCTTCCGCCATGTTTACCAGGAACATTTGTCCGGGTTGCAAGCGTCCTTTGAAGGCGACGTTTTCCGGTTCTACGGGCAATACTCCCGCTTCGGATGCCATGATTACCAGGTCGTCTTTGGTGACAACGTAGCGGGAGGGGCGCAAACCGTTGCGATCCAGTACCGCGCCGATAAAGGTGCCGTCGGTGAAGGCGATGGATGCGGGACCGTCCCAGGGTTCCATCAGGCAGGAGTGATATTTATAGAAGGCTTTTTTCTCCTCGCTCATGGACTCGTGTCCCGTCCAGGGTTCGGGGATCATCATCATTACGGCGTGGGGGAGCGATCGCCCTCCTAAGGTCAGCATTTCCAACACGTTGTCGAAAATCTGGGAGTCGCTGCCGTCTAAGTTAACTACTGGGTTGATTTTATCGATATCGTCGCCAAATAGTTCTGACTGGAAGAGGGACTGTCGGGCGTACATCCAGTTGATGTTGCCGCGCAAGGTGTTGATTTCGCCGTTGTGGGTAATATAGCGATAGGGGTGAGCCCGCTCCCAGCTTGGGAAAGTATTGGTACTAAACCGGGAGTGTACCAGAGCTAATGCTGTCTTCATGTCCGGGTCTTGAAGGTCGGGGTAGTATGGCCCCACCTGCACCGGCATCAGCATTCCTTTATAGACGATGGTGCGACTGGATAGACTCGACGGATACCAGTACGGATCGACTGTGGAGAAGCGTATTTCTTTTTGGGAACGCTTGCGGATGACGTAGAGTTTGCGATCGAAGGCCGCTTCGTCGGCAAATTCCCCCGTGCGTTTTATGAATACTTGTTGTACGAAGGGTTCGCTTAACAGGGCTGTTTTGCCCAAGGTGGAGTTATCTGTAGGTACGTCCCGCCAGCCTAGAATTTCCTGTCCTTCTTCTTTGACAATTTTTTCAAAGACTTGACGGCTTTTCTCCCGAGTGGCAGCATCTCTGGAAGCATAGACCATGCCAATGCCGTATTGTCCGGCATCTGGCAGTTCTATACCTTGTTGGGCTGCTGCTTTTTTAAAGAATTGGTGCGACACTTGCATTAAGATACCCGCACCGTCTCCCGTATTTGCTTCGGCACCGCAAGCTCCCCGATGGTCTAGGTTTACTAGAATTGTAAGTGCTTGTTCTACGATGTCGTGGGACTTTTTCCCGCGCTTGTGAACCACGAAACCCACACCGCAAGCGTCATGCTCGAACTGCGGGTCGTATAGTCCCTGTTTGGCTGGTATTCCTTTTATTGTCATTTATATATATTCTCCAAAACTTCAGTAGATGACAGTTAACTGTCTGTTCTGTTTGACTTATGTTCGACAATTACTCACGTTAATTTATTTTTTTTAGTGAGACGAAGCGACAAAAACTCTGCCGAGCTTTGACTTGGCAAATAGCTCGACTGGCTTTTGTCGATTCTTTGCAATATAGCATTACTTCAAGCTAAGTGAAACCTGGTTTGAGTAAATTTTTGTTAAGCATTTTTGGTCATAGCTAGCTGGCGAGTGTATTTTGTCACGAGTTCGATTAATCGGTGGGATTTCTTAAGGAAACGATCGTAATTCGGTCAAAACCTCCACTAACCGCAGTTGCGATCCATAAGTGGGAGTTGATTTTATTTTTATTTAAGGTTTCTCCAAAATGGATTTTATTTTTAGAATAACAAGTTGCTAGTTTTTCAGGGCTTTTATTCTCTCACAAGTTTTGCCAGGGGATTGAATTTCTTAAGGAAGCGATCGGGATCTAAGCATACTTGTTTTCTATTGATGGGGAAGCAAGAAAAATTGGTGAAATCGGTTTTTTTCTGTTTGGACGGTTATTAATTGGTCCAAGTACAAGGAGGAGGATGGCCTTGGTTGGTTGGCGACAGGAGATTGAAGAAACCGGGTTTTTCGTATATTCCCGGTTTCACGCGGGTGAGGAACGCTTTGAAAAAATGGCGAAGGTATTGTCAAAAAAACTGGATTTCTTGACCGACTCTCTAGGGCCGCTGGGTTTTTTTTGAGTATGAGTACTCGTCGTGAGTACTCGTTCTGAGTATGAGATGCTAAAATAGCCAATATCAAATTAACCTTCTGAAGGATCGAACAGTTATGCCTCCTCGTTGGCCTCGCGAACCCGATCGAAACGACCCCGCTTTCCGACGTTTGGACGATCGCATGAATTTTGCGGTCCATCTGGCCATTTTTGCGGCTTGCAATTCTGGTTTGTGGTTTGTCCATAACGTCCAAAAGGCCAGATGGTCTTGGACGCCTTGGGTAACTGGTGTCTGGTTATTGTTGTTGGTGGGACATGGGGTTTATATTTTCGCGATCGCCGACTATTCCCCAGAAACTAAGGATGCTGGATGACAAGAGTCCATCGGCAGCATTACCTATTACCTATTAGCAAATTTTGATTTTTTCTTATGGCAAGTAGCAGCAACACGCGAGCAATTGAATCTTTAGCGGCTGAAATCGGCGAAAATGTCTATATGGATATCGCTAACTGGCATCTCTATTTAGGGGATGCTAAATTCCATACGGTTTTGGCGGAGCAAATTTATCCGATGTTGGAAGATGGAGTGCCACCAGAAAGCCAAGTGGCGGAAATACTACAAAGTTTTTCTGTGAAGCTGGGCGACGGCAGGCGCGAAATTCCTCTTACAGATTTGTTGCCTCGCCAATGTCAGAGTCAGTTGATGGAGATTTTAGAAGAGTTTCAACGGAATATGTAAGGCATAAAAAAGCTTAATTTTTAGCATCGGGATGTTTCTGTTAGAGGGGAAGCATCCCGATTTTGCATGAAACCAGAAACAAAGCAGAGTGCATAAAAGGAAAAAACGCCCCCAATAAAATTAATAGAAAGGTTCGAGAAGCTGTTGGCCAACTCGCTTCTCCTTGGTAAATAAATTGCTTAGAGGAGAAACGAATAATGAAGGGGAAAAATTGGGTTGTATCTTTGCTGGCGGTGGGAATTGTTTTGCCGTTTGCTGAAGTTTTATTAGTTAATTGTCGGCATCTAGATGTTAGCAATTTTGAGGTTGAAATTGAAACTATTGTCAGCAATGAGGAAAAACCTTGCCAGAGCGAAGGAGGTGCGATTAAATGTCCGAGTTAATTTTTAAAAAAATGACCCTGGTTATTTTTGGGGCAATAACAATTTTAAGCGCTTCCGTGCCATACCGATCCAAATATCTTCGTCGGCGTTTTCTGGTTTGGCATTTTCCAAACAGGTTTTCCATTCTTCAATTGCTTTTTTATCATCTCCCATGCCTTCATAAACTTGTGCCAAAAGACAGTGGGCGCTTGCGCGATCGCTGTCTAATTTAATTGCTTCCTCAAGGTGGTATAAAGCTTCTTGATAACGACTTTGTTCGAGTCGCGCCCAACCGAGGTTTTTTTGTATGGAATAGATGATGCGATCGTCTGTTGCTCGCTTTAAACCTTCAAAGAGTAAATTAACAGCAGAAGCATAGTTTTTTTGCTTAATATAAAGACGGCCTAACTGACTGTAAGCAGCATCGAGGTCTAAATTTGCAGACGTAAAATATTGTTCTTCAGCGCATTTAAAATCTTGTAACTTTTCGCAAACCCAGCCCAAATTGTAAGGAGCGGCGGGATTATTTGGGTTCAGTACAGTTACTAAATTCCAAGCTGTTCTCGCTTTGGAAAAATCGCCTTTTTGATAACTTTTAAATCCGTAATTGTTAGCAACAATAGCAAGTTTTGGGCTGCCAATTTGCCAGCAAAAAAATCCTAATCCCAAAAATAGTAAGGCAGCAAAACGCCATTTTTTCCTTAATAAGTTCGATTTTTTTACTACCTCTAGTGGGGCAGAATTATTAATAGCAAGTGCTGGTTTATTTTTGTTTAATAAATCTTGCCAAGTGGGAGGCAAAACGGCGGGGTTTTGACAGATAATTGGCAACCAAGTAGCGCAGGGATATTGGGTTTCTAAACCTTGCAATCTTTCCCGAGCTTCGCGGACGGCTAAATAAAAAGATTTACCCTTAGAAAAACTGGTGAGAAAATGCTTTAAAAATTCTTGAGCTACTAAGTCTGGAACTAATTCTCGCATGACGATAGTTTGAGGAATTTGGAGGTCGTCTAATTGTTGGGTTAAACCCAAACCATCGCAGGAGTTAAAAATAGCTAATTGGAGGCCGTTATCTACTGCTTTGCGCAAAGCGTACCACAGTTCGTCAACACTTAAACTATCGGTTTGGTTGAGATAAATTTTGCCGACTTCTTCTTCCGTCTCGCTATGTCCGGCAAAGAAGATAATATCCCAGGGTTGGTTCCAGAGGCGATCGCTTATTTCCGAGGGGTTCGGTTCTACTAGAAAGACTGTCTCGGCATTTGGTAAACTTTCTAATAATTTTCTGTCTTTCTCGATATCGATATTTTCTGCGTGTCCGAGGATGGCTAATATTTTGACTTTATCGGAAGTATGAGACCGACAAGAGAATGAGGATTGGTGATAATTCAGAGGACTGAACGCAACTTCTGCGAGAGGATAGCGACGAACGAAATCCCATAAATGCCAAGGTAGTTTTTGTAATTTATTATCTTGAGTGCTAACTAACAACCTAATAGGTTCGTCTCGGTTTAGTTCTTCTCGCAGTCGGGTATCGATGTCGCGAAATTGCTCCGATCGCAGCCAGTGGTTGAAGCGATCGCGCAGTTGCTCTCCCGATCGCCGACATTCATCGATGGGAGTAAGGCTGCGGCGACGGTTATTATAATGGATGCGTTTGGGTTTGAGGCGAGTTGGGGCACTTACAGTACGATAATTTGTCTCCCAATGTTGTTGCAAGTCGGCGACTAATTCTGGACTAGGGGGAAGATTGCCTCTTACTTCTATTTGAGGTCGCTCCCCGTCGCTTCCTAGAGACAAGGTGGCTCGAAAACCTTCTTCGATATCCCCATCTAGCTTGAGAGTTGCTAACTTACTCATAATTCCTCCTGAGTTTCTGTATTATTGGTAACTATTTCACTGCCAATTGGGTTTTAGGGGGCGATCGCCCTCATGTTAATTATTAAAAGAAAAACGGGTCTTCGGTACGAAGGTTTGCTAAAATGGTAATTTTACGATGAGCGGGAACTCTTAACAGGGAACAGGGAACGGGGAAGAACAAATTTAAAATTGACGCAAACACCATTAAACTACTTTTTTTTAATAACTAGATGTGCTAGTTAGTAAGAAAAAAATCCCAAATCCGTTCCCCGTTCCCCGTTCCCCGTTCCCGAGCATCAATGATGAGCGCAAGCTAAACACCGAAGAGCCAGAAAAACTGTCTTTAAGCATAACATATTTGATGCTTTAAAACTCTTTTCTAAAAAATTTTTTTCAAAAATGGACCGGGGGCATCTCGAAAAAAAACAAAAGCTCTTTTGTTTGTAAATTTTTGTAACAAAAATCGAATTTTGGCGTAAAAAATTGGGGTCTCTCCCTAATAGATCTGTGGGGGAGTCTGTCTAAAAATTCGAGGCGAGTTTGCCCGGGCCCAACAGAAATTTTTGACCCAGTGATGGCCAGTTAGCAATTAGCAACTAGAGAACCGATTAAGAAACCAGGTAATTTCGGCAAAACCGGGTTTCACCAGATACAAGTTGTTAAATTGTTGGTTATCTTCAAAGTTGAGGTAAAATTACTTTTCAACTAAATTAGAGAAGTCAAGGGTATGACGAGAATAATTTGCCTTGCCAATTCTTGGAAGCGAGGGGAGAGGTGCATTGCGGGAATAGAGCCCGGTAACGGTCGGTGGGTTCGTCCGATTTCCGGTTTACCCGACGGTCAAATTCCCAAACAAATGCGACTGATTAATAGGATGGAACCGGCATTATTAGACATTTTAGAAATTCCTCTAGCAGACACCGGACCTGATTTTGGTTTTGAGAGCGAAAATTTATCGGTGTTGCCGGGAAATTGGCACAGAAAAGGGAGAGTTAAGCCGGCAGAATTGCTCGAATATTGCAGTCAAGAAGAGTACGTTCTCCACAACGACAAGCGTTACGTTACGGTTGATTTTATGCAGTCGTTACCAGTAGAAAAACGCCGGACTTTGGAACTAATAAAAGCGGTGAATTTTTCGGCGAGACCTATTAAAGAAAGATTTGAGGGCGGCAATAAATGGGAAGGAAGTTTGGTGACGGAAAAGGGGCAAACTTTAAGGACGACGATTACGGATCCGGTGTTTGTGAGAAAATTGGAATTGAGATCTAGACCGAAAAATAGTTGTTTGGTAACGGTTAGTTTGAGTATGCCGTGGCGGCCCGACGATTGGGAGGAGGAAGGTTTACCTTGTTGGAAGTTAATCGCGGGAGTGGTGGAGTTGCCAGAGGGAGAATTGGCAGTTAAAAAATCTGCGGGGATAAAAGCAGTTTTGGAAGAAGAAGAAGAAGATGATGATATTCCGTTTTAATTGAATAAAGTTGATTTTTTTGTGTATTGTCTGGATTGAATTGAGAAGATTTGAGAGCCTCTAACAGGTAATCCAAACGCTCAAATTCGCCATAGATAATAGGAAATAGGTAATGAGTAATAATGGCGATTATCTCATTACCTAAAAATCGAACCACCAGGCACAATTAAACGCAAATAATGTCAGCCTAATTTGCTATTGACGAAGAGGCAAATGAGTAATATAATCCCGATACTGATCATCTGAGGATGCTAAAGCAATCAGAATTAACTCATCAATAGTCTCGCCTACGCTCATTTTCGGATTGAGGATAAAAATTCCCGGTACATGACGACCGGCAGTTAAATGAGCGGTTAAATGGGGTGGCATGGACGTGCGGTTGTTAGTAACTAGAACAAAACCATGCTCCTCACACCAGATGAGAATATCTGGATCGAGAGTACCTTTTGGGGGAGTTCCCTCATCTCCAACGGCCCAAATTATTAGATCGGGCTCCCGCCGCTGAATTTGAGTTTGGTAAGTGGGATTTACATTTTCATCCATTAGATAACGAATAGTCATTTGCTAGTTTCCCCCGCTTCTTTTGCGTTTCCTGGAGCTGCTAATTCCCGCTGCCGGCGAAGTGCTTTGTGTACTTCCGGATCGGTTCCATACTTAGCGACCCTCTCTCGCAACCGGGTAATGCCCGGATGAGGATTCATCTCTTGAGCTTTTCGTTGTTGGTGGCTCCACTCCAACCAGTCGGCAACGTATTTACCGACGGTTTCCCGATCGCTCAAATAATACAAAATCGTTGCATACACTTGCTCTAAAGTTACAGTTCTAAACTGTTGCTCGATTTCTTCTGGGGATAGCTTTCGGTGGATGTATTCATACAAAACGTTCTCGATACCCACCCGAGTACCTTTTATCCGAATATCGTTCGGAGCAAAAAAGTCGAAATAGTCTTCTAATTTCACGGTTTATACCTCCAATTCGTTTTTAGCGGCAATAATATAATCCGGTATCCAGAAATAATCCATTGACATCATTGTAGCAGCGGGCATGAATATATCTACATTTTTCCCGCCGAGATTCTCAACCGGCATCAACCCAAATACTTCGTTATCCTCCGCGATCGCCTCCAGTATTTCCTCGAAATTTTCTATAATTTTACCGGGGCGCATGCAGTGGATGGGTTTCTCATTGGCGTAATATTCCTCTTCGTCTGGGTTGAATTGAGAAGGTTTGAGCTCTTTTAACAGGTAATCCAAATCCTCGAACTCGCGAATGGGAACGATCGCCGCTACTTCCTCTCCATCTCGTTCCACAACAATACGTTCCTTATCTACCATGACTCGCCGAAGGATTTCGATTAAGTTCTCTTTAATTTCGTCGGCGCTTAAGCGAGTATATCCTTTATTGACAGTCGAACTATCTTCTGGGGGTATGTATTCTTCAGTCATTACTCGTTCCATAAAAATCCTCCTTGCGAACAGTTAACAGATGTAAGTTGAGTCGAGAAACCCAACTTACATTAAAGCACAATTCATCGCTGGCGATAGATTTCGCGGCGATGACCGACCTCTACAACCCAAACCAGCAGCACGCGATCGGAAATTTCATAAAGAATGCGATAGTCGCCAACTCGGATGCGATAAGTATCTTCCTCTACATCTGAGAGTTCGATCGCACCACGGGGGCGAGGCTCTTGAGCTAAAGCATCAATTTTCGGCTGCAAGCGTTCTTGAGTCTGCGGTGGTAGAGACTTAAACTGTTTTTCAGCTTTGTTAGAAAATTCTATCGTATAAGTCATTGCCGATTAAAGTCCCAATTCTGATTTTAATGTTTCCCAAGAAATAGTTCCTTTTTTTTCTGCTTCAGCTTTAGCCTCGCGGATAGCTTCTAAGTCCATCTCATCTTCCAACCGAGCGATCGCCCTCTCCAAAAACCAGAACTCTTCTATAGAAATAACCGCCGCCACGTCCTCGCCGTCGCGACTCAAAATTGCCCGTTCTTCTCCAGAACCAACTCGGGTTAAAATATCGTCGAGGCGATCGCGCAACTCTGCGACATCCAACCGAACTACCGGACTATCTTCTGGGGTTATGTATTCTTCAGTCATTACTCGTTCCATAAAAATCCTCTTTGCGAACAGTTAATCGTAGAAAATATGTTAAGCTGGAAAACCAGCACTTGTCCAATAATATTACCAGCACTTGCCATGAAAGTCAAACACGCCATCAATCTGCACAAAGCAACCACCTTCATCTTCATATTAGCCCTGATGCTAGCCTACCAAAATTTCACTATCGGCCCTTGGGTTTACCTATCCCTCCACGGGGGTTACGGGTTGATGTGGTTGGTCAAAGATCGCATCTATCCCGACAAACAGTGGGAGAAAGAAACTCCCATCCCGCTTGGCATTTTTACCTTTGTCATGCTGGGTGCGTACTGGGTAGCGCCTTTCATTTTAATTAGCAGCTATAGCGAACCTTCCCCGCCCTTAATTGCTGCTGCTATTTTCCTCAATGTTTTTGGAGTTTTCCTGCATTATAGCAGCGATGCCCAGAAATATTATACCCTCAAATATCGTCCGGGATTGATTGCAGAAGGATTCTTTGCGCGCTGTCGCAATACTAACTATCTCGGGGAAATATTAATCTATTTTGCCTTCGCAATGTTAGCACAACATTGGCTGCCTTATGTAATTTTGGCAGCATTTGTAGCAGGGGTATTTGTTCCTAATATGCTCAAAAAAGACAAGTCTCTCTCCCGCTATCCAGAATTTGGGGAATATAAAGCTAATTCTGGATTGATTTTACCCAAACTTTTTGGCAGCAAGCCTCTAACTTCTGAAGAACAAAATACTGCTGCTCAATAATAATTAACGGAATGGGTAATGGTGCCCCTTCGTCCCTTACCTATTACCTCTTAAACCTGGCAACTTTAAGGAATAACTAATAACCAACAACTAACAAAATCGAGATGCACCCTTGCTAATTTACCATCAGCTATTATAATAGTACAAAACCACTAAAATAGTAAGTCCAAAAAGCATGAAAAGTCCATTTCTCGAACGCTTGCAAAGTCCCGATCGCCCCGTTATCGTCTTCGATGGGGCGATGGGCACCAACCTCCAAGTCCAAAACCTCACCGCCGAAGATTTTGGCGGCAAAGAATACGAAGGTTGTAACGAATATCTCGTCCACACCAAACCAGAAGCAGTCGCTACAGTCCATCGCGGGTTCCTCGAAGCGGGGGCCGATGTCATCGAAACCGACACTTTTGGAGGCAGCAGTTTTGTCTTAGCAGAATACGATTTAGCCGACAAAGCCTATTATTTAAACAAAACCGCCGCCGAACTGGCAAAAAGCGTCGCCGCCGAATTTTCGACCCCAGAAAAACCCCGTTTCGTGGCCGGTTCTATGGGTCCGGGAACCAAACTTCCGACTTTAGGTCATATTAATTTTGACACTTTAAAAGCTGCTTTTACCGAACAAGCAGAAGGACTTTACGACGGGGGCGTTGACTTGTTAATCGTCGAAACTTGTCAGGACGTTTTGCAAATTAAAGCTGCTTTAAACGGCATCGAAGATGTCTTTAATAAAAAAGGCGATCGCCTCCCCATCATGGTATCGGTAACGATGGAATCTTTCGGCACCATGTTAGTCGGTTCGGAAATTAACGCCGTGGTCTCAATTTTAGAACCGTATCCCATCGATATCTTAGGTTTAAATTGCGCCACCGGACCGGATTTAATGAAAGAACATATCCGCTATTTGTCGGAAAATTCACCCTTTATCGTCTCCTGCATTCCTAATGCCGGTTTGCCGGAAAATGTCGGCGGTCAAGCACATTATAAATTGACACCTTTAGAACTAAAAATGGCCTTAATGCACTTCATCGAAGATTTAGGAGTGCAGGTTATTGGCGGCTGTTGCGGAACTCGCCCGGGGCACATTCAAGCATTAGCTGAAATTGCCGCAACTCTAAAACCAAAAGAGCGAACTGTTAGCTATTCTCCTTCCGCAGCATCCATCTACAGTTCCCAAACTTACGAACAAGAAAACTCGTTTTTAATCGTCGGCGAAAGGCTCAATGCTAGCGGTTCTAAAAAGTGTCGAGAAATGCTCAATGCAGAAGATTGGGATGGGTTGGTTGCTTTGGCAAAATCTCAAGTAAAAGAAGGAGCGCAAATTCTCGATGTTAACGTAGATTACGTCGGTCGCAATGGGGTTCGAGATATGCACGAGCTGGTATCTCGTTTGGTGACTAATGTCAATTTGCCCCTGATGTTGGACTCGACGGAATGGGAAAAAATGGAGGCTGGTTTGAAGGTTGCCGGCGGTAAATGTTTGCTCAATTCTACTAACTATGAAGATGGAGAAGAACGCTTTTTTAAAGTGTTAGAATTGGCGAAACAATACGGCGCGGGCGTAGTTGTCGGTACTATCGATGAAGATGGTATGGGGCGAACTGCGGATAAGAAATTTGCCATTGCCAAACGCGCTTACGATGCCGCAATTAAATATGGAATTCCCGCTCGCGAGATATTTTTTGACACTTTAGCTTTGCCGGTTTCTACTGGTATTGAAGAAGACCGGGAAAATGGAAAAGCTACGGTTGAATCTATTCGTCGGATTCGAGAAGAATTGCCTGGATGTCATATTTTGTTGGGGGTTTCTAATGTTTCTTTTGGTTTAAATCCGGCGGCGAGGCAAGTTTTAAATTCGGTGTTTTTGCACGAGTCAATGGCCGTGGGATTGGATGCGGCAATTGTTAGCGCCAGTAAGATTTTACCGATGGCAAAAATAGAAAAAGAACATCAAGATATCTGTCGGGATTTGATTTACGATCGCCGCCAATATGACGGGGATATTTGCGTTTACGATCCTTTAACTAAGCTGACGGAAATGTTCCAGGGCAAAACTACCAAGCGCGATCGCTCCAACGATGCTAACTTACCCATTGAGGAACGCCTCAAACAACATATTATCGATGGAGAACGTATCGGCTTGGATGATGCTTTGGCAAAAGCGCTCGAAACTTATCCAGCGCTAGATATTATCAACACTTTCTTGCTGGACGGGATGAAAGTTGTCGGGGAGTTATTTGGTTCGGGACAGATGCAGTTACCTTTTGTGTTGCAGTCTGCCCAAACTATGAAAGCGGCGGTGGCATATTTGCAACCGTTTATGGAAAAGGAAGAAAGCGGCGAGAGCAATGCCAAGGGCACGATGGTTATCGCTACGGTTAAGGGCGACGTTCACGATATCGGTAAAAACTTGGTGGATATCATCTTATCCAATAACGGTTACAAAGTAGTAAACCTGGGCATCAAGCAACCGGTCGATAATATCATCGCTGCCTACCGGGAACACAAGGCCGACTGCATCGCCATGAGCGGGTTGTTGGTGAAGTCAACGGCGTTTATGAAGGATAATTTGGAGACCTTTAACGAAGAAGGTATCTCGGTACCGGTGATTTTGGGCGGGGCGGCGCTGACGCCTAAGTTTGTATATCAGGATTGCCAGAATGCTTATAAAGGTCGGGTGGTTTATGGTAAGGATGCTTTTTCCGACCTGCATTTCATGGATAAGTTGATGCCGGCGAAGTCGCAGGAACAATGGGACGATTTCCAGGGATTTTTGGGCGAGTTTGCCGAGGAAAACGGTAACGGTGCCGTGGTGAAGGAGCAACCGGAGGCAAAGGCGGAGACTCCCGACACTGCCGATACTCCATCCACCGACGCTAAGGCCGAACCGGTGGAGGTGGATACGACGCGATCGCCCGACGTATCGATAGACATCCCTCGCCCGACACCGCCATTTTGGGGCACTCGCATTTTGGAATCTGAGGAGCTGCCGTTTGAGGAGTTGTTCTGGCATTTAGATTTGCAAGCGTTGTTTGTGGGGCAGTGGCAGTTTCGCAAACCTCAAGGGCAGTCGCGGGAAGAGTACGATGCTTTTCTGGCGGAAACGGTGCATCCAATTTTGGAGAAGTGGAAGCAGCGAGTTATCGACGAGAAGTTGCTGCATCCCCGGGCGGTTTACGGATATTTCCCCTGCCAGTCGGAGGGGAATACGCTCTTTGTTTACGATCCGGAGGAGGTGAAGAATGGCGGGCAACCGACGGTGCCGATAAAAACTTTTGAGTTTCCGCGCCAGAAGTCGGGGCGGCGGTTGTGTATCGCCGATTTCTTCGCGCCGAAGGAGAGCGGGGTTATGGACGTATTCCCGATGTTTGCGGTGACGGTGGGTCAGTTTGCGACTGAGTTCGCTCAGAAGTTGTTCGCCGAGGACGATTACACGAATTATCTGTATTATCACGGCATGGCGGTGCAAACTGCGGAGGCGATGGCGGAGCGATCGCACGCTCTGATTCGTCGGGAGTTAGGTTTCGGCGGCGAAGACGCGGATAATATTAAGGATATTCTGCGCCAGCGCTATCGGGGTTCGCGCTATAGTTTCGGTTATCCTGCCTGTCCGAATTTGTCGGATCAGTTTAAGCAGTTCGAGTTGTTGGGGGCGGACCGGGTTGATATGTATATTGACGAGAGCGAGCAAATCGTGCCGGAGCAATCGACGAGCGCTTTTGTGGTTTATCATCCAGCGGCGAAGTATTTCAGCGCTTAATTAGATAGGTTGTAGTGGGGCGGGCATTTTGCTCGCCCTTTCAGCTATAATATTTTCATCAGTTACCAAGCAGGTAAATATGAACGAATTAAGAATTAAATGCAAGGCTCCAGAATCGTTAAAAATTTTGTTGAAAGATGCCGTAGAAAACGAGTTAAAATCCCTTTTGGATGGCATTCGGCGTACAGAAGAAAGACTGCAGGAATTTGAGGCAAAATATCAATTATCCACGGAGGATTTTTTGCGGCGATATCAAAATGATGAGTTTGAGGAAACTTTAGAATTAGATGAGTGGATCGGTGAATCTTGGATGTTGAAAAGTTTGCGCCAAGAAGTAGAGGAATTAAAGGGGGTTGAGTTTGTCAATTAATGTTTATGTTCGGCAACTACGGGAGGTAATTGAGTCTTGTTCTTTGGTTCGGTTGTTCGACATTTCAGTGGAAGATCGCGGTAAAGATCGAGGGTTTATTCGAGGAGAAATTAACTTCAAAGATGGTACTCTTTTGCACTGGCGCGAGTTTGTGAATGTTAAAATCAAAGTAGAGCGTGGTATGTATTCCTATCAATATATGACTGCCTCGAAAGAATTGATTTTTCGCTATGATAATACGGAACATCATAAAAAGCTCAATCTTCCCAATTATCCCCACCACAAACACGATGGCAGTCAGGATAATATTGTTTCCTCAAACGCTCCCACTTTGGCGGAAGTTTTGCAGGAAGTTGAGGGAATGTTGGAGTAGGGTTGGCGAAGCGCAAGCGGCATGCAACATCGCTTATAATATTTTCATCAGTCACCAAGGAGGTAAGTATGAACGAATTAAGAATTAAATGTCAGCATCCAGAGTGGTTAAAGCGATTAATTGAAGATGCGGTTAGTAAGAGGTTAAATTCTCTTAAAGAGGGCATCGAAAAAACGGAGAAACGTCTCTATGAATTTGAAGCTAAATATCAATTATCCACGGAGGAATTTTTGCGGCGATATGAGAACGATGAGTTTGAGGAAACTTTAGAATTAGACGAGTGGATAGGAGAAGCTTCTATGTTAAAAAGGTTGCGGGAAAAGTTAGAAAATTTGGGAGGAATTGAGTTTGTCAGTTGAGGATTATTTCGAGCTACTTCGGGAGGCGATCGCTGCTTGTTTGCTAGTACAATCTTTTGACATTAGACCTTCTAAAAGAAGCGATTATGAAGCTTTGATTAATGGAGAAATAACTTTTGCAGATGGTTCGATTCTTTATTGGCGAGAGTTTGTTGACGTTCAAGCTGAAGTGGATCGCGATATGTATTCCTATCAATATATGACTGCCTCGAAAGAGCTAATTTTTCGCTATGACAATACGGAACATCATAAAAAGCTCAATCTTCCCAATTATCCCCACCACAAACACGATGGCAGTCAGGATAATATTGTTTCCTCAAACGCTCCTACTTTGGCGGAAGTTTTAGAGGAAATTGAGGGAATGTTGGAGTAGGGTGCGCTGCGGCGCACCTTACTTAATTTTATAGGGTGCGCCGCAGCGCATTTTATTTAATTAGCAACAGACCAATCTAAAACATACTCTTCTTTAAGGTCTTTCCAAAGCTGTTCGTGTTTGGGGCGTTTGGCTTTTGACTTCTTAGGTTTAAAAGCTTCCACGCCTGCTTTAAATTCATACTCAGAATAAAAAGGCCGATTTTTGAGAATATCGCCTACAACTTTGGGCAAAGTTGCTTCGCCAATTCCGGGAACTAGAATCAGTTTTGTTTTGAGCGATCGCTCGTCTTCGATATTGATAGATAAAGTTTTATCGGGAACCAAATGAGCGTGTATTTTCTCTGTCTTTTCTCCTAGATTATTTAATGCTTGGCTCATGGTTTCTATTTGTTTGAGCAAAGGCATTAAATCGACACTTGCCGCCGGTAAGCTACCGCCACCAGTTTGACTGGTTTGAGTTAAGAGTTGTTGCCCCTTAATAATTTGCTCTTCGGTTTCGGGGGAACTGTCAATCTGGATGCAGTAAATTACTTTTTGTTCTGCTAACCGGGTAGCTTCTAAAATAGCAAGACCATCAATTAATTGATAATCGTGGGTGCTAATTTCCCGAACGTAAATAGGTAGCCAATTGCGTCGGCTTTGACGAATTAGAGGGGCCATAGTTTGAGCGATCGCTCGCTCTTGGGAGGTTAATTCGCGATGGCCGCGAACGTTTTTAGTAGCTGTTGTAATTAAGCGTCCTGTATCTCTTGTTACCATGATTAAAACCTTTAGATGTTGACACCAAAGATAGAGTTAGTTAGCTTGGTAAATGTTTCGGCAGCTTTACTATTAGGGTCGCTATAAACTACTGGCTTGCCTTTTTCAACAGATTTAGCAATTTCAGCATAGTTACGAACAACACCATAATTTTCGCTGCTAGGTATTCCGAAATTTGCAAGTTTTTCTTCAATGGATTTCACTGCTGTTTCTACAGTACCAATATTTTGAAATCGACTGTTAATTAGATAACCAATTATTTCTGGAGGAACAGGCGAGTCCTTCAAATTCCAGCAGCTATTCTGTTTGAATTGCCAGATTTTTTCTGAGATGTTACCCCGAGAAGGATCGGGGTTTAAATATATTTCTTTTAGTCTTTGAACTCCCAAAACTGAAAAGTTAGAATTATCGACTACTGGAACTATGATATCAACAGCGCGAGCTGCCATTTCCGCCACCCTCCAAGCGGGAGAAGCATCGATTAAAATGTAGTCGCAAGTGTTGTAAAAACCTTTTTCTAAAAACATTTTCAGTGAAGTTAAGCGATTAGGAATATTTATCCCATCCTCCACATCAAACATCGAGAGGTCTCCTGGAATGACATCCACTTCGTAATCTGTGGCTTTTACCTCAAATTTTTTAGTTCTAACAAGCTGACTCGGATTTATTTCATCAAGACCGTTAGCGGCATCGTACAAAGCATCAAAAATTGTGACGGGATTTTGATATTCTGTCATATCTTGAATGCCGAACATTGGGTTTAAGTCGCCCTGTAAATCGAAGTTGATTATTAAGACTTTATATTTCTTAGCTAAAGTAGCGCCAATATTAGCAGTAATCGTAGTTTTACCAACGCCCCCTTTGAGATTCCAAAACATCAAACTTAAAGCTTTTCTGGGAGTGTCTAAATGAGCTTTAATTTCGGCAAAAATATCGGGGATACTAATCCCATAAATATCCTCAAGAGGAGTTCGAGGAACGCAAATATTTTTGTGTCGTTGAAAAAGCTGTATTTGTAAACCATTAGTTGCCAGACCAAACTTAGCTTTGGAGATGACCATTTGTTCCTTCACTCCCTTAATGGCATCGTTAATTAAGTTTTTATCGACTTTTTTGTCTTCAACTACCAAAAAAGGCAGTCCTGTATCTACCGGACCAAGCCAGCAAGAAAAATCCGGTCTAACGCTTTTATGTTCGCCCTTGAAAAGTCCATTAAACTGCTTTCCTTGAGAGTAATTGCTAAAATTAAAGCCAAGTTCCTGTAATAAAGGCGATACAAACCGTGCCTCTACGTCGGCCTCGGAAGTACCTTCAGGAATGCTGTTGAGTATCTGCTCCCAGTCGTTCATTGTATCTTCTCCTTGGTTGTGCCATCAGCATTGAGTTAATCAATAAGTCTATGCTAAACTAAACTGTCTGTCATGTCAATACAGTTTTCAAACTTTTGGTAAGACTGAGGTTTGTGTAGGGTGCGCGTTGCGCGTCTTACTTCCCAAATATGCTATCATTTAAAAAGTCGCAATTAAAGAGTATTAAACATGACCCAAACAACCCGGAGAAAAGTACCCAGAGGCCAGCCCTTATTTCCCGATCGCCCCCCTCTTTCCCCAGAAGAAATAGTCCGACGGGAAGCAGAAAACGAGGCTTTTGCCCGCCGCTGTCGGGAGATTTTTTGGCAGGTTTATCCAGAGTTAGTGAAAGAGCATTACAACTGGTTTATTTATATCGAACCGGATAGCGGAGAGTATTTTCTCGATCGCGATCGGGATGTTGCCCGCCAAAAAGCCAAACAAAAATACCCGACTGCTTTATTGATGGCAATGTGCGTTAATGAAACAGGAGCAGTTGGGAAAATATGATTCGAGGATATTTTGGTAACAAAGGGGAGCTATTTTTTGAAATAGAGTTAATCGCCGCCGACGGTTCGATAATAACAGTTGATGCCTTGTTAGATACCGGTTTTACTGGCTGGCTGGCAGTGGATACTCAAGATGTAGAAAGCTTGGGATGGTCTTTTCAAGAACGAGAAGAAAGACGAACGACATTGGGAGTGGCAACTTTTAATTTGTATCAAGGTGCTGTTTGTTTTGACGGTCAAGAAATTAACGTTCCTGTTGTTGTTGGCGATGGAATACCAGAGATTTTAATTGGTTTGCCTTGGTTGGAAGATAGATGCTTGGTGGTTAATAAAAAAGCTGGTATTTTAACCTTAGAGTAAAATGCCGCGCCACTGAGGAAATTGAGAAACCCGGTTTTGCCGGAATTACCGGGTTTCTGGGGTTTTGAGGGTTTCTGGGATTTGCTCTCCTAGGGCGATTGTTTCGTCGAAGAGGTTTTTTTTCTACCTCGATTTCGCAATTATTGGAAGAGCAAACCCATCCGCCGACCTGCTTTTTCGGTGACTTCAATTTGGTTGTTATTAAAAACCGGTTTTCTGTCGGTTAACTCCATAAAAGTAAAAGGGCTAACTCGTTCTGGGAGTTGTTCTAAAGTTACCTTATCTACGGGAGTATCCACTTGAAGATTGAAGTCAAAAATCCCAAATTCATCGAAGTTGCAAAGGATGACTTAACGGGGGCGATCGCTCGCCAATCTCGCCCAATAATCCCATGCTTGGGAGTAGTGTTTGCCGAGAGTTTCCCCCCGCTTTTTCATCTCAATTAAAACTCGCGGTTTCCAGAGTAAATCGGCAAAACCAGTTCGACCTTTTTTGCTGCCTTTTTTTACTCTTTGTTCGTAAGTCGCGCCCGCTTCTAAAGCGCCTTCGCGACCGAATGCTTGAAAAAAGCTGTCTAAGAATACTTGAGCTTGTCCTTTTTCGTCGCCAGTAATATGTTGTCGGCAGAAAGCGACAAATTTATGGAGGGTTTCTGGGGTGGCTGTCATGGTTAATATTTGGTTAAAGAAATAGGGTAAGGTTAAGAAAAGGCGATCGCTATTTTTTTAGTAAATCTTACTATTATATCATTTAAAAATCGAAGAGAAGCAACACGAAACCTAAAAAAAACTAAAGAGACTCTACCCCGTCCCAAAGGTGACTTTTCCTGGTCGGGAAATTCCGATAAATGGTTTAGTATTGTAGGATACTTTTATTTGAGGACCGATGCTATTGCCTTAAATGAAAAACTGTTATAATGGCGGCGTAGTAGATTGGCAAAATCAAGGCAAGGAGCGGGCATCGCTATCGAACGGGAGGCTAAAAACATCGGCTTATTTTCTGGTGTATTATAGCAGTTAACCACTCAAAAAAATTATTTATATTAAGAAAAATGAGCAATTCAGAGTTAAATACCGTTTTCATTGTTGACGACAATCCTAATAATATTAAAGTGCTGTTCAGTTTTTTGAGAGATTCTGGATTTAGAGTTTTAGTGGCTAAAGACGGGGAAAGCGCTCTTGCTAAATTAGAAGAAACCAGCCCCGATTTAATTTTACTGGATATTATGATGCCGGGAATAGATGGCTTTGAAACTTGTCGGCGGCTGAAAGAAAATCCCAAGACTTATGAAATTCCCGTAATTTTTATGACTGCCTTAGCCGATACGGATAATAAAGTTCAAGGTTTGTCTTTGGGGGCAGTGGATTATATCACTAAACCTTTTCAACAAGAAGAGGTTTTAGCGAGAATTAATATGCATATAAAATTTCGAGAAATGACGCAAGAATTAGCAGCTAGAAATGCAGAATTAAAAGATTTAAACGCGCAATTAGAAGAAAAAGTTGAGGAGCGAACTGCGGAATTGAAAAAAGCTCAATATCAGTTAGTATTGAGCGAAAAAATGTCATCTTTAGGGCAATTAGTAGCAGGGGTAGCTCACGAAATTAATAATCCAACGAGTTTTATTTCTGGGAATCTAAGCTACGCTAGTAATTATGCAAAAGATTTGATTAACCTGGTGAGGTTGTATCGGAAATATTACCCCAATCCCGAGGCAGAAATTGAAGCAGAAATAGAGGCGATCGAACTAGATTTTTTAGTGGAAGATTTTCCCCAGCTAATTGATTCGATGATGGAAGGAACAAAGCGGATTACTCAAATTAGCAATTCGATGCGAACTTTTTCCCGCAGCGATGCGGAAAAAAAAGTAAAATTCGATATCCACGAAGGCATAGATAGCACCCTTTTAATTCTCAAACACCGCCTCAAGGCTAACGAAAAACGTCCCGATATTGAGATAATAAAAGAATACGGTAATTTACCCGAAATAAATTGCTATCCCGGACAATTGAATCAAGTTTTTATGAATCTTTTTGCTAATGCTATTGATGCTTTTGAAGAGCTGAATAGCGGGCGTACTTTTGAGGAAATTATCGCCCATCCCAACGAGATAAAAATAAAAACCGAGATGGAAGAAAAGGGCGATCGCGCTCTAATTACAATGGCAGATAACGGCATTGGTATGCCTCCCGAAGTGAAAGCTAAAATATTCGACCATTTATTTACTACGAAAGGGGTAGGTAAAGGCACTGGTTTGGGTTTGTCTATTACTCGCCAGATTATTGAAGACAAACACTGCGGATTTATTAATTGTAATTCTGCCCCCGGCAAAGGTACCCAATTTACCATCGCCTTACCAGTTAGTTGTTAAGCAATTAATAAAAAAGGCAAGAGGCAAGAGCTCATGTGGCAAGAGTAGGGAAAAGTAGATAAAACATCTGTTTTTAAATTTTTGACAACTCATTTAGGATTGCTAAATTAGCCATTAACAATGCGCAAAATTTCGGTATCGTTAAATTCTCCAGCTAATTCTGCGATTTTATCCGCAAAAGGAATGTAAGCAACATCGAGTTGGCGAAAGCGGTTTGCTTCTGTTTCGATGCGATCGATATCGCCAATTCTAGCAGCATTAATAATAGCTTGTAATTCTGCTGCTGGAGGTAGAAGCATTTCTGAGGAATTTGTCGGTTTATCTTCGAGAGTTTCTGCTGGATTTTCTATCTGTTTGTAAATCCATTTTAGGCGCAAGTTTGCCTGAAGTTTTTCCAGCAATTCCTCAACTTTTATCGGTTTGGCGATAAAATCGTTAGCCCCCGCGTCCAGACTTAATTTTTCCTCTGAATTATATCCCCTAGCAGAGGAAGCGAGGATAACCATATTTTTAAACTCTGGAACTTGGCGCAAGTTTCTAATCATTTCCAAACCGCTCATAGCCGACATAAAAATGTCGATAACAATCAAGTCTGGTTTAAATTCTTTGATTTTTTCTAATCCTTCTAGGCTGTTATTAGCTTGGGTAACAATAAATCCCCAGGAGGCTAGTAAGTTCCCTAAAAAGGAAAGGTGTTCTCGACTATCATCAACTACCGCAACCATCTTCTTTTCTCCTTTAAATCCGATAATATTTCTCTGGTCGAGTATTTTTTTGGCTTTAGGTTTGACTAAGATTGCCGAACTTAGCTGAAGTTCTAATTTAAAGGAAATACCCGTTCCTTTATTTGGGATGCTTTCGACATAAATATCCCCCCCCATCATTCTGACTAATCTCTGACTAATTGCCAGCCCCAAGCCGGTTCCTTCTGCCTTTTGAGTGAAATTATCTAGCTGTTCGAAAGGTAGAAAAAGTTTGGTTAATTGTTCTGGTGTCATGCCGATGCCGGTGTCTTCTATTTGAAAGCGAATTTTTACTGTTGGAGGTTGGGAAGATTTAATTTGGGGCGCTGTTTCTAATACCTCGATTATCAAGGAAACATGACCTTTTTCGGTAAATTTAATGGCATTGTCCAAGAGTTCAAACAATACTTGTCGCAGGCGTTTTTCGTCTGCATAAACTGCTCTGGGGAGTTCTGGAGAACCTTGGTAATGAAAAGCGAGATTTTTTTGAGTTGCCCGCAGGCGAACGAGATTAACAATGTCTGCCAAACATTCCCCAAAATTAAAATCTTTTGGGTACAATTTCATCTCGTTTGCCTGAATTTGAGAAATATCTAAAATGTCGTTAATTAGGGCTAAAAGATGAAAGCCGCATTTGTAAATGGTGTCGATCGCCTCTTTTTGTTTGGGTTCGATATTGGGTTCCCGTTGTAAAAGTTGGGCGTAACCGAGAATGCCGTTTAGGGGGGTTCTCAGTTCGTGGCTGATGTTGGCAATAAATCGACTTTTGGTTTGGTTGGCAATTTCGGCATCTAGTTTTGCTTTATTTAGTTCTGCGGTGCGTTTTTCTACTTTTTGTTCCAACCCTTCGTAAGCTTTTTGCAGGGCAAAGTTTAACTCTTGGTTGATGGAAATAGCTTCTGCTTGTTGGCGGAAAAATTTTGATTGAGCTTCTCTTGTTTCTTTCATTATTGCGTTCAGGCGATCGGCTAAAGCTAAGGAGAAAAATAACACGCTTGCTAAAAATAGCCAGGTTAAAGAAAGCGGCAATAATCCCAAGGTAACTAAATTGGAAACAAAAGCTGCTATAGTTAGTAGCAGTTGAGCTAGGAAAAAGCGGGGTTTTAGGGGATAGCCTTCTTTCCAAACTAACAAGGTTACGCAAAAGATCGTGCCGTAAGTTACTAGGGTAATAATTAACAAAAGAGTTTGGATAACTGAACCACGGACGAAGGGGGTTAATAGGGCAATAGAAGGGGCGATCGCCACGAGCAGCTTCATGGCAAAATGCCATCGCGGTACTAAATATTTGGTATAGAAAAATTTGGCATTGAAAAGGAGAAAAGCTAACAAATTTAGTCCCCAACTCAAGGTAATGATGAAGCTATTCCACCTATTTAACCATAAATAATTCTCAAATATACCATTGGCGCAACTGAAAAACAAGACATGAGTTAACAAATAAAGTACATAGAAGCCATAGCTTCTATCTCTAAATGCCTGTTTAAAAAATAAGTTGTAAGCGATGGCTATAGACATTAAACCGTAGTAAAAACCTAATGAAAATCCATCGGTTTCTAGGGGAATTATTCCCGCTTTAACCGATGGTAAATTGATAAGGGAGAGAGAATCTGTTAAATTAACAGCGGCCTCTGCTCCCTGTAAATTAGTTAAACTCACTCTCCAAAAGACTGCTATAATCAAGAGGAAAATACCTGTTTTTCTGGATAGATGTAGTTTGTTCATCGATGGTTAACCTTTCATTTTGTTAATTGTTAATTGCTAATTGCTAGTTGCCAATTGCTAATTGCTAATTGCTGCCTGTCTTCCATTTTCTCTTTTTGCAAAAATGGGATGCTCCCTATTTTGTTCTGGCAAAACCAACTTAAAAAGAAGAAAAATATTGCTCGATTAAGGAAAGAATTTGTGCGTCTTCAAATTCTGCGGCTAATTCTAGGAGGCGATCGCTAAAGCAAATATAGTTTTTGTCTAACTGTTTGATTCTCATGGCTTCGCTTTCAATTTTATCGATATCGCCAATTTTAGCAGCTCGGTAAATTTCTGTCAATTCTTCTGGGGGTGGTGGTAAAAATTGAGAAGGGCTCCTGGAGGACTTTCCTGGGGAGGTTGCCGTTTCCTCCTGAGATTCATAAACCCATTTTAACTTCAGATGTTTTTCCAAACACAATAATAACTTTTCTATCTCGATAGGTTTGGGCAGAAAATCGTTGCAGCCCGCTTCCAAACTATCAAATTGGTCCTTCTTTAACACGCTGGCAGAAGAAGCAATAATTACCAGATTTTTCAACTCCGGCATCTGGCGCAAGCGGCGAGTCATTTCAAACCCATCCAACACCGGCATTACCAAGTCCGTAATAATTACATCTGGTAGAAACTCTTGCGCAATAGTTAAACCCACTTCCCCGTTAGCAGCTTCGACACATTCAAACCCTAAAGCGGCGAGAACTTCTACAACCACGGCGCGGTTGACATCTTTATCGTCAACAACGAGAACTTTCCGTCGCGGGCCAGTGTAACCGATAATTTGCCCTAATTCTACCGTTGCCGCCGCCCTTGCCCTGTCGGTGGCAACGGACAATTCTAAATCGAACCAGAAGCGACTGCCAATGCCTGGAGTGCTAGTAACAATTATGGTACTGCCCATCATCTCTACCAATTGAAGAGAAATAGCCAACCCCAAGCCGGTACCCTCGGCGCGTTTTTTTGTCGAACCCACCTGCTCGAAGGGTTGGAAGATTTTGTCCGTTTGTTCCGGGGTCATGCCGACTCCGGTATCTTCGATAGCGAAACGGATCGGAACTGTTGTTTCTCCTGCTTGAATAACTTCCACCCTCAAAGTCACGCCGCCGGTATCGGTGAATTTAACTGCATTGCCGAGCAAGTTGATTAACACTTGCCCCAAACGCTTCTCGTCGGCGACGACAGCGGTGGGGAGGTTAGCATCGCCGACGTACATAAGTTCGATACCTTTACTTTCAGCGCGAACGCGAGTCATTTCGACAACGCTAGTAAGAAAAGATAAAAAATGGAACTCTTTGGGGTAGAGTTCCATTTTGCGAGCTTCTATTTTTGAGAGGTCGAGAACGTCGTTGATGAGATTTAACAGGTGAGTGCCGCAGTTGCGAACGACTTCAACTCCGTGACGTTGCAAATTGAGGTCTTTGGCTTTTTCCATGATTTGGGCGTAACCTAGAATGCCGTTTAGGGGAGTACGCAACTCGTGACTCATGGAGGCTAAGAAATCGCTTTTCGCTTGGTTGGCTTCTTCGGCGGCTTGTTTGGCAACGTTTAACTCTGCCGTGCGTTCTTCTACCCGTCGTTCTAATTCTTCGTTGGTTCGTTCGAGGGCGGTAAAAGAGGTTTTTAATTGGGTTGCCATGCGGTTAAAGGCATTTGCTAAGACTTTCAGTTCTTTAATTCCTTGAGCTTGGACTTGCTGGTCTAAGTTGCCTTGGGAGATTCCTTCTGTAGCTTGACTCAAGCGCAAGATGGGTTTTGCGATCCAACGGGAAGTAAAGATGCCCATAGCAGTTGCGACTAACAGGGCTAGCAGACATAACAAAGTCGTCGATCGCGCGTTAGCATTAATTTGTGCCATGAAGTCGGACTCGGGTACGACGATAACTATGAGCCAGTCTAAACCGAATTCGTCTTGGTAAGGTAAGACGGATAAAAGCAGGCGATCGCCATCGTCCTCGAAGCTGAGTTGCTCGACTGTTTTAATTTGGCTGTAGTCGCCAAAGCTCTGCTGTAAATGCTCGGCTGCGACTCGCGTCAGTCGCTCTTGACTTTGAGTTGCCAGCAAGCGTTTTAGTTCTTTGTCTTGGAGAGCGGGAATAAATGGTTTTTCCCCCGTGGAAGTTGCAACCAAAAGCCCCGAACGCTCTATAATAAATGTTTGTCCCGAGCTGCCAATTTTTAAGCGACTGAGGAACTTGTTAATATCTAACAAGATTAGATCGGTGCCGATAACTCCCGCTAGTCGATCGCGATCGTCGTAAACGGGAGTACCAGCGGTAATGCCAATTCGAGGCTCTCCGACATAAGCGTAAATTTCGCTCCAGACTGATTTACCTTTGGTAGCGGGTGGAAGATACCAAGGACGAGAACGGGGATCGTAGTTTAGGGTTACTTGCTGTAAGGTTTCGGTTAAGTTGCCTTCGCTGTCGGTGGCGTAGGTGTGCAGATCGTAGTTAGTAGCGCTATCGGCAATTTCGACGTTTAAGCTTCCATCATCCAGCCGTTCGATGCCGTAAAATTCTCCCTCCTCGTTGCCGACTTGAATGTAACTGACTTCCTCGAACAACTGCATTTGCTTCGAGAAATAGCGCTCCATGCTGCGAGGGTTTTCTAGTAAGAGGTAGCCTAAAGCTATTGCATCGAAAACGTTTTGATTGACAATATAGGGTGTTGCCAAGTAACTATCGAGATGTTGCTCGATGCGGGCGCTTGCTTCACCTTGCAATTTACGGGCAATTTCGTTAACTGCCTTTTCTCCGTTTCTAAACGATAACCATCCCACCAATCCCACTGCCGCAAAGATTTGCAAGACGAAGGGAATTATGAGGATAGAGCGCAGGGGCAGCTCTCGGTAAAAGAGCGGTTGTGAATTTGGCTGTTTCATAAGAGGCTAATGGTTAATTGTTAATTGTTAATTACTAATTATTTGCTAAGATACACCTCCACTAATTTAACAATTTCCGTATCTTCAAACTCTGCGGCTAATTCTAACACGCGACTAGCAAAAGCCCCATAGCGAGAATCTAATTTTTTAATGCTTTCAGCCTCCTTTTCTATAGCTTCAATATCTCCAATTTTAGCAGCGTTATAAATGTTCGCCAGAACATCTTCTGGCGGCGGAATTAATTCTTGAGAAGCCCGGTTTTTTGAAAAAGCCGGATTTCTGGGGTTTTGAGATTCGTAAACCCACTCCAATTGCAAATATTTCTGCAACCGAACTAACAATTGTTCTACATCTATCGGTTTGGGCAGAAAATCGTTGCAGCCCGCTTCCAAACTATCAAATTGGTCCTTCTTTAACACGCTGGCAGAAGAAGCAATAATTACCAGATTTTTCAACTCCGGCATCTGGCGCAAGCGGCGAGTCATTTCAAACCCATCCAAAACGGGCATTACTAAATCGGTAATAATGATATCTGGCAAAAACTCTCGCGCAACAGTTAACCCCTCTTCCCCGTTAGTAGCTTCGGCACATTCAAACCCCAAAGAGTCGAGAACTTCTACAACTACGGCGCGGTTGACCTCTTTATCGTCAACAATCAGAATTTTCCGTCGCTGACCGGTGTAACCGATAATTTGCCCCAACTCTAACGCTGTCGCCGCCCTTGCCCAGTTGGTGGCAAGGGGCAATTCTAAATCGAACCAGAAGCGACTGCTTTTGCCCGGAGTGCTGCTAACAAGTATGGAACTGCCCATCATTTCCACCAATTGAAGAGAAATAGCCAATCCCAAACCGGTACCTTCGGCGCGTTTGGCAGTCGAACCCACCTGCTCGAAGGGTTGGAAGATTTTTTCGGCTTGTTCTGGCGTCATGCCGACTCCGGTATCTTCGACGGTGAAACGAAGCAAAACAGTATCTCCCTTGTCTTCTTTAACATCCACCGTCAAAGTCACCGCGCCGGTATCGGTGAATTTAACCGCATTACCGAGCAAATTAATTAACACTTGCCCCAAACGCTTCTCGTCGGCGACGGCGGCGGCGGGCAGGTTAGCATCCCCCACATAAATAAATTCGATACCTTTATTTTCGGCGCGAACCCGAATCATTTCGGCTATGCTAGTGAGAAAAGACAAAAAATGGAACTCTTTGGGGTAGAGTTCCATTTTGCGGGCTTCAATTTTGGATAAGTCGAGAACGTCGTTGATGAGATTTAATAGGTGAGTGCCGCAGTTGCGCACGACTTCAACTCCGTGACGTTGCAAATTGAGGTCTTTGGCTTTTTCCATGATTTGGGCGTAACCTAGAATGCCATTGAGGGGCGTTCGCAACTCGTGACTCATGGAGGCTAAGAAGTCGCTTTTTGCCTGGTTGGCAAATTCGGCCTGTTGTTTGGCAACGTTTAACTCTGCCGTGCGTTCTTCTACTCGTCGTTCTAATTCGGCGTTGGCTTGTCGCAGTCTTATTCGGGCTCGCTCGTTTTCGGCGATAACCGCGCATAAAATATAGGTGGGAATGGAAATCGCGCCGAGAAAAGATTGCAACAGGAGCAGAGATTGGTTGAGGGAGTCGCGGACGAAGGGTCCGAAGCCATTGGCAGTGGCTAAAACGGAGATAGTCGCTACGATCGCAACTACCGTCGTCGTGCCCCCCTGTCCGAATCGAAAAGACGACCAGACTAACAGGGGCATCAGTAGATACTCGATGGGATATCCACGACCAAAGGCAATATAAGCGATCGCTAAGGTTAAAAATACGATAAACCCTCCCTCGATGATTTGCATTCGAGAGCGAGTATCATCTTTGGCAGATTTATCGCTCCAGATTAATAAAGCGGGAACGAACAAGAGGATGGCGATGGCGTTCGCCTGCCACCAACTCCGCCAAATTTCTCCGTAAGCTCCCCAAGAGGCCAGTCCAGTCAGACACAGGGCGCTAACGGCTAGAGTGGCACTGACGGCGGGGCTTGATACAGCAGCAATCGCGAAGATAAACACGTTTCGCGATTTATCTAGCAGGTGGCGATCGCTTCGGAAGCGACGAATAATAGCCCGACCTATTACGGGTTCGATCGCGTTAGAACCTAAAAAAACCAAGCCAGTCACGATGCCAGCAATCGTTAATTTAAAGGGAATTATAAGGGAACTTCCCAACAAGATTCCCGGCACTGCCAAATATCCCAATCGCAACGCTGCCGCTAAAGCGATCGCCGATGGAGGCCAAACTAGGGCTACACCTTGTTCTAAAGTAGCCAGGAACAACGATAGCTTGGCAAAGACAAAATAAGCCAAAGCCACGATTATTATTGTCAAGATTGACGAGCGATCGCTCTCGAACCAAGATAATTTAGTTTTCATGTTTTCCTCCTTTTTATGATAACACAAAATCCGGTGCATTTCAATTTTGAATAAAACCAAGAATTTGCCGCTTTTTGGTAATAGCTAATAGCCATTACCGGCCTTTGCGAAAATTAATGTCTTTTTTCAGCCCGCCCTAATCATTAAGGTAAACCTCCACTAAGTTGAGAATTTCGACATATTCAAACTTTGTAGCTAAATCCAGGATGCGATCGGCAAATGCTTGGTAGCGAGAGTCTAAATTTTGAAAATTATTAACCTCCCGCTCGATCGCTTCAACGTCTCCCAGTTCGACCGCATCGTAAATTTTTCTCAAAACTTCTTTTGGCGGTGGAATTAATTCTCTTTCTGCATTCTCCACTACCTCCGTTACAGGTTCCGATTCGTAAACCCACTCCAATTTCAGATATTTCTGCAAGCGATCGAACAATTCTTCTATATCTATAGGTTTGGACAGAAAATCATCGCATCCCGTCTCCCGAGTATTAAGTGCATTTAAAAAGCTAGCAGAACAAGCAATAATTACTAGCTCTTTTAGTATAGGTAGCTGGCGCAAGCGGCGAGCCATTTCAAATCCATCTAAACCTGGCATCACCAGATCCGTAAGGATTAAATCCGGTCGAAATTCTTGGGCGAGAGTTAATCCCTCGATGCCGTTAGCCGCTTGGGCGCATTGAAATCCCAAAGGTTCGAGAGCTTCTATAACTAGAGCGCGGTTGATCTCTTTATCGTCAGCAATGAGAATTTTCCGACGCCGACCCCTGTAACCGATAATTTGCCTCAACTCTAGCCCCGTCGCCGTCCTTACCCAGTCCGTGGCAACTGGTAGTTGGAGATCGAACCAGAAACAACTGCCCTTACCCGGAGTGCTAGTAACTTCAATGCTACTGCCCATCATCTGTAGCAATTGAAGGGAAATAGCTAACCCCAAACCAGTTCCTTCGATCCGTTTGGAGTTGCAACCCACCTGCTCGAAGGGCAAGAAGATTTTTTCGACTTGTTCTGGTGTCATGCCGACTCCAGTATCTTCCACCACAAAACGCACTAACACAGCATCTCCCTTGTCTCCCTTCTGTTCCTTAACTTCCACCGTGAAAGTCACGCTGCCGGTATCGGTAAACTTAACTGCATTGCCGAGCAAATTAATTAACACCTGCCCCAAACGTTTCTCGTCGGCAACTACGGCCGCAGGGAGGTTAGCATCGCCGACATAAACAAATTCGATACCTTTATTTTTAGCGCGAATGCGAACCATCTCGATAACGCTAGTAAGAAAGGAGAGAAAATGAAACTCTTTGGGAATTAGTTCCATTTTCCGCGCTTCGATTTTTGATAAGTCGAGAACGTCGTTAATGAGATTTAACAAGTGAGTGCCGCAGTGGCGAACGATCGCTACTCCCTTACGGTGTTGGTTGAGATCTTTGGCTTTTTCCATGATTTGAGCGTAACCCAGAATGCCGTTGAGGGGCGTTCGCAACTCGTGACTCATGGATGCTAAGAAATCGCTTTTTGCTTGGTTGGCTTCTTCTGCCTGTTGTTTGGCGATGCTTAACTCTGCAGTGCGCTCTTCTACCCGTCGTTCTAGTTCGACGTTAGTTCGTTCGAGGGCGGTAAAAGAACTTTTTAATTGCGCCGCCATGCGGTTAAAGGCACTTGCTAGCGCTTTCAGTTCTTTAATTCCTTCAATTCGAACTTGTTGGTCTAAATTTCCTTGGGATATCCCTTCCGCAGCTTCGCTCAAGCGCAAGATAGGTTCTGCGATCCAACGGGAAGTCAATATTCCCAACCCAGTCGCGACTAACAGCGCTAGCAGGCATAACAAAATCGTCGATCGCGTGTTAGCGTTAATTTGTGCCATGAAGTCCGACTCGGGCACTACTACCACAATGAGCCAATCTAAACCAAACTCATCTTGCCAAGAGGAGACCTGTAAGAAGTGAAGTTCTCCGTCGAGAGTAAATTCGATTTGGTGACTTTCTTTAACGTTAGCGAAACTGCCAAAATATTGTTCGATGTAACTTGCCGTCTTTCGCACTAAAACGTCTTTGCTTTCCACCGCAGCAATGGTTTGGGCTCTATTGCGTTCGTCTATCACGAATGGTTGCTCGGGAGTAGAATTTGCTACCAACAAACCCGAGCGCTCCATGACGAAGATTTGTCCCGACTTACCGATCTCTAATTCTCTGAGAAAATCGCTAATTAGCGAAATTATCAAATCGGTAGCTAGGGCTCCGTAAAGTTCGCCGCTCTCATCGTACAGAGGACGCAATGCCGAAATCGCTAGATAGGGAAGTTCTCTATAACTATAGATGTTTCCCCAAGTCGTCTTACCTGCTTTCCTAGCAGCCAGATATTGAGCGGGTTCGAAGTTGTCAGCATCTACTTCTACATTCGTTCGCTCCCCGCGCTCGTTGGTTGCATAAATTTTGAAGTTACCCGGGTTATTTCTGTTTACTTCACCTATTTTTATACGACCGTCAGGTCCAACTCCCGATATTATGAATTCACCCCTGTCATTGGCGAAAGAAATAGCACCTGCTGGCTCGAACAATTGAACTTGTTGCCAAAAGTGCTTTTCAAAAGTCGAAATATCGTTAACATCTAGCTGACCCAAGCGAATGGCATTATAATTTATGGTATTGATGAGATGGGGAGTTTCCAAGTAGTTATCGAGACGGTCTGAAGTGCGATCGCTCGTTTCGCTCATCAACTGACTGGCAAGGTCGTTAACCGCTTTTTGTCCGTTTCTAAAGGATAACCATCCCACCAATCCCACCGCCGCAAATATTTGCAAGACGAAAGGAACGATTAGAATCGAGCGCAAGGGCAGTTGCGCGATAGATTTTAGATGAATTTTAGATAATTGCATGGTGCTTAATTGAGTTATAAGGTAGGGATATCCACGTCCGGCAAAGAAACTTGAATTGTATTTTAATCTCTAATATACCCGCACCTTCCTATTTGTCATCCCCACTATCTTCTCAATTTTGGACAATATCCCCAATAATGTTACTAGAACCCATAAAAATGTCAATTCAGAAACCCGGTTTTTTCATGCATACCGGGTTTCACAGGCAGACTCGAAACCTAACGCTTCAGTGGCAATAAAATTATAAACTCCGTTCCTTCCCCCGGTGTCGAATTGCAAATTAACTGGCCCCCATGTTTTTCGACCACAATTTGATAGCTAATACTCAAACCCAAACCGGTTCCTTTCCCCACTGGTTTAGTCGTAAAAAAAGGATCGAATAATTTCTGCCGTACTTCCTCGCTCATGCCCGGGCCGTTATCAGAAATGGCGATCGCTAATTCATTACCATGGTTGACTTTGGTTTTAATCTTAATCACGCCCTCCCAGGATTTACCTTCCATTTCCCTTGCTTCTATAGCATCAATAGCATTAGAAAAAATATTCATAAAAACTTGGTTTAACTGTCCGGGATAACAGTCAATTAAAGGTAATTGTTCGTATTCTTTAATTACTTGAATTTCCGAACGCTCTGCTTGAGCTTTTAGGCGAGGCTTCAAAATTAATAAAGTATTTTCGATACCTTGCCTAAGATCTGCCGATTTAACAATAGAGACATCCAGGCGAGAAAAATTCCGCAATGACTGAACCAGAGCCCGAATGCGACCGACCCCCATTTTCATCGAAGCCAAAAGTTGAGGTAAATCTTTCTCGATGAAATCTATTTCTAATTCTTCTAATTGTTCTTGAATTTCTGGCAAATTATCCCCCAAACAATTGCGATAAATTTCTAAAGCTGCTAGGAGATTATCGCTGTATTCTTGTAAGGGTTCTAAATTACCGTCGATAAAGCCAACGGGGTTATTAATTTCGTGGGCAACCCCCGCTACTAACTGCCCCAAACTCGACATTTTTTCGCTTTGGACTAGCTGAACTTGAGCTTTTTTAAACTTATCTAAAGTTTCTTGTAGTTCTCTTGTCAATTCCTGTAAAGTTGCTTCTGCTTTGAGGCGATCGCTTATTTCTTGTTGAAGCTGTAAATTTTGCTGGTCTAGTTCTTTTCTAACTAATTGTTCGCTTTCTTGCCCCAGCACCAACCACCACGAACCTATAGCAATTAATACTATTAATCCAGCATATAATTTGAAAATTATTCCTTTCAATTCTAAAGTATTTAAGTTATTTAACCGAGCTATATTTTCCAAGTAAACCACTCCAAAAATCACGGATGCTAACCCAGAAACTAACAAGAAAACTATCAGATAGTTTTTGATTCTCACGCCAATGAAATCGTCAAGATAACCCTGAAAAATTTCCCAATAATTTGTTAATTTTGCTCCGTAAAATTTAGTATTTGGCTCCTTGCAGCTATCGCGACAATTGGCATCTAAGGAACAACACAAGGAACAAATAGGCCCGTCGTAAAAAGGACAATAGGCCATGTCTTCTGGCTCGTATTCGGCGGTGCAAATCGAACATTCAATGGTTTGATAAGGATCGGCATTTTGAAAATGTACGTTTTCCCTAGCAATATAGTATTTGCCTTTGGTAATAAAAGCAATAGCGGGAGACAGTACAAAACCTAATCCCAAAGCAAGAAAAGAAGAATAAGCTTGAAACCCGGAACCAAACGCACCTAAAAAAGCTGCCATCGACACTAAAGAAGCTATGACCATCGAGCCAAAACCTACCGGGTTGATGTTATAGAGATGGGCTCGTTTAAATTCGATATAGCTAGGACTTATTCCCAGAGGTTTGTTAATAACTAAATCTGCCACTAAAACTGCTATCCAAGCAATAGCAGTATGAGAATAAACCGCTAAAACTTCTTGCAGGGTAGCAAATACATCTAGTTCCATTAAGACTAGGGCGATCGCTACATTAAAAATTAACCAAACCACTCGCCCCGGGTGGCTGTGGGTAATTCTCGAAAAGAAATTAGACCAGGCTAAAGAACCTGCATAAGCATTAGTTACGTTAATCTTAATTTGAGAAATTATTACGAATAAAACTACTACTGCCATCGCCAATTGTGGATTTTCCAACACATATCTAAACCCGGATAAATACATCCAAACTGGCTCTTTTGCTTTAACAATTAGCACTCCATTATTAATAGCTACAGATGCTAAAAAAGCGCCGCCTAACTGTTTGGCAGCGCCGATAATAATCCAACCAGGACCGGCTAAAATTACCGCTATCCACCATTGAAACCGATTCTTTTCTTCTTTTTCGGGTAGAAATCTTAAATAGTCAACCTGTTCTCCCAATTGGGGAATTAATGAAAAACAAACTGTTGCCGCCGCCCCAAATAACATGGGATTAAAAGCGGCACCGCTTGGCGAATTGCCTGCAAAATTAAACCAATTAGATAAAGCTTCTGGCTCTTTAGCAATGACAAAAATATAGGGCATTACCGTTAAAATTATCCACAAAGGTTGAGTCCAGAGTTGGAGCTTGTTAATTAGAGTAACTCCAAAAAATACTAATGGCAAAATAATTACAGAACAAAACAGATAACCCAGAGGTAAAGGAATGTGGAAATATAGCTCGATCGCCTGAGCCATAATGGCAGCTTCTAGGGCAAAAAAGATAAAGGTAAAGCTGGCATAAATTAAAGAAGTAATCGTAGAACCGATGTAACCAAAACCGGCACCCCGCGTTAATAAATCGATGTCTATATTGTATTTGGCGGCGTAATAACTAATGGGAAAACCTATTAAGAAAATAATCGCTCCTACTACTAATATCGCCCAAAAAGAATTAGCAAAACCGTAGGCGATCGCTAAAGAAGCACCAATGGCTTCAGAAGCTAAAAAAGAAATGCCGCCAATGGCAGTATTAGCTACAATAAACTCAGACCATTTTCTAAAAGATTTGGGAGCGAAACGCAGGGCATAATCTTCTAAAGTTTCCGTGGCAACCCAGGTATTATAATCCCGCCTTGCTTTAACAATTTTGGAACTCATTTTTTGGGGCATGATACTTTATTTGGGAATGGGGGATTGGGAATTAGGAATGGAGAAGAACATCTTTTTATAATTAGGAGATGCTCCCTAATTAGCAATTGACAAGCTCTTCTGTTTACATATAGAGATGAAAATGCTATCTAAAATTTACCTCATATTTGTCAAATTAGGTTTTGGTAAGCGGTTGCCAAAATTGAAGGGCGATCGCGTTGGTTTGGCAGGGCAATCGCTACTCGGGCCCAAACCTGGCCCTGGGCCAGCGGCCCAAACCTGGCCAAGTTTGCCAAAAACAAGGGCCCTTACTAAAAAAATCCTCAGAGACAGCAGTTAATAGGCGCTCCAACCCGACGTTGAAAGTCAAAAGTTGTATGTCGATCGGATGGTTTAAAATTTCTACCAACCTTCTAGTTCAACACCAGCCATGTACGAAAAAACCCTAACTTTAGCCAGTACCCTCTTGGTGGCCATCTGCCTAGCAGCCACGCCCCAAGCTGCTAGTTCCACGGAAACATCAGGTGGAACGGTGCTAGCCGTCAACCCCACTGCCGAAGCTCTCATGGGCCAAGGGCGAGAGCAGGTAGATGCGGGCAATTACCAACAGGCCATCGACCTTTACAAGCAAGCAGCCCGTTTGGATGCCAAAAATCCCCGCATTTATTCGGGCATTGCTTATTTATACGCAATGCTAGAAGATTTTCAGTCGGCGGCCCACTTCTACCAACAAGCGGCGGCGATCGAACCACACAACGCCCATTTCCAATACGCCCTGGGATACTCCCTCGCCCAAACAGGAGATTATGCCGGAGCTTCTGTCGCTTATCGTCGCGCTTCCCTACTCCAGCGCGATAATATCAACGCTCACCTGGGCTTGGGGGTAACTTTGTTGCGACAAGAAAACTACGAAGAGGCTATTAGAGCTTACCAAGTAGCTATTCATTTCGATCCTCAGAATCTGGAGGCTTATTCATCCATGGGGCTAGCTTTGTTGAGAACGCAACGTTTCCCAGAAGCGGTGGATGCCCTGCAACAAGCGGTTCAACTGGCACCTAACGATCCGAACGTGCAGCTAAAATTAGCAATTGCTTGGCTCGGCACCGGCAATATTAGAGCTGCTTTGCCCGCTTTTCAAAGAGCGGGGGAGTTAGACCCTCGCAATGGAAAGCTCCAGTTTGAAATTGCGGAACTTCTTAAGGCTGAAAACGACCTCAGCGGTGCTATGGCTGCTTATTTACGCGCTGCGGCAGTTGAACCGGATTTGGTGGAGGCTCAACTTGCTGTTGGGGATATTCAATTGGAGCAACGGGATTTCTTGCAAGCGATCGTTACTTATCGCCGGGTTGTCGAACTGGCTCCCAAAGATGCTAGGGCTCATTACAAGCTCGGATTGGCTTTTAAAGGCAGAGAACGAGTACCGGAGGCGATCGCCGCTCTAGAAACTGCCCTGGAACTTTACACCCAACGAGGAGATCGGGAGGGAATGGAAAACGCGCGATCGCTCCTGGAAGAACTCGCACCGCCCAAGGGAAGAAACAGACGCGATCGGGATAGATAATATTTGAGGTCAGAGGTAAGAGGTAAGAGGTAAGAGGTCAGAGGTTTTTGAGGTCAGAGGTCAGTAGTAGGGTGCGCACCGCGCACCGGCACCTGCTGTTAAGAAAGTCGTGTCGCCCAAACAATTTTTGCAAATTGCAGCAGAAATAGCATGAAACCGATAACGGTACAAATTCCCGATTCTTTGTACAAACAAATTGAGGCTTTGGCCGAGAGAGAGAAGATGCCTATTGATGGGTTGGTGGCAATCGCTCTTTCGGCTCAAGTGTCGGCGTGGATGAAGTCAGATTATTTGGAGGAGAGGGGGAAGCGCGGCAGTTGGGAGAAGTTTCAGCGGGTTTTGACCAAAGTTCCCGATGTGGAACCAGAAGAGAGCGATCGGCTTTCGTAGGGTGCGCACCGGTGCCTGCTGTTAAGAAAAGCGATGTTGCATCCGCTTTTGGAGCGTAGCGAAACGCCCCCCAGAAAAAAAATCAAAACGTAGTCAAAACGTAGGTAGGGCGCTCGTGAAACGAAACCCAACACAGGCTGTCCTGCCTGTTCTACGGGGGGATAAAAAAAGCGATGTTGCATCCGCTTTTGGAGCGTAGCGAAACGCTCTGTTATTTTATGAAATTCGTGCTATGCTTTCTAAAGCACGGTTATATGAAACGCTCGATGGCAACAACACCAATCGATTTATATCGACAGGGGAATGCTAATTCTCCGCGTATGGATAACGTTCGGAGTAAAGGATATTGCAACTTACGAACTGGACGGGGAAGTGTGGGTTAACGGCGGTTTGGGAGGAGGTATCTCGACATTTGCTGTTCCCAGAGGAGGTAAAAATTGGTGGAAATTAGAAAGGGGTATCGAAATTCCTTCGGCACTAACGCCGATTAACGATTACAATAATCATTGGTTATGGACTCCGAGTTATGCTATGCCGATGGAGGAATATAAAGCAGTCCTTAGAGAAATAGGAACATTTTTCCAAAAGATAAGCTAGGGAGTCTCGGTTATTTTGGTTGGCGATACAATTTGAAAGAAAGGAAATTGACAATGAAACTATCTTATAAAGCAACGCAATTTATTATTGAGGCGATCGATTTTCAAATCGAAGCTTACCAAAAACGTCTGGAGGAAATTGAGGATGCGGATGATGATGAGGCATCGGATATTGGCAACGACTGTGGTTTTTTAGAAGCACTTCGTAACGATTTGTTAGAGAGTTTGAAGGAAGGAAAATTGCCTCAAGGTAGAGGAAATATTCTGTCGGAGCAAGAGTTAACGAAACTTATTAGGGAGTTATCTATTAACGATCGCTTGTTGTTGGTGGATGCAATTAACGAGTCTATTCGCTCCGAAATTAGTGGCGCTAAGACGGCAGTTTCTTCTGTTTAAAATAAGAGCGATCGCCCCCCAGAAAAAAAAATCAAAACGTAGTCAAAACGTAGGTTGGGTGGAGTGAAACGGAACCCAACACGGGCAAGATGCCTGTTCTACGGGGGGATAAAAAAAGCGATCGCTCCTTCACCAAAGTTTTTCACCTTTTATGATCTACTAATTATGTCAAATTAGAATACTGCCGCGATGTCTATTCCTTCGGAACTTATTGCTGTAATTCAGCGTTTGAATCGAGAATTT